>UWSO01000001.1 GCA_900538385.1 uncultured Porphyromonas sp.
AAGGTTGCTAACTTTGCACTCCGTAATGTCTTATCTACAGATCTATCTATGAATCCTTGGTTAACGGTTGCTCTACTGGTGACCTCCAACATCTTTATGACCTTCGCGTGGTACGGGCACATCAAGCTGGAGCAGATGAGGGTCATCTCCGACCACACGCCGCTCTATCTGGTGATCCTGCTGAGCTGGTGCTTGGCACTCTTTGAGTACTCCTTTCAGATCCCGGCCAATCGCTACGGCTATGTCGGCAACGGCGGTGCCTTCAGCTTGATGCAGCTTAAGGTGATACAGGAGGTGGTGTCGATTACGGTCTTCACGCTCTTCTCGGTGATCTTCTTCCGTGGGGAGCCGTTGCAGTGGAACCACTTAGCCGCTTTCGCCTGCCTTGTCCTAGCGGTTTACTTTGTTTTCCTAAAGTGAGACTGTTGCAAAAGTCAACAGTCTTAAAGTAGGAGGCTCACGAGGGGAGCTGGTCGTAGGTGCGCCGACGACGGAGGTGGTACTGCCAGAGGAGCGAGTAGCGCGCTATGGGCGGGGTTGCTGTGGGCTGGTACCAGGGTTGATCGGCGGAGAGGGCGAGCTGGCGACGGGTGCGGTAGAAGTCTCGCACGGCTCGTAGCACGGCTGACGCGTGTCGGGGTTGCCCCTTGACGAGGAAGGTGAAAGCGGCGAGCAGGTCTAGCGGGAGGCGACAGAGCAGGATGCGCCTGCGGGCATGCCGTGTGGGGAGGTTCTTGTAGAGCATGCGGAGGTTGTTGCGAAAGTTGAGGTAGCTCTTCCTCGGGCTCCCCATCTCGAGCGTGGCCCCTCCGAGATGGTAGACGATGCTGTCGGGGGTGTAAAGAATACGACCGCCTGCAAGCCAAAGCCTCCACGACAGATCGATCTCCTCCATGTGAGCGAAGAAGCTCTCGTCAAAGCCTCCTACCCTCCAGAACGCCTCGCTACTGACGAAGTAGCAGGCGCCTGTCGCCCAGAGTATCTCGCACTCATCGTCATACTGCCCGTGATCCAGCTCGACAGTGTCGAAGAGACGACCCCGACAGAAGGGATAGCCCCAACGATCTAGCTCTCCACCAGCAGCGCCAGCGTACTCAAACGCTTCGGGCTGGCGGTCACTGCGCAGCTTGGGTTGTACGGCAGCGAGACCTTCCCTCAGCAAAGCTAGCGGACGGTCGCACCAGTGGGGCGAGACACGTACGTCGCTATTGAGGAGACAATAATAAGGATAGTCGAGCTGGCAAAGCCCTCGATTGTAACCTCCTGCGAAGCCGTAGTTTTCGGATAGACGAACGAGCTTGACTTGCGGGAAAGCCTCCTGCAGGTAAGCGAGCGAGTCGTCTGTCGAACCGTTGTCTATGACCACGAGGTCGGCCACCTCAGGCGGTGTGTGCGCCACGAGGGGCGGAATGTACTCCTCAAGGAGCTTGCGCCCGTTCCAGTTGAGGACGACGATGGCTAGGTCGGGACGGCTCATAGGTCGGCTTATGGCTTGGTGGTGAAGGTTTGTCGCCGCACGCTCCAGTGAGCTAGTCGTGCGGGGGTGATGGCGCCGACGAGCTCAGGGTCGTACGGCTGGGCGGCACGTATATAGTTGTCGGTGAAGCCCTCCATCATCTCGCCGTGCCGTGTCTCCTCCCAGAGAATGGGGCGGACGGAGCCAGCGAAGGGGGCGCAGAAAGCGTTGTGCCGCTCGCTGGAGAGAGCGAGGAGTTCCTTCGTGCGGAGCTTCTTTTCGGTTGTGGGTACAGCGGGCTTGATCTCTAGAGCTTTGGTGCCTTTGCGCTCGCTATAGGGGAAGACGTGCAGCTGGCTCCACGGTTGCGCTTGGAGGAAAGCTAAGGTCTCGGCGTGATGCTCGGGCATTTCGCCCCGCATGCCCGCAATGACATCAATACCGACGAAAGCATCGGGGATCAGCTCATAGATGAGCTTGAGTCGCTCTGCAAAGAGCGCCGTGTCGTAGTGCCGTCGCATCAAGCGTAGCACCTGGTCGGAGCCGGACTGGAGGGGGATGTGGAAGTGCGGCATGAACTGCTCCGTCTCAGCGACGAACTGGATAATCTCTGGGGTCAGTAGCTCTGGCTCGATGGAGCCGATGCGGTAGCGGGCGATGCCTGCGACTTTCGTCAGTCGGTGGAGTAGCTCTAGGAGCGTCTCACCCGTGGTGCGTCCGAAGTCGCCGATGTTGACGCCTGTCAAGATGATTTCCCTGCCACCCAGCTCAGCGACACGCTCCGCCTGCGCCACCAGTGAGGCGATAGATCCGTTGCGGCTAACGCCACGAGCGGCAGGTATGGTGCAGTAGGTGCAGAAGTAGTTGCAGCCGTCCTGCACCTTGAGGAAGTGGCGCGTGCGGTCGTCCGAAGAGACGCTCGGCTCGAAGTGTTGTAGCTCTCGGCGGGAGGTGACGTGGGGCGTAGCTACTTTCGACTGGTTGCGCTTTTGGCACAGCTCGGTGAGGAGCGAGACGATTTCGCTTTTGCGCCCCGACCCAACGACGAGGTCTACTCCAGGCATCTGAGCAATCTGGTCGCCCTGTAGCTGGGCATAGCAGCCAGTCACGACGATGAGTGCCTCGGGGTACTCACGGTGCAGACGGTTGATGAGACTGCGGCACTTCTTGTCCGCCGTGTCGGTCACCGAGCAACTGTTGACGATGCAGATATCGGGGACCACCTCTGTCGTGTGGTGATGCTCGTCAGAGATACGCTCCACGCCCACGGTCGCTAGCTGGCGAGCGATGGTCGAGGTCTCGGCATAGTTGAGCCGACAGCCCAGCGTGTAGAAGGCAGCTCGCTTGCCAATGAGTGGATGGAGTCGAGGGGTAATCATAGTGAGTAGAGCAAAACGCCAGCAATGCCCGCGAGGACTATGAGAAGGATCGGGTGAACCCACTTCTTGTAAAGAACGAGTCCCGTCACGGCAAAGATGATGAAGCTGCGGTAGTCGATGAAGTTCTCTGTGACGATGATATTATCCACCGTGATCGGCGTGCCAGCGGGGAGCGTGAGGAGCGTCCAGAGTCCTGGCTGTATCATCAGCATCAGCGCAGCGGCCGCTATGAGCCCGACACTAGCGGGGCGTATGCCGAGGAAGGCTGCGTCGACGTAGCGATTGCTCCTAAAAGCTTGGAAGCTTCGGGAGATGATGAGGCAGAGGATGAAGGAAGGGAGCATCACGGCGGTCGTCGCTAGGAGCGAGCCGAGGATATTACCGCCCGTGACAACATAGCCTATGTAAGTAGCACTGTTGATCCCGATAGGTCCTGGGGTAACTTGGCTGACGGCTACGATGTCGGTGAATTGCTGGTTGGTCAGCCAGCCATACTTGTAGACCACTTCGTTTTGGATGAGCGAAAGCATCGCATAGCCTCCCCCGAAGCCGAAGAGACCGATCTGAATGTAGACCCAAAAGAGCTGTAAGTAGATCATTGTCTTGCCGTCCTAATCCCTTCTCATAACACTATAGATGATCCCTCCGAGGGCAGAGCCGAGGATGATCCAGACGGGAGAGACGCCCATGAGCCACACCAGCAGAGCGGATAGGATCGGTATCCAGACCATGCGCCAGGTGCCTTTCATCGCGCGCCAAGTGGTGATGACGGGGATCGCAATCATCGCCACAACCGCAGGGCGTATGCCATACATGACCCGCTGTACCCAGACATTGTCGTTGACCTCTTGGTAAAACATCGCCAAGAGCAAGATGATGATAAAGGAGGGCAAGGTCGCACCAATAGCACAAGTCACCGCTCCGATATAGCCCTTCAACCGATAGCCTATGAAGATCGACATATTCACCGCAAAGACCCCCGGCAGCGACTGCGACACGGCGAAGAGGTCGATAAACTCCTCATTGGTCATCCAGTGGTTCTTCTCCACGACGTCATGTTGTATGAGCGAAAGCATAGCATAGCCTCCCCCGAAGGTAAAGCCCCCGATGCGAACGAATGTGATGAAGAGTCTCCAGAGCATCCTATAGTCCCAACTTGCTTATAGTCTGTTGCGCCGTGCGAAGTAGAGGACGAAGAGCAGGTTGAGCACGAGCAAGCCGCCACCACCGAGGAGGACGTAGAGCTTAGCCCCATCAGCGACAGAGAGTGCCACGATCATCCCTACGATGACGAGGATCATTAGGACGAAGAGAGTCTTATCTAGCCAGTTAAGCGGCTTCTTTTTATTGCGTGTCATAGAGGTTTGCGGTTAGAAGAGCGAGAGCTTGACATACTTCTTGGGGTGCGCCTTGATGTCTTGTATCAGAGCATCGAGGCTGGTCGTGACGCTGTCGATGCGGTTGTAGAGTCCGTCCTCGTTGAGTAGGCGCCCGACGGTACCATCGGACTGGTTGAGCCGCTGGGTGAAGCTCTTGAGCTCACGAGAGGTGCTCTCTAGATTAGCTACCGTCTCTTGTAGCTGTAGCGAGTCAAGCCTAGAGGCGAAGCTCTCCACATTTGCCGAGGTATGATCGATGCGCCCCATAATAGTGGGGAGCGAACGGAGCGACTGCTGTAGCTGAGCTGACGAAGCGTTGATATGCTGTGCCGACTGACGCACATCGGCGAGCGTCGGCTCTATGTTGGGATTCGAGAGGATCGCATTGGCTTGTAGTAAGACGCTATCCATACGGCTGAGCGTGGTGGAGAGTCGCGGCACGAACTCGCTCTGTAGCTGCTCCAGGCTTTTAGCAGATCGGTGCGTGGACATTGGTATGGTGTCCTTGGCATTAAGATAAGCACCCGTCTCTACCTCAGGGAGGACTAGGTTGACCAGAGCGCCACTGAGGAGCGTCTGGGCGACCTGCACCTGCGTACCTTGAGGTAGCTTTATATCAGGGTCTAGCGTGAGCGTGAGGATCGTCTCACCATTATTGAGGTAGTCATACTCCATCTTCCGTACAGATCCCACCTTGTAGCCATTGACGAAGACACGTGTAGCCACATTGATCCCCGTCACATCATTCATAGCGACATAATAAGTCTTAGAGCGAGCTGATATGGAGAGTCCCTTGAGGTAAGTGATCCCTAAGTATAGGATTACGATCGCTAAGAGGGTGAAGAATCCTATCTTGACAGTCTGTCGTGTGAGTCTTTTCTGTGGCATGGTGCAGCAGTGTCTCTTAGTAAATTTCTTTGTCTCTTACGCCCTTAAGGTAGCGGATGATGTAACAGTCTGGATAGCGCTTAGCGAGTCGCTGCTGAGCTTGTCTCGCCTCGCTGAGAGAATTGTACTGCTCAGCTGTGTACATGTAAAGCTTGCCACGCTGCTCCCGCTGTACATCGGTTAGATTGCGAAAGTAAGGGTCGCTTGTCTCTAGCTGTTGACGAGACGTGGCTATCTGTATGCGGTAGTACTCCTCACTATCTGATGTTGTGGTACTTTGCTGTGCTGTAGTCCCTTCGTTAGATGCCGACTCGGTGGTCTCCTTTTGTTTCTTTTGCTTCTTAGGGCTGGTCGTGCGTATATACTTCTTGTAGTATCTAGAGAAGCCGTCGGCGATGCCCTTAGCCAGTTGCTCACGTCCGCTCTGACTGACGAGGTAGTCCGACTCCGCCTTGTTTGTGATGAAGCCTAGCTCTATGAGGATGCTCGGCATAGCCGTCTCTCGTATCACGAGGAAGGGTCCTTGGCGCACACTGCGATTGCCTCGTCCCAGCTTGACAAAGGACTTCTGCACCTCGCTGGCCACATTGATGCTGGCCGTGAGGTGGACGTTTTGCATAAACTCAAAGATGATGTAGCTCTCCGTGCTATTTGGGTCAAAGCCCTCGTACGTCTCCTTGTAGTCCTTCTCTAGAAGGATTACTTGGTTCTCACGCTTGGAGACTGCTAGGTTATCATTGGCACGGCGCAATCCCAGCACGTAGGTCTCTGTGCCAGAAGCACTCGAGCTCGGCGCCGAGTTGGTATGGATGCTGATGAAGAGATCGGCTTTCTTCTTATTGGCAAAGTTGGCTCGCTGTCGTAACCCGACGAAGACATCTGTCGATCGGGTCATATAGACCTTAATCTCAGGGTACGCCTGCTCAATGTACTTGCGCGTCAAGAGTGCTACCGCCAGATTGATATCCTTCTCCTTACGTCCGAAGGCACAAGCACCCGCATCATGGCCGCCGTGACCCGCATCGACTACGATCGTATACGCTTTTTGCTGCGCTAGCATATCCAGTGGACAGGCTATCGTGACTAGAAGTATCGTGAGGAAGACTTTGACTAGAGACTTCATAAGGTAGCTGATAGTACTGAGAGCAAAGGTAAGAAATATAGCGCAAAGCAGCAGAACAATCTCGCCACCAAAGGACCGAAACGACTACTTAACCTCTCACCGCCACGTGGAAAATCGAAAATCTCCACGTGGGAAAAGAAAAATTCTTCGGACTTATCGTTTGACTCTTCCGAAGTTTCATTTGATTCTTCCGAAGAAATAATCCTTCCCCACGTGGAGAATTTTCATTTCCCACGTGAGGATTTCTAAATATCCACGTGAGGATTGGATTTTTCTCTACACGACTAGCTCCTACGGTAGCTGACGACGGATAGACTATCCCTAGCCATACAAACAAAAAAAGCCTCCCAGTAAGTTACCGAGAGACCATCTGAATGTTGTATCACTATAAAGTATTTTGGGGTCGTCCGTGAGCCGCATGGGGCTCGAACCCATGACCCCAACATTAAAAGTGTTGTGCTCTACCTACTGAGCTAGCGGCTCGCCCTCATTTGAGATCATAGCGTATGCGCTGACCTCCCTTTGGGCTAAAAACGTGGTGCAAAGGTACGAAAAATATAGATACCGCAAATAGTCATCCTAACACCCCTCGCTACAAAACAATCGGGTGATGACGAGTAGATCAGACTACTACGCCATCACCCAACAGTCTAACTATGTGACACCGATTTTTGTTAGCTAGCGACCATCTGGCTTGCACTTTGCTTACGTCGCTGATAGCGCTCGCACTGCTGACAAGTGTCGTAGCCGAGTAGGGTGCCGAGGATAAAGTCTTCCTCAGGCGAGAGCGTCGTCAGGGATCGCCCTCTCACCATCTCAGAGATAATGGCGATACATAGCTCCTTGCCAAAGAAGAGATTGACACGCGGTGACACACTAGAGATCTCCTCTAGATGGTAAGCTATGCCAGCACGCTCCAAGCGTCTCATCAGGAGAGGTGCTACCTCTCTGCTTACGGTACAGAGAAATAAAGGACGTATCCCTTTCTGAAACTCGTAAACCTTATCACTCAGCATCACCCACTCGGTCGACATACACACTTAACTAACAGAAAAAAAAGAATTATGAAAGAGGCTCGCTTATCCTCTATTCCGCAAATCTTACGAGTAACCCTTTGTAGGGACGCTCGGTCGAGCGTCCGTTGTCGAAGGGTAAGACGAGTATTGGATACTGTAACCTTTGACGGGACGGACGCACGACCGTGCGTCCCTACAAATCGTTACTTGTCTTATCGGGCTACCCGATTTGCTGAATTGAGGCTCACATGCTTTATGCCTTTTGAATAGCTTGTACCCAAGTGTCGAGACGATCATCCGTCTCGTCGCTCTCGTTGTCTTCGTCTAGACAGCAGCCGATGAGCTGACCATCCTCCTCACAGCGTGTAGCCTCGTAGCTATAGCCCTCTGCAGGGATCTGCCCGATGAGAGTGGCACCAGCAGCTGTGACTTGCTCTGCAATCTCTGCCATAGCATCACAGAAAGTGTCTGGATAGCTGCTTGAGTCACCACAGCCGAAGACGGCAAACTGCTTGCCCGAGAGATCCAGCTTAGCAAGCTTGGGGAGAAAGCCCTCCCAGTCGTCCTGCAGGTCACCGTAGCCCCAGGTAGAGGAGCCGAGGATGAGAAGGTCGTACGACATGGCAGAATCTGGCGTAGCATCTGCTACGTTGTGCACGTCAGCTGCATCAATTCCTAGTAGCTGGGCAACCTTATCTGCGATGCCCTCGACATGGCCCGTAGAGGAGCCGAAGTATAGTCCGATATTCTTCATTTGCTTTGAAACGTTATGTTGGTATTTCTGTATGCAAAGGTAGATGCTATCTCTTCGCCTGTCAATACCTTAACCTAGGTAAAATGGACCTCTTGCTAGGGGATAAAATAAGAGAGTCTCTACCGTCGTGACGATAGAGACTCTCTCTAAGGAACTATAAGAGCTGACTACTTAGCCTGCTCCTTCTGGCGCTTTTCATACTCCTTGAGGCCACTCTTGAGGAAGTCGATATACTTGCTGATATCGGTGTCATGTGCATACGATGCACTCAGCGGGTTGCCTGTAGGGTCGATGGCGATGTAGTAAGGCTGTGCATTGGCTGCAAACTTGCTACGCTGCAGGTAGCTCCACTTGTCGCCGACGGTGCGAAGCTTCTTGACAGAGCCGTTTTCCTCTACCTCAATGACGTTAGGCAGCGCGGTTTTGTCATCGACCATAAGGGTGATCAGGATATAGTCATCCTCGAGAAGCCCCTTGACGGTTGGGTCGATCCAGACGGAGTTCTCCATCTCACGGCAGTTGACACAGCCGAAGCCTGAGAAGTCTAGTAGGACCGGCTTGCCCGTTTCCTGAGCATAGCGCATACCAGCGTCAAAGTCGTCAAACTTAGCATGCACCTCGCCATCGTACAGGTTGAAGTCTTGCGTGTAGAGTGGCGGTGCAAAGGCGGTGATAGCCTTGAGCGGAGCACCCCACAGACCAGGGATCATATAGACAGAGAAGGCTAGGGAGATGATCGCCATAAAGAGACGAGAGACGCTGATCTTCTCCAGTGGCGTGTCGTGCGGCAGACGGATCTTGCCGAGCAGGTAGAAGCCTAGCAGTGCGAAGATAATGATCCAGAGTGCGAGGAAGGTCTCACGATCGAGAATGCCCCAACCGTAAGCGAGGTCGGCAACGGAGAGGAACTTGAGCGAGAGCGCCAGCTCGAGGAATCCGAGGACCACCTTGACGGAGTTGAGCCAGCCACCACTCTTTGGCATGTTTTGCAACATGTTGGGGAAGATGGCGAAGAGCGAGAAGGGTAGTGCCAGCGCTAGCGCAAAGCCGATCATGCCGATGGCAGGAGCGACGATCTCGCCTGAGGTACCGGCCTGTACGAGGAGGGTACCGATGATAGGACCTGTACAGGAGAAGGAGACGAGTACGAGGGTAAACGCCATGAAGAAGATGGAAAGTAGACCCGTGGTGCTGTCTGCCTTAGAGTCCATCTTGTTGGTCCATTTAGCCGGCAGAACTAGTTCGAAGGCTCCAAAGAAGGAGACGGCAAAGAGAACTAGTATGAGGAAGAAGATGATGTTAAAGACAGCATTGGTTGCTAGATTGTTCAGGGCACTAGCACCAAAGATAGCGGTGATGATGAGTCCTAGAGCTACATAGATGACTATGATGGAGAGTCCGTAGATCATTGCGTCTCGTATAGCAGCCTTGCGAGACTTGGTGCGCTTGAGGAAGAAGCTCACGGTCATCGGGATCATAGGCCATACGCATGGAGTAATCAGAGCGATGAGACCTCCGAGGAAGCCGTAGATAAAGATGTACAGAAGACCAGCGGTAGACTGCTTTTGGTTGCGGTCGCCATACGCTTTGAGTTGATCTACGACGGGTGCCCAGTAGTTTGCATCAGAGACGCTAGCTGAGGTAGCGCTTGCGGAGAGCGAATCCGTTGCTGCGAGCGCTGCCGTCTCAGTAGTGTCTGCCTCAGCCTCTGTAGATGAATCCTCGTCAGTCGTCTCTGACGGGTCGGTTGCAGCAACAGCTAGCATTGGCTTAGAGAGCTGCTTGGAGCTGAAGTTGAAGTCGTAGTCTACGAGTACGCAGTTTTCTTGGCAGGCTTGACCCTTGAGCTGGCCCTCATAGACGAAAGATTTCGGGTCGGTGATCTCTAGCTGCTGAGAGAAAGTAACGGTCCCCGCAAACTCTCGTACCTCTGTGCCGAAGATATCGTCGGTGTAGCGATGAGGGGCTTTGTTTGCCTTGAAGCCTCCTAGAGCCTTAGCACCTTTGAGCTTGTCGGTGTGAAACTCGAGTGAGACGGGTCCTCCTGCTGGTAGGTTCTGGTCGTAGAGATGCCAGCCGTCAATGACACGAGCGGTGATGGATACGGTGACTATTTTCTTGCCGTCGTCGGTAATTTGCTGAGAAAACTTGACGGGGTCAATCATACCTCCCGCCTGTGCTGCTAGCTTAGGTACAGCTGCGAGGAAGAGAGTGATGAGAAGTAGTAAGTACGTTGTGCGTTGCTTCATAATCATCCGATTAAGTTCATATTTATGTGGTTACTAAATTCTTTTCTTATGCTGACTGGCCGCTGTTTCCTCCAAAAAAAGAGCCTTCTTTTGGGCTGCGGTGAGACGAGTCTGTGAGATCTTGTCTAGGTTGACAAGTGGCGTATCTATGGTAAACTGCATCTTCTGTCGCTTTATGGGATGGAAGATGGTTAGCTCAGAGGCTCGTAGCGCCAGGTACTTACTGAGCGCTGGCGCAATGGACTCACTGGCTCGACGATCCCCAAGTAGCGGGTGTCCTATGCTGGCGAGCGTGGAGCGGATACTATTATTGCGTGTGAGTAGTGAGAGCTTGACTCTTGTGATATAAGGACCTGTGGAGAGCACCTCGTAGCTAGCTCTAAAGGAGGCTGGCTTCTTGTCTCTAGCGGACGACGCCGCAGAGCGACGCTTGTCGGAGCCCTTCTTCTTATCCTTGGTAGGGCGGGTCGCTAGCTCTCCGCTACTGGTATTGAGAGTACCTAGGACGACTGCCTCAAAGTTGTTGGAGAGGACGAAGCTGCGCCACTCGGCGAGTATGTCTTGCTGTAGCTGTCGATTACGTGCTACGATGATGATGCCCTCGGTGTCTCGGTCGAGACGATTCAGAAGGAAGATCTTTTCGTTCGGATCGACCTTCTTGAGATGGTGTGTTACGACTTGAAAGAGGCTGCTCTTGCTGGCTCCTCCGACGGAGATGGTGGGGATGCCTGGGCGCTTGTGTAAGACGATGAACTGCTCGTCGCGGTAAAGCTCCTCTATGAGCGGATGCTGCAGTTCCTCAGCGGTGCCTATATTGTAGATCTCTATAGAGTCACCGATGGCCACGGGCGTGTCAAACTGTGTGGTCGTTACCCCTGCTAGTAAGACACAGCGGTTGCGCAGGTACTGCTTGACCGTCGTGCGGCTTAACTCTGGAAGTAGCTGGAAGAGTAGCTCGAGGAGTGCCCCCGACTCTGTCGCTGTGAAGCTGTAGACACGCTCCCGTTGAGGAGCTTTTTTAATGTTGTTTGTTGGCATGCTAGGCTTGTGTGCTTACACCTCTGCTGGGGGCTCTTCTTTGGAGCGAGGCTTGTGATAGAGGAGTACTACGTTGGAGTATAGCAGTAAGACTGATGCGACCATAAGTACGAGTCTCCAGTATGACTGCTCTACGATAAAGAGGTAGGAGCCTGCGACGAAGAGGGCTCCTGCGAGAAGAGCCATGCCTCGTAGTCGCTTCGTGCGGAGATCTACGTTGGTCCTATCAATCAAAGCTTGACTTATCGTGTAGAGAAGCGATCCGACCAGCAGTATGTAGCCAGTAGCCTTGCTCTCATAGAAGAGCGGTAGGGATAGACTTACTAACATCAGTATCAAACCTAGTCGGTAGAATAGGTTGAGTAGGCGTTGTCGGCTGAACTTCGGTTGAGACATAGATTGTAGTAATGTAAGCTTAGAGAGCTGGTCTGTGAAAGGGTTATTTGCTTGTTTCGCCTTCGGACTCGGGTCTGTCCTTGATAAGAAAGACAACCTCATCAGGGCGCTGCATACGATACTCCTCACGAGCGATACGCTCTAGCGAAGCTTTGTCTTGCTTGTAGCTGTCTATCTTCAGGCTGTCGCTACGATAAGCCTCTTCGAGTCGCTTGCACTCGTCGGTTAGTGCCTGAATGCGATGCGAGTAGCGGAGCTGCTTGCCGAGGTTGGAGTCGCTTATGACAAAGGTATAGATACCCATCCCCAAGACTATTAAGCCGCATAGGAAGGCTTGTGCCCGCTTGGGATGCTCAGCACTCAGGCGCTTGACATGACCTTTGAGACGATCTATAAGCTCTTTGATAGAGGACATAGCTACTGATAAGAGATGAACAATGTGACGTGTGAAGGCTTTCGGTTAGCGAATCTCAAATGATGAAGAGCGATCACTCTGCGAGTCGAGGACTCTAGGAGAGCCATAGATGGTGAGCTCGGAGGCTCCCGCTAGCTTATAGCGCAGGTTACCGCTATTGCGAATCTCTGCGGAGGAGGCGCCAGCTAGTGAGATGTCTAGGTCTGAAACGGTCAACTCTTCGCCATCAATTTCAGAGGCTCCTGCTAGCGTAGCTTGCAGATTGGAGATAGCTCCTTTTAGCTCAGCGCTTGAGCCACCCGAGAGCTGCATCGTCATCTGACCTAGCTGATTAGCTATGATGTCAAGCTCGGAAGCTCCAGCTAGGTTCGCCATAGCTCGCTTGGCCTGTACAGTGCCTGACACTTCGCTTGCTCCAGATGCTTCGATGCTCACCTCGTCTGCCACGATGGCGAGATCTTCTATCTCTGAGGATCCCGACAGATGAGCTGCGAATCGTGGCGCTTCAAACCGCCCGATGAAACAAGCCTCCGTAGCTCCCGCTAGATCTATCTTGGTAATGTTTGGCATCGAGATATGTATGGTGATGTGGTCGGTGTCGAGGGACCGTTTGACATCCTGCTTCAAGCTAATATAGAGGGTCTCCCCCTTCTGCTCGATCTTGACATCGTCCTTATACTTCTCAGGAGCAGAGATTGATATCGAGTACTCAGCACCTTGTGTGATCTCGAGGTCAAGACCACGATTAGCATTGATCGCAGTAAAATCCTTGAAATTGACTTCTTGTTGTGACATCGCCTTAGATCCTTTCTTGTAGACGCAGCTAGAGGTACAGCATCCACAGAGGATAACAAGGAGGAGCAGAGAGCTGGTTAGTATAGATTTGTAAGACATGACTTAATCCGTCCATAGATTGATATGAGGTTCTTCAATTAGTTGTACCTTTGTCAGGTACTTCCTGCTGGTCGTCAAAGGTAACAAATTCTCTCATAAGACACACTACTTGTAACTATGAAATATTTGTCTAAGCTCTTCCTCATCTCACTGCTCCCCCTCATACTTCTTTCTGCTAAAGGGCTGAAGGGTGCCAACATGTCACCGATCTGTAGCGACATGGATGAGCTTTTTGTACAGGTTCCTGACACACTATCTGAAGAGGATATCGCCAGTATACAGCTGCCCGAAGTACGAGTCTTCGGAACTCCTCACAAGCCTCTCTCTAAGTCAGAGCGCTACGCTTACTGGCGACGGGTGCGAGATGTCAAGAAAGTGCTCCCTATTGCAGAGGAGCTTAGCAGGATGATTACTGAGACATACGAATATGCAGAGACTTTTCCGACGGAGCGTGAGCGTCGTGCGCATCTGGCGCGTGTCAAGAAAGAACTGGTCAAGGAATATACGCCACGGATGAAGGATCTGACTCTCGGACAGGGTCTACTCCTCATCAAGTTGGTGAATAGAGAGACGGGCTCGACGGGGTATGAGATCGTTAAGGCAATCTATGGCGGATTCACCGCTACTTGGTACAACGCCTTTGCGAAGCTGTACGGGGGTAATCTAGATATGAAGTTTGATCCTGAGCATGTCGAGGACGATGCGGTCACAGAGCGCATCATATATCTTTGGAGAAACGGCTTGCTCTAGTACTTCCCCCTTACAAACCCTTAATCAGTCGTAGCACTCGGTCTCGCTGGTAGGCGACCGACTGATGCCCGTCGATCCAGTGTATGGGTAGTCCGCGGCGGGTCATACCTCGGAACCAAGTCATCTGCCGCTTAGCAAATTGATGAATAGCGGTCGCTAACTGCTCCTCCATCTCGGAGTAGCTAAGCTTACCTTGTAAATATAAGGTGATGAAGCGGTACTCCAAACCATACGCAATAAGCGTGTCTGCGGGTACTTGCTCATCAAGCAACCGCTCTACCTCAGCAACCATTCCCTCCTCCAGTCTGCTCTGTAGTCGCTGGTCTATGCGTCGTATGATCTCTTGACGAGCTAAGCGTAGCCCGATAATGAATGGCGGCTTTTGTTGCTTAGCTTTACGAAGAGCCTCGCGGTAGGCTAGATACTGCTCTGGATACTTCGCATAGTGTTGCGCTATCTCGATGGCACGGATACACTTACGTGCTGAGCTTAGGTCTACATGCTCTATGCGTGGATAGCGACTGAGTATAGCTCGCAGATCGGCTAAGCTGAGCTGCTCTAGTTCCTTTCGCAGCGAGGCATCGGGCGGCACTTGGTGCATGGGTCTCGTCTGTAACACCTGCTCGACATAGAGTCCTGATCCCCCGACAAAGATCGGTTTGAGCTGCTGCGAGACAACCTCGTGATACGCCTCGTCAAAAAGCCTCACATACTCAAAGAGATTGAACGGATGCCCAGCCGGGACAATATCAATGAGGTAATGAGGTATAGAGCCACGCTCTGTGGTATAGGCATCTAGGTCCTTACCAGTGCCGATGTCCATGCCGATAAAGACTTGTCTACTATCTCCACTGAGTATGGCACCATGCAGCTCCTCAGCTAGAGCCACACCCAAGGCTGTCTTACCGCAAGCGGTCGGACCTACGACTGTGAGTAACTCGGGGTAGTACACTAAATACGATACTTCGGCGAGGAGGGGCTATCTACTGATCTGAGAGCATGTATGCTTTACTGACCAAAGAGCGTACGCATTAGGTGCGATCCTTGCGAATGACATCATGTGCGCCTCCCTCGATAATAGAGGTAGAGGAGACTAGCGTCAGCTTAGCATTCTTACGAAGAGACTTCAGATCGACCGTGCCACAGCTACTCATCGTAGCTTTGATCTTACTGAGCGTCTGATCGAGTGTGTCCTTCATAGGGCCAGCATAGGGAACATAACTATCGACGCCCTCCTCAAATTTCATCGTCGTGGAGGCTCCTCCGCCGTCATAGCGCTGCCAGTTGTGAGCTCGATTTGACCCTTCGCCCCAATACTCCTTGACAATGTTATTGCCAATGCGAAGCTTCTCTGTGGGCGATTCGTCGAAGCGAGCGAAGTAGCGCCCCATCATAAGGAAGTCAGCACCCATAGCCAGTGCGAGGGTCATGTGGTAGTCATGTACGATACCACCATCGCTACAGATAGGCACATAGATGCCTGTCTCATGGTAGTAGTCGTCACGCGCCTTAGCAACATCGATGACCGCCGTAGCTTGCCCACGTCCGATGCCCTTTTGCTCACGTGTGATACAGATAGAACCACCACCGATGCCAACCTTGACAAAGTCTGCACCAGCCTCTACGAGGTAGCGGAAGCCATCCTGATCGACCACATTGCCTGCGCCTACGATGACGCTATCGCCATACTGCTCACGTATCCAAGCGATGGTATCCTTCTGCCATACAGAGAAGCCATCAGACGAGTCGATACAAAGCACATCAGCCCCTGCCTCTACAAGCGCTGGCACGCGCTCCTTGTAGTCACGGGTGTTGATACCTGCACCGACCATGAGCGTCTTGTTGTGCGGGTTCTGTAGCTCGAGTGGGTTCTCCTTGTGACTATCGTAGTCCTTGCGGAATACGAAGTGGCAGAGTCGCTGCTCTTCATCAATGATTGGAAGTGCGTTCAGCTTGTGAGCCCAGATGATATCGTTTGCCTCGCTTAGCGAGATCCCCTTGCGTCCTGTGGTAAGCCGCTCGAAAGGAGTCATAAAGTCCGAAACCTTGCGATCCAGGGAGTCTGTCGATAGCCGGTAGTCTCTACTCGTGACAATGCCGCATAGCACACCATCGGGAGTGCCATCATCAGTCACTCCGATGGTCGAGTGTCCCGTGCGTTGCGTCATAGCTAGCACATCAGCGAGCGTGTCTTTAGGACTAACGTTGGCATCGCTACGCACGAAGCCTGCCTTAAACTTCTTGACACGAGCCACCATTTCAGCTTCCTCTTCGATAGGTTGTGACCCAAAGATGAAGGATAGTCCTCCGTTTCGAGCTAGTGCGATAGCCATCGTGTCATTGCTGACGCTCTGCATGATAGCAGACACGAAGGGAATATTGAGATTGATGCGAGACTCACCATCACTAGGACGGTACTTAGCCAGTGGAGTGCGTAGGGAGATCTTGTCCACAGTGCACTCGGGCGTTGTCAGTCCTGGGATGAGTAGATACTCGCCAAAGGTGTGTGACGTGTCAGGGAAGATGATTGCCATAGGAAAGCGAATGAATAGTGGTGGGTGAATGATGTAAGCCCCTACGAAAGCTATCTAGAGGATCCTATACTAGCGTAGTCTATTAGAGGCACGTACGAGGATATCGTCCTTGATGATGTTACGCATAGCCAGATACTGGCATAGTAGATTGATGATCGGCAGTATGAGCCAGAACCGCATCTGGGTTGTAGCCTGCATAAGATCAGTCTGTCGCCACAGCATATAGCCAAAGGCAGCAATAGCAGCCACCATCAGGAGGAGACCGATGATCGTCAGACGTATCTGTAACTTACGCCGCTTATAGAGGAAGATAGTAACAAAGGAGAGGATCGTCACCAAAGAGGTCAGAACGAAGGAGACTAGATTAAAATACTTAATGCTAGTCCATCCATTGACGATGAGTCCTGTGAAGTTTGCCGCATAGGTAGTCTCCTGACCGGCAGGGATGACTGTGAAGAGCGTGAAGAGTAGTAGTAGGGTTGCTGTCACCCCACTGAGGAATAGGTATAGAGTCTGAATGCGTTGCCACATAGTGAACGTATGGTTTGGGGGGTGCCTTACTTAGTCTTGTGACTCTTCATTTGGGAGTCGGAAGTAGACCTCACCATTGAGAAATTCGGTGGTCGCTACAAGCGTTGGCTTGGGTAGTTGCTCGTAGTACTTAGAGATCTCAATCTGCTCGCTATTTTCTGCTGGCGTCTCGTCGAGAGCCTCTTGGTAGTTAGCAAATTCCTGCATCTTCTCTCGGATCTCGTCGCGCATCTCTACGGATAGTTGGTTGGCGCGCTTGGAGATGATACGTACAGTCTCGTAAATATTTCCAGTCTCTTCCCAAAGCTCCGGAAGGGAGCGGGTGATAGTAGTCTGTGGTACTGGTTGCTTCTTATTTTTTGTTGTCATAATGCGAATTGGGGTCTTAGGATGTGTAGGGGGATAGGTCAATAGTCCTTCTTTTGTCTAGTAGCTCTTATCTAGCTAATGATCATACGCTGTGCGCGGTCACGTAGTGTCTTAGCACGCTTGATATGCTTCCCATTTGGGAAGGCGTTTTCATAGTTGTAGTATGCATCAATGACCTCGCGTAGTCGTCCTTGCTTCTTACTCTCTACACTATTGATCGCTTGCTGATAGGAAGCCTCGACGATGATAAAGAGTAGATCCTCACGATGCTTGGTGTATGGATAAGCCTTGAGTGCATTGCGAGCCGTGATGATGGCTGATATATAGTTATTGCCTAGGTAGGTGCCTAGATTGTAGTATAGATCAGCCGTGAGAAACTCCTTCTTGGCTAGGTTATCTTGCAGATCGAAGAGCATTTGCTCTACCTCCTTACGATGCTCACTCTGAGGATAAGCCTCTAGGTAGCTTTGTAGCTCCTTGAGAGCACTATAGGTGACAGACTGATCTAGGCGTGGGTCGGGAGCTATACGATAGAGTGATAGTCCCGTCTTGTAGTGAGCCTCTGCGGCTCGTGGATCCTGTGGGTACTTGCTGTACAGCCTGCGAAAGTACTCTGCTGCACTAGACTCTTGCTTGTTTTGTAGGAGTGCATCAGCCATAATGTAAAGAGCCTGTGCACCCTCCTGTGTGCCTTCATAGTGCGGTAGGACATCGACCATGAGCTCGGCCACACGGCTATACTTACCCTCGTTGTAGTACTTCTTGGCATAAGAGTAGCGGAGCGTGGGGTCTTTGGACTTCTGTATGCGCATGTACTCAGCGCAACTACTGGTGAGCAGGAGCCAGCTGAGAGCTAAGAGGCTGAGGAGCGTTTGTCTTGTCATACTTAATACCTACAGGATACTATCGTACGCAAAGGTACGAAAAAAGAGATTAGAACGAGATCGCCTGTAGTCCCCATCTATAGAAATGGAAAATACCCTAACCGTCTCATTGATGAGTCGGCTAGGGTATTCTTGTATAGATGGTTTGCGTCTAGAAGCTGTAGAGCGAGCTGATCGACTCGTGGCTGCAGACGCGGCGGATAGACTCAGCAAAGAGCTCTGCAACGCTGATGATGCGTACCTTCTCACTCTTCTTAGAGTAGGGAATCGAATCGGTGAAGATCATCTCCGTCAGGCCAGACTGGTCGATGCGCTTTGTGGCAGGGTCACTCATGACGGCATGTGTCGCGAAGGCTCTGACAGACTTAGCCCCATGCTCTAGCATGAGGTCTGCAGCCTTGGTCATGGTGCCAGCGGTGTCAACGATATCGTCGACGAGGATGACATCCTTGCCTGTGACATCACCGATGATCGTCATCTCAGCCACCTCATTCGCCTTAGCGCGACGCTTGTGGCAGATGACCATAGGCACCCCAAAGTGGCGAGCGTAGCTATTGGCACGCTTCGTACCACCTACGTCAGGGGTAGCGATGCAGAGATTGTCCACGGGGATGTTGTGCTCGATATACTCTGTGAAAACGGTGGATCCGTATAAGTGGTCTACTGGTACGTTGAAGAATCCTTGTATCTGGTCTGCGTGTAGATCCATCGTGATGAGGCGGGTAATGCCAGCTACAGAGAGTAGGTCGGCAATTAGCTTAGCGCCGATGGAGACACGAGGCTTGTCCTTGCGATCTTGTCTAGCCCATCCGAAGTAGGGTATGACCGCAGTGATGTAGTGAGCCGAGGCACGCTTAGCCGCATCGATCATGAGTAGGAGCTCCATGATGTTGTCGGCATTAGGGTAGGTCGACTGTACGAGGAAGATATCCTTGCCACGGATGCTCTCTTCGTAGAATACGGCAAATTCACCATCGGCAAAGTGCTCGGTACGCATCTTGCCCAAGGGGCAGCCCAGTGAGTCGCAAATCTTCTCGGCGAGATTCTGAGAGGCTGAGCCAGCAAATACTAGGTAGGGTAGTTCGTTCATTGTATTATCAGTATAGAGACAATCAGTGCCACAAAGGTACTACTTTAATAATAAACAGCGGTTACAGTGTTCCCTTTGTTTTAGAGGCTACTCATCAGTTCTTATGATTTGTATATCTCCGATGTCTCTGATTCCTCGGGAGGAAATTCTCGATAGCTCATGGGAAAATGACAATTCTCCACGGAGGCGAGCATAATTTCTTCGGAAGAATCAAATGATACTTCGGAAGAATCAGATGATAAGTCCGAAGAATTTTTTCGTTCCTCACTGGATAATCAAAAATATCCACGGAGGAATTTGTCGATTTCCTTGATAGTTGAATCTACGCTCTTGAGACTTTACCCAGTAAAACCTATGCTTTTACCATATAAAGTTTCACGATAAGTTTGGTTCGTTTGAATTGAAAAAAGTGTGCCAAACTTTATCTGCGCTTATTTCTTCATCAGCGATACAGCGAATCCGCCACCGCAACCTCCTACTGATGCCATAGCCTCCTACTTACTTCTTCACGAACTTCAGCGACTTAGTGCTGCCGTCAGCAAACTTAGCCACGCCAACGTATACGCCAGGCTGCAAGCCTGCTACACTTGCCGAACTGCTCTCAGCACGAAGCACGGTGCGTCCGTTGAGATCTACCACGGCCACCGACTTAGCGCCTACTGCGCTGAAGCTGTTGCTGTCGACGATGAACATACCAGGAACCTCGCCGTTCACGTCGGTGATGCTACTAACGACGTCACCGTACACGCCGATGTTGTCGAGACAGAGTACCTCCCCCTTCGGTGTTACGAGGTTGAAGGCGATGTATACGTTCTTGCCGTTGTACTTCGAGAGGCTGAGGCCGCGAGTCTTCGGCGTAATAGTCTCGCCCTTCACCTCAAGGTCGGTAGTGTACCAGTAGTCGGCAGGATTGCCCGAACCGTCAGAGATCCTCACACGGTAAGTCTCAAGCAGCAGCTGGTTGAACGACATTGCGTCCCAAACGAAGCAAGCGTTCTCGCTGTTCACATACACCTTCGGCAGGATGAGCCAGCGGTCGGGCGTAGCACCGTCTATCCAGCTTGTACCTGCAAGCACATGCTCGCCGAGCATAGTATGTTTATCGATGTTGAAGATTCCCCAACCTTCCTTGTTGAACTCGTCGCCAGCATTAGCGTTCACCGTGCCAGAGTCGCCTACATAGAAGCTGATGTCAGACGAAATCTTGCCATCCTCGAAGTCGTAGTAGACTACTGGGGCACCCAGCACATTCACCTCCTTCGACATCACCTTGTTGTCAGGCATGTTGTTGTCACTTTCGATAGTTACTGTCACGGTGTGCTTGCCCGCAGCCAGTCCGTCAAGCACGTTGCTTGCCGTGAGGTTCTTTATCTCCTGCGCTTTCATGCTAAGGTCCATCTCAGCCTTCTGTTCGCCGTCGACGCTCACCTTCACCTTGCCTTTGGCGTCCTTGATGCCCACGTTCTGAATGGTGAACTGTACGTTCTTGTCGTTAGGCGTGCGCACATAGTCGTAAGGCAATGCCATGTCGGTAAAAACGAGGTCGACAGCATCGTTTGAAGCCTTGTAGAACTGCACGTCGTCGATGGTGAGCCAGTTCTCGTTCTTGTCGCTGTGCGAGTAAAAGCCTAGATAGATGGTCTGCGGCTTGTCGAACTTGATCACCTTGAACGACTCCTGGTATTTGCCCTGCTTAATGGTATGCTCATCAATGCAGTATTCCATATCGTTGGGCGTGTTGCCTGTGCCCCAGTATACGCTCAGCTTCTCGGTGTGTCCGTCCGAACCCGAATACCAGTATCGCAGCACGTAGTTGCCTGCCTCCACCTTTATAGGGTCGAGCATAGCCCAGTCGTTGGCGTCGTTCTCCTTATTATAGTTGTACGCGAGGCAGCCGTAGCCCGTGCGCGCCATATTCATATATGTAGCTTGATAGACCTTCCACTCACCATCGTCGCCGTTGAGGTTGTAGAACTTGAAGTCGGCTGTGTCGTCGCCTGGCTCGAAGCCCCACGAGTAAGGCGGTGTGACAGCTCCGCCATGGCGCACCGTGACGGTGGTCGTGTCGTTTGCGTTGTTGATGTCGTTCGGCTCAATGGTGTACGCCTTAAGCGTATACTTGCGGCGCGGCATAGAGAGGTCAGCCTTTTGGCTGAACTTGTACTCCATAGCCTCGCCTGGTGCGAGCGAGCGGTCTACCTTCTCCTTCACAACGGCGCCTCCGTTGAGCTGGTAAGCCACCTCGAACTTGTCAGACGCTTCGAGTCCGTTGTTCACAACGTGAACCTTCACCGTCTCAGCGTTGCTGAGATTGTCGCCCGAAACAGGGCTAAGCACATTGTCTACCTGCAAGTCTACCTCCTTGTCAACCTGCTTCACACTGAACTCACACATATAGAAGCGCCACTGATCGGCAGGACTCGTCGTGTGGAAGCCAACGTAGAAGGGTACGCCAGCAGTAGCATCGTAGAAAAAATACTCCGTTGTGCGCACACCGAGCACCTTGTCGTTCTGCGCCTGAAGCTTCGTCATTGCCTCAACCGTGGGAGCGTTGCCTGTGTAGACGGAGAGCTTCTCGCCGTACAACGTGCCGTATGTAGTGTACTGCACCATCAGCTTGCCCGTTGCGGTGGGCGTTATAGCCGGCGAAATAAGCCAGTCGTCAGCCACATTGCTCGAAGAATAAGCGTAGAACACCTTCGACTGCGAGCCTTCTGCGTTATATACCCATGTAATGCCGTCGTTATTGGCATCGACAACAGTCCATTTCGCAAATTCGTCTGCTCCTTCAAAGTCGGTAGAATACACATTCTGTGCGCTTGCGGCTGCCGAAACAGCGAGCGCAACTAAGCTAAGTAAAAGTTTATTCATGTCGGTCTTTGTTTTAGATCATAAATACGTTCGCACATTCCAGTGTCAAGTGCAACACAGTTGCAAATGTAGAAAAAAAAACTTCGTAGGGAGTTAGCTCATTCCATTTAAATCTTTTGACCCACCGCTAAAACTACCTCCAAAGGAAGGTGCTTTTGTCCGCTTCGTGTTGCACTTACTACTGGAAATTGCGGTTCGCTTTTAACACCTACTCCACTGAGGAGGTCCGAAGAGTGCAAAAGCTCCTCAATAACAGACCTCGCAAGAAACTCAACGTCCTAACTTCTGGACGGCTTTTTTATCAAAAGCTCGACGAAACCAATTCAGTTGCATTTGATAGTTGAATCTACGCTCCCCTCTAATTGCCAGCAACGAGATAAAAAAGAGTATATTTGTGCCATAGATGGGTGTCGTATGAGCTAGTAGTACACGCCTCTATGTGACACCTTATATATAAGCAAACGAAGAGTCAGCCTATTATAATATGAGTAAGCAAACGAAGAACCAGCGACTCAGTGTCATCGCCGACCTGCTCAGGACCCACGAGGTGACAGACCAAGCGATGCTCCTCGAGCTATTGCGAGGACGTAACATCTCCATCACGCAGGGAACGCTCTCGACCTACCTCGCTGAGCTGGGTGCCACCAAAGGTGTGCGTCCAGGCTCCTTCAAACCGTGTTATCAGCTCCCCTTGATCCCGCAGACTGACGCTGTCACGACGCAGCCCACGGGACTGATCTCTCCGACGGTCGGCTTCCGCTCGTATGCGCTCTCAGGGCAGATGCTGGTCATCCGCACGGAGCCTGGCTTTGCGCAGTCTATAGCGACCATTCTTGACAGCTCTTCCTCGTCGCTCTCGCTCGGTAGCGTGGCTGGGTACGATACTATTATAGTAGCTCTTGCGGAGGAGGCGACCGATGGCGAGGTAATTGACTGGCTCCATCGGATCATCCCCGAGTCTATCCTAGCGATAGGACAGGGACGACGGTCATGACTTGACAAAATCGTTCTTTCTTATGACATCTTCCGCCAAAAGACCTCTTCTTTAATGTAGAAATACTACATTTGTCGCAAATATCAGAAAGTATCAATGAGCATGGATGCAGAATCTACTGGTACAAAGGGCAAGTCCCACTGGGGGCTTCGGTGGTTTTATGACCTTTATCGTGATGGGTTGCGAAGTCAAAGCCGCACGAGCCGTCTGCTGTGGATTATTGTAGCCATCAAGCTCTTTATCATGTTTGCCATCTTGCGTCCTATCTTCTTTCCGCGGGTTATTGCTGAGCAGGGAGATAAAGAAGCGCAGATAGAGTTCGTGCAGCATCAGCTTACGGCACCTGTCATCGATACGCTCCATCAAGACAATCACTAACTTAACTATATAGCATAATGAATGTAGACGCTTTACTCCTCTGGTCCAGATTGCAATTTGCTCTGACCGCATGCTATCACTGGCTCTTTGTGCCACTAACACTCGGACTGGGTGTGATCATGTCGATAGCCGAGACTAAGTACTATCGCACCAATCGCCCCGAGTGGAAGCGTTGGGCGATGTTTTGGCAGAAGCTCTTTGGTATCAACTTTGCCATCGGCGTCGCCACGGGACTCATCCTCGAGTTCGAGTTCGGTACCAACTGGTCCAACTACAGCTGGCTCGTAGGTGATATCTTTGGCGCTCCGCTCGCCATCGAGGGTATCCTCGCTTTCTTTATGGAGGCGACCTTCATCGCTGTCATGTTCTTCGGGTGGAACAAGGTGAGCCGTGGCTTCCACCTAGCCGCTACGTGGCTGACCGTCATCGGTGCGACCATTTCGGCCGTATGGATTCTTGTTGCTAATGCTTGGATGCAAGACCCTGTCGGGATGGCTTTCAACCCCGCTACCGTACGTAGCGAGATGACCGACTTCTGGGCCGTGGCATTCTCTAGCTCAGCGGTGAATAAGTTCTGGCATACGACCATATCCTCCTGGACGCTCGGCTCTGTCTTTGCGCTGGGTATCTGTGCTATCTACATCCTTCGTGGCAAGCACAAGGAGTTTGCACTGGCCAATAGTCGTATCATTGCTCCCTTCGGACTCGTTGCTGCGTTGCTCACGGTCTTCACGGGAGATACCTCTGGCTACAACGTGGCTCAGAGACAGCCTATGAAGCTCGCCGCTATGGAGGCCCTCTATGATGCTGGCGAAAGCACCCCAGAAGGTAAGACCGCTGATGGCAAGGGACTAGGACTCAGTGCTATCGGTCTGCTTGACTGCGACAAGCTCACACCACAAGCCGAGGCAAACCAAGATCCATTCGTCTTCAACATCAAGATGCCGTACATGCTCTCATGGCTGGGCACACGCTCTACCGATGGCTACGTGCCAGGTATCAACAATATCCTAGAGGGTGGTTACTATGACAAGGATGGCAACCAAGCACTCTCTGCTGATGAGCGTATGAATCGTGGTAAGATCGCTATCGAAGCGCTCGCTGCTTATGGCGAAGCTCAGAAGGCTGGTGACGCTGCCGAGATGGAGCGTCAGAATGCAATCATACAGGAGAACTTCGACCACTTTGGCTATGGTTATGTCCAGGACAAGGCGGATCTCGTGCCCAACGTACCGCTCATGTACTACGCCTTCCGTATCATGGTCGGTTGCGGCTTCCTCTTTATTCTTGTCCTCCTCCTCATCTGGATACTGCAGCGTAAGAAGAGCTACGAGGAGTACGCTCGCTATCGCTGGCTACATATCATAACGGTCATCTGTATCCCGCTAGCGTGGATCGCCAGTCAGGCTGGATGGGTCGTCGCCGAGATGGGTCGTCAGCCGTGGGCTATCCAGGATATGCTCCCGCTGAATGCAGCTGTCTCTAAGCTTGCACCCGCCAACGTGATGACCACGTTCATCATCTTCGCTGTACTCTTTACGATCCTACTCATCGCAGAGGTGAGCATCATGGTCAAGGCGATCAAGCATGGACCTGAGTCTCATCTGAATGATGTGGAGCAGCTCTTTAGCAAGCGTGAGAGTAAGTAATCACTAACCCCATAGACACACTATCATAATGGACTACGCATTTCTACAGCAATACTGGTGGTTCCTAGTCTCACTGCTAGGAGCCCTGCTTGTCTTCCTGCTCTTCGTGCAGGGCGGACAGACCTTTATCTTTGCAGCGCGTCGTGACGAGCCACTGCAGCGCATGATTGTCAATTCGACGGGCCGTAAATGGGAGTTTACCCTCACGACACTAGTTACCTTCGGAGGCGCCTTCTTTGCCTCCTTCCCGCTCTTCTACTCGACCAGCTTCGGTGGAGCTTACTGGGTATGGATCTTGATCTGCTTGACCTTCGTCATACAGGCGGTCTCCTACGAGTATCAGTCTAAGCATGGCAACATATGGGGTAAGAAGACCTTCCAGACCTTCCTCTTGATCAATGGTGTCTTGGCTCCGGTACTTCTAGGTGCTGCGGTTTCAACGCTCTTCACGGGCGGTAACTTCATCGTGGACAAGAGCGCCATCTACGACCTCGGAGCCTCCATGCAGACCATCTCCGTCTGGAAGCCCGATCCCCTCACGGGGCTACAGCTACACGGACTGGAGGCTATCTTCAATCCCTGGAATGTGGTACTCGGTGTGACGCTGCTCTTCCTCGCACGCACCACGGCGCTCCTATACTTCATCAACAATATCGAAGATGAGGTCGCCTACGAGCGTGCTCGCAAGAGTTTGCTCCCCAATGCAGCTATCTTCGTCGTCCTCTTCGTCGCTTATGTGGTCTTCCTCATGGTAACCAAGGGATATGATGTAGACCCCAGCACAGGAGCCGTTAGCCTAGTGCAGTACAAGTATCTGCACAACTTCCTCGCTATGCCCGTGATCCTTATCGTCTTCCTCGTGGGTGTGGTACTTGTCTTAGCGGGCGTGATCCTTACGCTGGTCAAGAAAGGCTTCCGCAAGGGTATCTGGCTCGAAGGTGTCGGCGTTGTCCTCGCTGTCCTAGGCCTGCTCCTCATCCTCGGGTACAACAACACCGCTTACTACCCCTCAATAGCTGACATCAATAGCTCGCTGACGATCCAAAACAGTAGCTCCAGCCCCTACACGCTGAAGGCTATGAGCATCGTCTCGCTACTGATCCCGTTTGTTTTGGCGTACATCTTCTACGCTTGGCGTGCCATCGACCGCAAGAAGATCACACGTCACGAGATGGGTCAAGACGAGGAGATTAAGTACTAGTCACGGTGACTGATCCCGTTCAGTAGGGTCAGCAAACTAACCTTAATAAAGGGGGGCGGCACTTAGACCAATGAGTCTAGGTGTCGCCCCCTTGCTTTGCGCTTGAATAGGGTGGTGATTCAGTGCTAACACTGGTTGGCACTCCAGTTTCATAGGGAAGAAACTGCGAGCGGCTCCGAGCGAAGTGAGTTTAGGTGGTATATTTGTGGTACATTTGTAGGTGCAAAACAAACTTTCGCACACATCTCCGTGAACTATATCCTCTGTCCTCACTGTACGACTAAGATCTCTGAAGAGACGATCCTCGCCAATGCTGACTGCCGTGGCAAGGTCGCTATGCTCTGCCCTGCATGCTCCGAGGCGCTACGCTTTCGCCTTAGAGGTGCTACGCTAGAGCATCTTAACGCACGCTATGCCGACCTCTCTCCCGAAGGGGAACCGGTGCAAGCTTACCTGCAGTTGATCGCCAACGACTTTGCCTACGCTGCCTTGCTCCCGCTCTACGAGGGGTGCAACACGATAGGCAGCTACAATGGACGTGGCACCTCGGTCACCACACCGATACACAGTAGCGACCCCAGCTTGGGGCGTAACCATTGTCAGATCACGATAGAGCCTGACGGACAGGCGATCATACAGGACTTGGATAGTATGACGGGTACTTTCGTTGCTGGCGTTGAGTACCTGCCGGATACTTTTTGCGAGTTGCACTCTGGCGATGTAATCACGCTCGGTGCGACCTCTTTGATCTATGTGACACGGAGTGACTACGAAGCGACAAATCCCTAACTCTACCTTTTCCTCCTCCTTATGAAGACTACGCACTCACTAACTC
Source organism: uncultured Porphyromonas sp. (assembly GCA_900538385.1). Lineage (GTDB taxonomy): Bacteria > Bacteroidota > Bacteroidia > Bacteroidales > Porphyromonadaceae > Porphyromonas. The sequence continues at coordinate 27,074 of UWSO01000001.1, forward strand.
CAGATTTACGTCGAGAGATTATCTCGCTCATTCACCAAGAGGTCGTCCCCGCTACAGGCTGTACGGAGCCAGTAGCCGTATCGCTCTGCACCGCCTACGCTAGTGCTACGCTAGGTGACTTTAAGCCAGAGAGCGTATCGGTATTGCTGAGCCCCAACGTACTCAAGAATGCGCTCGGTGTGGGTATACCAGGCACGGGCATGATTGGACTACCGATAGCTATAGCTCTCGGCGTCGTCATCGCACAGCCAGACAAGGGGCTGACGCTCCTAGACAGCTTTACACCTGAGCAGCTGGCTGAGGCTAAGCGACTGGTCGAGGCTAAGATAATCACCATTGGGACGAAGCCTGAGCCTGTCGACAAGCTCTACGCCGAGGTGACCATTCAGACGACTAATGGCGAGACAGCGACTGCTATCATCAGCGGCAAGCATGATCATCTGACTTATCTTGCCAAGGGTGACCAGGTGCTAGAAGATCATCCGATAGGGCAGCAGGAGGACGAGGAGGACGAGGATGAGCTGGCGCTCAACTTCTCGCTCGTCTATGACTTCGCTACGACTGCCCCGCTGGAGGAGATAGAGTTTATCCTAGCTGATGCGGAGGTCAATGCCGAGGCTAGTCGGCTCTCGATGAAGTCTAACTACGGCCACGCTGTGGGGCGTATGGTGCAGAGTGACTTGGGGCGTAAGTATCTAGGCGAATCGACCTTGACGCAGATCATCTCAGCTACGAGTGCCGCCTGCGATGCACGTATGGACGGGGCGCCGGTGACGGTGATGAGCAATTCGGGCAGTGGCAACCAGGGTATCACGGCAACGATGCCTGTGCTGACCTTTGCCAAGGAGCAGAAGAAGAGCCACGAGGAGACGGTTCGTGCCCTAATGCTGAGTAATCTGATGGTGATCTATATCAAGCAGAAGCTGGGTCGCCTCTCGGCTCTGTGCGGTTGTGTCGTTGCCTCGACGGGTGCCGCTTGTGGCTTGACCTATCTGCTCGGGGGTAATAAGCAGCAGGTGAGCTATGCGGTGAAGAATATGGTGGGCAACATTACTGGTCTACTCTGCGACGGTGCTAAGCCGAGCTGTAGTCTAAAGGTATCGAGTGGTGTGAGTACGGCGATGTTCTCTGCCTTGCTAGCGATGGAGCAGAAGGTGGTCACCGGTAGCGAGGGCATCGTGGACGATGATGTGGATCAGACGATAGACAACCTGACCAGCATAGGTCGTGTGGGTATGAATGAAACGGATCGTCTCGTGCTCAACATTATGACTTCCAAAAAGCACTAACAGGTATTTGACAGATAAATGAAAAGGCTGTAGCACCGCTCTCGGTACTACAGCCTTTTCGCTTGAAATGCTTTGCTTTTGCTAGAAGTTGGCGTTGTTTGGCGTGCGGGGGAAGGGGATCACGTCACGGATGTTGGTCATACCGGTGACGAAGAGGAGGAGTCTCTCGAAGCCTAGTCCGAAGCCCGCATGTGGTGCTGAGCCGTAGCGACGCGTGTCGAGGTACCACCATAGATCCTTGTCCTTGATGCCGACCTCCTGGGCACGTGCCGTGAGCTTGTCGATGTCGGTCTCACGCTCGCTACCTCCGATGATCTCGCCAATGTGCGGGAAGAGGACGTCCATACCGCGTACGGTCTTGCCGTCTTCGTTTTGCTTCATGTAGAAGGCCTTAATCTCCTTCGGGTAGTCAGTCATGATGACGGGCGCATTGTAGTGCTGCTCAACGAGATAACGCTCATGCTCGCTGGCGAGGTCGGCACCCCAGTAGACGGGGAACTCAAACTTCTTGCCGCCACGAACGGCTTCCTCGAGGATGGCGACTCCCTCGGTGTAGGTAGTGCGTACGAATGGACGCTCCACGACGAAGCGGATGCGCTCGATGAGCTCCTTGTCGTAATGCTCGGCGAGGAACTCGAGATCGTCCATACAGTGATCCAGTGCCCACTGCAGACAGTGCTTGGTGAACGCCTCGGCGAGGTCTTGGTTGCCCTCATTATCCATAAAGGCGACCTCAGGCTCGACCATCCAGAACTCAGCGAGGTGGCGAGGCGTGTTGGAGTTCTCAGCTCTAAAGGTGGGTCCAAAGGTGTAGATACCGCCTAGTGCCATGGCTCCTAGCTCGCCCTCTAGCTGTCCCGATACGGTCAGTGAGGTGTGCTTGCCAAAGAAGTCTTTACTATAGTCCACGCTTCCGTCTTTAGCGAGGGGGAGCTTGTTCATATCTAGCGTGGTGACGGTAAACATTTGCCCTGCACCCTCAGCATCGCTAGATGTGATAATCGGGGTGTGAAGGTAGAAGTAACCACGCTCGTGAAAGAAGGTGTGGATCGCATAAGCCATGTTGTGGCGAATGCGGAGAACGGCTGCAAAGGTGTTGGTACGTGGACGCAGGTGAGCGATCTCACGGAGGAACTCTAGCGTGTGTCCCTTCTTTTGCAATGGATAGCGTACGGGATCACAGGTGCCGTAGACGGTTATTTCCTCAGCCTGTATCTCGTACTCTTGTCCTTGACCCTGAGAAGCGACGAGCGTGCCGACGACGCCGATAGCGGCGCCTGTGGTGATCTGCTCGAGAAGCTTGGGGTCAGTCTGGGTCTTGTCAATGACGATCTGTATGCTGTGTATGGTCGAGCCATCGTTGAGCGCAACGAAGCAGACAGCCTTGTTGCCTCGCTTGGTGCGTACCCATCCCTTGACACAGACGGGCTGGGGGAGCTGACGCTGTGCAAGCTGGGGGAGCTCCTTGATAGTAGTGCGTGGTAGTGAGTTATTCATAGTATCTGCTGATATGGTTTATACCTATTTAGTCTTCGATCTCTTCGGATGCAAAGGGATGCTCTGGTGTCTCTTGGTGCTTGTGGTAAACTTTGGTAGTGGGAGCTACGCCGCTCTCCTCTTGTTCCTTGACACCCATGCGGAGGTAGCGCACCTCCTCGGGCGTTAGGTAGCGCCAGCGACCGCGTGGTAGATCTTTCTTGGTGAGACCAGCGTAGTAGACTCGGTCTAGGTGCACAACGCGATAGCCTAGATGCTCGAAGATGCGGCGCACGATGCGGTTGCGACCCGAGTGAATCTCTATGCCGACCTTGTCGTGGGTCTGTCCGGTGATATAGCTGATGGCATCGGCGTGTATCTCGCCATCCTCTAGCTCGAAGCCGTGAGCGATCATCTGCATGTGCTCTACGGTGACCTCCTTGTCGAGGGCTACCTCGTAGATCTTCTTCTTGCGAAAGGCGGGGTGCATCAAGCGCACCGCTAGGTCGCCATCGTTGGTCAGAAGGAGGATGCCAGTCGTATTGCGGTCTAGTCGACCGATGGGATAGATGCGCTCGCTACAGGCATTGTGCACGAGATCCATGACGGTGCGTCGACCCTCGGGATCAGTGAGCGTCGTGACGCAGTTCTTCGGCTTGTTGAGTAGTACGTAGACCTTAGCCTCTAGAGAGACTAGCTTGTCGTCGACCATCACTTGGTCGGTCGGTAGCACCTGCGAGCCAAGCTCGGAGACAACGATGCCGTTGACCTTGACACGTCCTGCTGCGATGTACTGGTCTGCTGTACGACGAGAGCATAGTCCTGAGTTGGAGAGGAACTTATTGAGTCGTATCGGTTCGCCAGCCTCGACTAGGGGAGAGGTATAACGCACAGGCTCGACAGGAGCCTTAGGTGTGCGTGGTTTAGCTTCGCCCTTACGCTGCTTATTGTTAGGACGCTGACCAGCATTTTTGCGAGGAGCTGCGGAGCGCTTATCTTTACGATCCGTCGCATTGGTTCCTCTCTTGCTTCGTGGCGATGAGGTGTGAGCCTCTTCGCTACGCCTTGTAGAGCGGGCAGCTTTTCCTCTCTGCTTAGCGTATGGGTATATGACAGGGTCATCTTGATCGCCATTGCTAACTACAGACACAGGCGCCGACACTTTGTGAAAACTCCGCTCTCCAGTATGCTGCTCGTCGAAGTTATGCCTTCGCTCTAAAGCTTTTTCAGCATTGATGTCGCGGGGTTTGACCATCTCAGAGGCATCTATGTTGCGATGCGTCACCGTGGCACTCTCCTCGCCACTGACCTTGACACGGATCAAGGACTCATTGGCAGCGGGCCGCGCTATGCGTTGACGTCTGCGCTTGCCAGTAGGTGCGGACGCGGGCACCTCGGCAGATGAATCTGCAGAGGGACTCTTCTTGTGTTGTGCCTCTGATGTAGGATTGCTGTCTATAGACATGAAGCTATTTAATGACCACACAACAGGTTTAGTATGTTGCGTGGTATATTCTGTATCAAGGGAACTCTGTTGCTGTTAAAACAACGTCAACAGGCTTCCCTTCGGATCTTACTAACTGTGGATCTTACTAGTTGACTGAGCTGAGACAAAGGTACTAATTTATTAGCAGACTAGAGCCCTACGTAGTTGTGCGGAGTGATCTGACGAAGTTCCTCTTTGACCTCCTCGGCAACCTCTAGGGTGTCAATGAAATTGGCGATCGTCTCTTGGCTTATCTCCTCACCCGTGCGGGTCAGTGCCTTGAGCGTCTCATAAGGGTGCGGATAACCCTCACGGCGCAGGATCGTCTGGATAGCCTCGGCGACGACTGCCCAGTTGTAATCTAAGTCATGCGCGATGCGCTCGGGGTGGATGACTAGCTTGCCGAGCCCCTTGGAGAGACTGCTGAAAGCTATCAGCGCGTAACCCATCGGGACAAGCTGATTGCGTATCACCGTCGAGTCGGTCAGGTCACGCTGCAGACGAGATATGGGGAGCTTAGAGGCTAGATGCAGAGCCACTGCATTGGCTAGTCCGAGGTTGCCCTCAGCATTCTCAAAATCAATAGGATTAACCTTGTGAGGCATTGCACTTGAGCCGACCTCTCCTGCCTTGATCTTCTGTCCGAAGTAGCTCATAGAGATGTAGCTCCAGAAGTCTCGAGCGAGGTCGATAAGGATCGTGTTGATACGCGCCATCGCCTCAAAGAGAGCAGCGAGGTTGTCGTAGTTGGAAATCTGCGTTGTGTACTGTTCACGCTCCAGCCCTAGTGATGTGAGGAAGCTATTGCCAAAAGCAACCCAGTCAATGGTGGGGTAGGCGACATGGTGCGCATTAAAGTTGCCCGTAGCACCGCCAAACTTGCCCGTGATAGGCACTTGCTCCAGCGCTTTCGTTTGCTGTTCCAAGCGGTAGACGAAGACCATGATCTCCTTGCCCAGACGTGTGGGGCTAGCGGGTTGACCATGTGTGCGAGCCAGCATAGCAACATCGTGCCACTCATTAGCGAGCTGACGTAGCTGCTCGATGAGCTTCTGCAGGGTCGGAAGGTAGACCTCATGTAGCGCCTCACGGAGCATGAGCGGGAAGGCGGTATTGTTGACATCTTGCGAGGTTAGTCCGAAGTGGACAAACTCCTCAATCTCCTCTAGTTCTAGCTGAGGTAGATGACGCTTGATGTAGTACTCGACAGCCTTGACATCGTGATTAGTCGTAGCCTCTATATCCTTCACCTCCTGAGCGGCCTCTATAGACCATTCCTTGTAAAGCTTTCTTAGAGCCTCTTGCTTAGGCGCTGGGAGAGCTTTGCTCAGCGAAGGGATTGCTTGGGTTAGCGCTATGAGGTACTCCACCTCGATACGTACACGGTAGCGGATGAGCGCCGACTCAGAGCTGTAAGCTGCTAGGGGAGCGGTCTTGCTCGCATAGCGACCATCTAGAGGTGAGATTGCTTGAAGAGCTGACATACTATTATGGATTGAAGAGAGTTGTAAGATGACAGAAGGAGAGCGTGTCGCCACGCTAAGTCTACTGCGGCTAACGAAGTGCGCTGACGATAGCCATAGCGACTTGATAGAAAATAGATTAATGACTAGACGCAAGACTCAAGATCGAGATGTCATAAGGGAGACATCGTGCGTCCTGTGTCTTGCGCCTAGGCTTTGTATTAGAGAGCTGCTCGTTTAGCCTCTAGCCTTTTCGCAGATAGACTTAAAGGCTGCGGGATTGTTCATAGCAAGGTCAGCGAGGACCTTACGATTGATCTCAATCCCCTGCTTGTGTAGGGCACCCATCAGTGTGGAGTAGGTCATACCCTCCAGACGTGCAGCAGCATTGATACGCTGTATCCATAGAGCGCGGAAAGAGCGCTTCTTATTCTTACGGTCACGGTAAGCATAGGTGAGACCCTTCTCCCAGCCATTCTTGGCTACGGTCCATACGTTTCTGCGGGCACCGATGTATCCGCGTGTTTGCTTGAGTATTCTCTTGCGCTTAGCTCGTGAAGCGACGTGATTTACTGATCTAGGCATTTCTTGTTTCGATTAGTGTGTTTAATAGATTACGTACTAAACTCTGTTGAGTCCTCGATTAAAGGTTGAGCATCTCCTTGACACTCTTCTCATTGTGCGGATGCACGAGAGCGGTGTAGGTAAGATTGCGCTTACGCTTCTTGCTCTTTTTGGTGAGGATGTGACTCTTGTACGCATGCTTACGCTTGACGCGTCCGCTACCTGTCAGGAAAAAACGCTTCTTAGCGCCTGATACTGTCTTCTGTTTAGGCATTTTGTTTGGATTTTGATTTGTGTGAAACTATTGTTAGATGCACCCTCCTAACCAACTACCTAGAGGCACGCCTATGCCTGTTTGGATAGTCTGCTAAGCACTGAGCTTAGCTGGTAGGGTAGGTGATTTACTTGCTTATGAATGTGTCTGTGCTTTGACTATTCGTTATCGTTCTCCTCAGAGGCTTCTGGTTCGCTCTGCTCCTTGCTAGTCTCCTTTGACTCCTTCTTCTTACCCTTGGCAGAGGCTGGCTTGGGCGCTAGCATGATGGTCATGCGCTTACCCTCTAGCACGGGCATATTCTCGACACGTGCCAGATCCTCTAGGTCATTGGCAAAGCGGAGAAGTAGTATCTCGCCTTGATCCTTAAAGAGGATACTACGACCACGGAAGAAAACGTACGCCTTAACCTTAAAGCCATCCTTAAGGAAGCCCTCGGCGTGGCGTAGCTTGAAGTTGTAGTCGTGATCATCCGTCTGAGGTCCGAAGCGAATCTCCTTGACCACCACCTTAGCCTGCTTAGCCTTCTGCTCCTTCTGTCGCTTCTTCTGCTGGTAGAGAAACTTCTGGTAGTCAGTCACACGACATACGGGCGGCTCTGCATTTGGCGAGATCTCCACAAGGTCCAGCCCCTGTAGCTCAGCTATACGACGAGCTTGCTGGATAGGGTAGACTCCCTGATCTACGTTGTCACCGACGAGACGTACCTCACGATGAGGTATCTGCTCGTTGATGCGGTTCGGTTGCTCTTTGATGGGTGGACGTCTGAAATTTCTACTGTTTGCCATTCGTCTGCAATTAGCAGTTAGTGATTCGTTAGCAGTTTGCTAGGTTGGGTTATTTGATCTAGTGCTTAGATTGATACGACTTATCTTTCTGTTGAGACAAAGGGCAGATGACTATCCTTTGGTATTCATCTGACTCTCTATCTCCTGAAGGATACGCTCAGCAAAGGTACTAATTTTTTCTGTACCAGCATCACCCTCGCCCTGCTTACGTACTGAGACAGTGCCGTCAGCCTGCTCCTGCTCACCGACGATTAGCATATAGGGTATGCGCTTGAGCTCATTGTCACGAATCTTGCGACCCACCTTCTCGTTGCGGTCGTCAACCGATACGCTGATATCATGCTCGCTTAGAGCTGCTGCCACCTCGTTTGCATAGTCGTTGAAGCGCTCTGAGACTGGCAGTATGACCACCTGATCGGGTGCTAACCATAGAGGGAACTTGCCCGCTGTGTGCTCTATGAGCACTGCTACAAAACGCTCCATCGAGCCAAAGGGCGCGCGGTGTATCATCACGGGGCGGTGCTTCTGATTGTCCTCGCCCGTATACTCTAGATCAAATCTCTCTGGTAGGTTGTAGTCTACCTGGATTGTACCTAGCTGCCAGCGTCTACCGAGAGCATCCTTGACCATAAAGTCAAGCTTCGGGCCGTAGAAAGCAGCCTCGTCGTACTCGATATGTGCTGGTAGACCAGCCTCCTGACAAGCCTCGATGATAGCTTGCTCAGCACGATCCCAGTTCTCCTCGCTACCGATATACTTACTACGGTCAGTCTGGCTGCGTAGGGAGATCTGCGCCTCAAAGTTCTCAAAGTCTAGTGCTTTAAAGATGATGAAGATAATGTCCATCACCTTGAGAAATTCCTCCTTGACCTGATCAGGACGGCAGAAGATATGCGCATCGTCTTGCGTAAAGCCGCGTACGCGCGTCAAGCCGTGTAGCTCACCGCTCTGCTCATAGCGATAAACTGTACCAAACTCAGCCAGACGTACAGGTAAATCTCTGTAGGAGTGAGGCTTGAGCTTGTATATCTCGCAGTGGTGGGGACAGTTCATTGGCTTTAGCATGAAAGCCTCACCCTCCTGAGGAGTCGTGATCACTTGAAATGAGTCAGCACCATACTTAGCATAGTGACCGCTCGTCTTGTACAGCTCCACATTGCCAATATGAGGTGTCATCACCTGCTGGTAGCCGTAGCGCTTTTGGATACGCTTGAGGAAGTCCTCCAGCTTGAGTCTCAGCTGCGTACCACGTGGTAGCCACAGAGGCAGACCCTGTCCGACACGCTGTGAGAAGGCAAAGAGTTCCAGCTCCTTACCAATCTTGCGGTGGTCACGCTTCTTCGCCTCTTCGAGTAGCGCAAGATACTCATCGAGGAGCTTCTTCTTGGGGAAGGTGATACCATATATACGAGTCAATTGCTTGCGCGTCTCATCGCCACGCCAGTAAGCACCAGCCACGCTCAGCAGCTTGACCGCCTTGATAGGCGCTGTGGAGGGGAGGTGTGGCCCACGGCAGAGGTCGGTAAAAGCCCCCTGCGTATAGGTTGTGATGGTACCATCCTCTAGATCATTGATCAGCTCTAGCTTGTATCCCTGACCCGTCTTCTTAAAGAAGTCTAGGGCATCGCTCTTAGAGATAGCCTTGCGCTCGAGCGTCTCCTTGCGACGCGCCAATTCGAGCATCTTGGCCTCAATCTTAGGCAGATCCTCTGACTTGATCACCTCGTCACCAGCATCTATATCATAGTAAAAGCCCGCATCGATAGCAGGTCCTATGCCAAACTGTACGCCAGGGTAAAGCTCCTGTAGTGCCTCCGCCATAAGGTGAGCCGAGGTGTGCCAGAAAGCGTGCTTGCCACCCTCGTCCTCCCACTTGAGGAGCTTGATATGGGCATCATGCATGAGCGGTGTACGCACATCTATGAGCTCACCATCGCACTCGGCTGCTAGAACCTCCTGCGCCAGTCGCTCGCTGATGCTCTTTGCTATATCTAGCGGGGTGACCCCCTGCTTCATTTCCTTGACACTTCCGTCGGGTAGCGTGATATGTATCTGATCAGACATAAGTGGTGTGTTGTAGTCGACTAATTAAAAGAGACTGTTGCCATCGGCAACACGCTCCAAAAGGTATATACACCGCAAAGGTACAAAAAAAGCGTTCAAAGAGCTCCCCCGTACAATTTACCTGACGTATATTCCGCTGAAACGAGGAGTTCACTCCGATTTCTCCGAACATTCCAATGCTCCCGATTTCCTCCGAAGAAATCTCCAAATAGTTCGCTGGAAAATAAAAAATATCCACGGAGGTAAGGAAAAATTCTTCGGAGGAATGAAGTGAAACTTCGGAAGAATCAAATGAAACTTCGGAAGAAATGATTCGCGCCCACGTGAAGAATAAAAAATAGCCACGTGGAAATTCTTGTTTTCCCACGTGGCTATCGTGTCACACTCCCGTTTGACTAGAATACGCTGACGCTAGATCTCCCTCAAACTGTCTGCCATACACGATCAAGACGGAGGCCACAGGCGAGATGTATAGCTGATTAGTACAGTAGTCCAAACATCCAAAGGGGAATTCGGTTGCCGACACCAGTCTCTATATCGTCCACTGCGAGATAGCTGTCGGGTTCGTCCTTGATCTGCTCAAAGGTCTTGCTAGCGCCCCCTACCTCAAAGAGGTAACGACCATCAACGAGGAAGTCTCCTTTCGGAGGCAAGGTAACAGTGGCTACTGCTTGGAGCTGGTTATTAAAGAAGGTCTCCCGCTTGTTCCCCACATTGACTTGCACCCCTAGAGCAGCCATCAGATTGGTGTTGCCGAGGTATATCTTTTCGGGAGAGGAGATCCGCTTGTAGCTCTTCTCCTCTTTTGTCAAGAGCGAGATAATCTGCGCCTTGTCTAGTGTGTAGAGCATCCTCAAGCAATTATCACGAGTCGTCTCTAGTGCTTGTCCTAGTTTGTTGACATTGGGCACCAGTGGTACGCTCTGCGCTATGATGGCCAGTAGCTTTTTGGTCTTCTCGACAGTGCCGTATGAGACGTTTTCTACGGCAGGCATGTCACTCTCGATGACGAGGGTGGCGATCGCAGCCAGCTTGAGCAGGTACTCTTCACCCGCCTCCAGGCTAAAGGGATAGCACCCGCTCGTTAAGTAGTCGTTGAAAGCCTTGATGATCTTACAGCGAGAGACGATATCCATAGCTATGGTGACGTGATTCCTGAGCAACTCCTCGAGCGAGAGTGCTTCCATATCTACCAGTCCATAGAGCCCTAGATACTCTCTAAAGGACATCACGGGTAGCGTGTATAGCGATTGGCGGCGCGAGAGGTCGACCTGCGAGTTGTCTATCTCTAGCATTGAGGAGCCTGTGTATACGATGTTGAGATCGGGGTAGCTGTCGTAGAGGTTCTTGAGGATGATGGCCCAGTCAGGGTACTTGTGTACCTCATCAATGTAGAGATGTCGCAGCCCATGAGTATACAGATAGGCTACAAGGTCGGTGAGACTATGCGTCTTGAACCATATATTGTCTAGGGAGATCCATAGCGCATCGTCTACAGGGCTAAAGCGCTGCTTGATATGCTGCAAGAGAAGTGTCGTCTTGCCTGCACCTCGAGTACCCCGTATCCCTATGAGCCTCGATTCCCAGTGTATCTGGTTGTGCAGAGCGCGCATGAAGTGGGTGTCTATCAGAGCCAGTCGGCGATGATAGGCTGTTAGTAGTGGAAGTATCTCTTGCTGCTCCATACGTTAGTTGAGTCATTGATAAGTACGGAGCTAAGGTACAAAATAACTTTTGGAAAAGCGACTTTTCGTGCGAAAATAGCTTTTCGAAAAGTGGTTTTTGGAGCGAAAGTAGCTTTTCGAAAAGTGATTTTGAGGGGAAGGTGGGGACGATGCGCTAGAGCTGGGTGATGAAGTTGTGCAGGTAGCTGCGTCCGTGGTCGGAGATGTAGCTCTCGGGGTGAAACTGTACGCCCCAGAGCGGTAGGTCGCGATGTCGTAGCGCCATAATAGTGCCGTCGGACTGTGCGTTTGCCGTGACTTGTAGCGTGTCGGGGAGGCTGTCGGGCTGCACGACCCACGAGTGGTAGCGCCCGATGTGGCTCCCCGTGGGGATGTCTCGTAGCAGTTCGTCGTGATGATCGATGATGAGTTGGTCGGTATGCCCGTGGAGGGGAGCGCGGAGCTGCACTAGCTCGGCACCGCAGTAGCTGGCGAGTGCTTGATGTCCTAGGCAGACGCCCAGCATGGGCAGCTCCGTATGGTAACTGTCTATAAGCTGTATCAGGTGGGGTTGCTCAGTCGGTGTCCCAGGGCCTGGAGAGAGTAGGATGCCGTGACAGTGCGCGACCATGGCGGGCGTGATCTGCTCCGTGTAGTGTATCTCCATGGTGCACTCGTCGAGCTGGCGTAAGAGCTCTACGAGGTTGTAGACAAAGGAGTCGTGATTGTCGGCTATCAGTAGATGTTTCATTACAAGCTACGAAGATAGTATATTTGCAGATACTAACGACGCAAGTGGTCACACTTGACAAGTAATGATTTGTAGGGATGCACGGTCGTCCCCCCACGTCGCCCTGTAGGGACGCACGGTCTGTGCGTCCGTTGTCGAACCAGCTTGACGCAGTACATCGATACGTCGCCCTGTAGGGACGCACGGTCTGTGCGTCCGTTGTGTCAAAGGTTACAGCGTCAGGGCTTTAACGGGGACGGACGCTCAGACCGAGCGTCCCTACAAATCGTTACTCGTGAGATTTGCGAAATTGAAATGGCGTAAAACGAGTGAATGATATGAAGCAATCGATGATTGATAGGCTCAACGAACTGGGCGGGCAGGGCAAGCCATTTGTCTTCTGCCTAGACTATGAGATGAGCGAACTGATCCTTCTCGAGGAGCCTCTGGCACAGCAAGAGCTGCGCTTCGATATTGGCGGCGTGACCAATCTCTTGGCACACTCCGTGAGCGATACGCCGGCCGTGCTACAAGCCACACCGATCAGCGAGGAGGCTTATGCGGAGCGTTTCGCGGTGATCCGTCATGCACTGGAGCGGGGCGACAGCTTTTTGGCCAATCTGACGGTGGCGACTCCCATAGAGCTGAATATCTCGCTGGAGGAGGTCTTTCTTCGTTCGCAAGCTCGCTATAAGTGCTATCTGCCAGGACGGTTCGTTTGCTTTTCGCCTGAGACCTTCGTGCGCATCGTGGAGAATGAGATCAGCTGCTTCCCGATGAAGGGGACGATAGATGCGACCCTGCCCGATGCGGCTGCGACCATCCTCAGCGACTACAAGGAGACGGCCGAGCACTACACGATTACCGACCTGATACGCAACGACTTGAGCCGCGTGAGTCACCATGTCGAGGTGAGACGCTTTAGGTATATCGATGAACTGGTCACCAGTCGTGGGCACTTGCTTCAGGTGAGCTCAGAGATCGTTGGGCAGCTTGCTCCTGACTGGCGTGCTCATCTCGGAAGCATCCTGAGCGAACTGCTCCCGGCGGGCTCTATTAGCGGGGCACCTAAGGAGGCGACCGTACGGGCGATTGCTGCGGCTGAGGGGGAGCCGAGAGGCTTTTACACGGGCATCTGTGGGTACTTCGACGGGGAGACGCTAGATAGTGGCGTGATGATACGCTTCATAGAGCAGCAAGCGGATGGTGTGCTGCGTTACCGTAGCGGTGGCGGGATCACGATCAATAGTCAGTGTGCGGAGGAGTATCGGGAGGTATGTCAGAAGGTTTATCTACCATTCGTATGAGTCGAGTACCGTTATTACTAGAGAGCATCCGCTACGTAGATGGCGAGCCTGAGCTGCTGCCTCTGCACCAAGAGCGCGTCGATCGGTCGCTCGCGGCGTATGGCGTCACGCCTCGCTGGCGACTGGCAGACTATCTGGCGCAGGACCCTTGTCCGGCGTCACTCATGGGGGTGGTCAAGTGTCGTCTGCTATACGATGCGGAGCCGCTGGAGGTGGCTTACGCTCCTTATCATCGACGTACGATCAAGTCGCTGAGAGCTGTTGCTGCGCCGGCGCTGGACTACCACCTCAAGTGGGCCGACCGGGAAGCCTTGCAGGCGCTACTGGAGTTGCGTGGTGAGGCGGATGAGATCGTGATCGTCAATGAGGAGGGCTTACTGACGGATAGCTCTTATACGAATATCGCTTTGCGCCAAGAGAACCGCTGGTACACGCCTCGTGTGCCACTACTCGCCGGGGTGCAGCGCGCGCATCTGATCGCTGAGGGGGTACTAACGCCTCGCGACATACCGCTCGCTACACTACCCGCCTACGATCGCATCGCCCTCGTCAACGCCATGATGCCGTGGGCGGAGCGTCTCGAGCTGCCTGTTACGGAGATTAGAGACTAGAGGAGATCGGAGGTATCAGAGGTATCGGAGGAATCCGAGGGGATCAGAGGAAATCAGAGCTATCTGTGCTATCTGTGCTATCTGAGTGATCTGATGTCTCCGACATCTCTGATAGCTCCGATGCCTCCGATCCCCTCAGACTCCCTTTCTCTCCAAAAAAACAAGCTCACACCTAGAGTGCAATGTGTACTCTAAGTGTGAGCTTATACAAACGCTAGATAGGAGGCTATCTAGAGCATGTAACCTTATGGGTTAGAGAAGTGGGACTTACTAGTACTCGTCAGATACGGATAGCTTAGCGCGACCCTTGGCGCGACGCATAGCTAGTACCTTGCGACCTGATGCAGTCGCCATACGAGCTCTAAATCCGTGCTTGTTCTTTCTCTTACGGTTCGATGGTTGGAATGTACGCTTCATATCGGTATGTCTCTGATGCTTATGATTACTATGGTGAAGGACTTACTCGCTATGAGTAAAGGCTTCGGTTGGCAAAGGTACAAAAAATATCTTTACCAGTCATACACCAGATGATTAAAGATATGTGCCGAACGTACGAATGGGCAGTCTGTGCGCCCTTACCACGGGTTACTCATCTCAGCGGGCACTGGTCGTTCGTTACTCCCTTTTATTGTTAGCACTTATGAATAGCAGCTGTAGTTTACAGCTTGTGGTAGTGGAGAGGACACAAAAGAACATCCGCTCTTCCTTGCTAGGCAAAGAGGAGCGGATGTGGTATACGTTTGGAGTATTACGATGTAGCCGCTATTCGTGCTACATCATAGTCCCGTTGATGATTACTTGTTCTTGCGTAGTAGCATGCTTAGATCAAGGTTGTCCTCAAGTACTGGACGAACCGTACGAGTAGCTAGAGATGACTTCTTCTCAGGACCATACCAAGAGATCTGAAAGGCGATTAGGAAGGCAGCCTCACCTGATTTAGCTGTTACAGGTTTAGCATATGCTAGGAGGTCAAGAGGCTTATCCTTTCCTCTAGACAGGTTATAACCAGCTAGTGCACTCCAACCATTATCGAGGTTAGTTAATTCTAGACTTTCCGTAAAGCCGTATGCCTTGGCAACAGTTATGATCATATCCTGAAGTTGCTTCTCATCATCAGTAAGTTGATCAGTTGGACGTAGAGGATCAATCGACCAAGCACCTACATTACCTACGCAGAAAGGATTACCCTTCGCTGGTGTGTGGTAGTATGCGAAGCTCATCATTTTCCAGTCATCCTGCTTGTCCTCTGGGGCTACAAATAGAAATGCTGCATCGCTATTCGGATCATCATCGTAGTGAGTGAACTCCCAACCCTTAGAGGTCATAGCATAGACGATCTCTTGCTGCTTAGACTTAGTTAGGTCAGCCATTTTGTAAGGCATATAGATAGCTGGGATATACTTCTCCAATCCATCATTGTAAAGACCGATGTACATATCATCCGTGACTTCAACGAGAGGAGTGACCTTAACAGCTACATCCTTGGTAGCGGTACCTGCGGTTACGGTGACTGTGGTCTCACCCTCAGCGACGCCAGTGATGACGCCCTTCTTGTCGACAGTTGCGACAGCGGGATCCTTGGAGATGCAAGTGTACTCAGCATCAGCAGGCTGCGTCTTGATATCTAGAGCAGCGGTCTTACCGACCATTACAGATACAGTCTCAGGCTTGACAACGAGCTTGACATCTGTAGGTTTCTTTGGGTCTTTGTTGTCCTTATGACAGGACGAGAAGCTCAGTGTGAGAGCTGCGAGCGCTGCGAGCGCTAGAAAGATTTTTTTTGTCATAGTTATTTGTGTTGGTAATTAGTGAGTGTCTATTTGTAAGGTGATAGGCTCCGCAAAGTCTATCCTACCCGATGCAAAGATAACAATTTCTTTTGAATTAACAAGCGGTGAAGAAAGAGATCAGAGGTGATCGGAGCAATAGGAGGAGATCAGAGAGATCGGGAAATGGGAAGCCGTCTTGCTTGGCGGAAACTAGACGGAGACGGGCGCAGGAATGTGCGGGTAGGGGTTGTAGTCGGTGAGGGTGAAGTCGTCGTAGACGAAGTCGAAGAGCGACTGCCCGCGGTCTCGTAGGGTCATCGTGGGGAGCGGGCGTGGCGTGCGGGTGAGCTGCAGGCGCGCCTGCTCGAGATGGTTCTTATAGATATGTGCGTCGCCAAGGGTGTGGATGAAGCGTCCGGGACGTAGCCCCGTGACTTGCGCCGTCATCATGAGGAGGAGAGCGTAGGAGGCGATGTTGAAGGGGACCCCAAGGAAGATGTCGGCACTGCGCTGGTAGAGCTGCAGGTCGAGCTGGTCTCCCACGACGTAGTACTGCATGAGGCAGTGACAGGGGGAGAGGTGCATGAGGGGTAGGTCGGCAACGTTCCACGCTGAGACGACGATGCGTCGGCTGTCGGGCTGGTGACGTATGAGGTCGAGCGCTTGCTGCATCTGGTCGATGGTCTGCCCCGTGTGTGGGTCGAACCAATGTCTCCACTGCGCCCCGTAGATGGGGCCTAGGTCGCCAGTTTCGTCGGCCCACTCATCCCAGATAGAGACTTTGTTGTCGTGCAGGTACTGGAGGTTGGTATCGCCCTTGAGGAACCATAGTAACTCGTGAATGATGCTGCGCAGGTGTAGCTTCTTGGTGGTGAGCAGGGGGAAGCCGTCGGCTAGGTCGAAGGTCATCTGATGTCCGAAGACACCGACGGTGCCAGTGCCCGTGCGGTCTGTGCGTTCGTTGCCCTCGGTGAGGACACGCTCTATCAGGTCAAGGTATTGCTGCATAGTGGAGTGGATCGGAGGTGTCGGAGTGATCGGAGTAGATCGGAGTGATCGGAGTGGACGAGTAACGACTTGTAGGGACGCACGGTCGTGCGTCCGTTGTATCAAAGGTTACAGAGTCGTGGTTTTGACGGGGACGGACGCACGACCGTGCGTCCCTACAAATCGTTACATGTCTTGCCGTACTACGACGGACGCACAGACCGTGCGTCCCTACAAATCGTTACACGTTTCGTGCGTCCGCCCGTCTTTACAGCCCGCTACGCCTCAGTGGCGGGCGTAGAGGTCTGCACAGCGTAGTGCTGGAGCTGCTTGGGATCGAAGCGACGTATCTGTCCCTCGCACTTGTCCATCTCTCCACTGGCGTACTGTACATATACGTGTGTGGAGTGCTCGTAAAGGTCGGGACGCTCCTGCGCTGCGATGAGTAGCAGGTGTGCGAAGATACAGTGTCCACACATCTCGACGAGACGACGAGCGTGGTAGTCGAGGAGGGTCTGATTCTTTGTCTCGGTGACCAGCTCGGTGCAAGCCTTGGCACGCTCTATCCAGGTGGCTAGTAGCTCCTTCGTCTCCTGCCACTCGGGCGAGACAGCTACCTGCTGGTACTCCTCGAGGCGGGCGAAGTATGTGCCTGTGGTGACGTGGCGGATAGCCGCTACGACCTGTAGCTGCGTGGTACCCTCGTAGATGTTGGTGATACGCACGTCACGATAGAGACGCTCGCAGGTGTAGTCCTTCATGTATCCTGAGCCACCGTAGATCTGGATGCAGTCGTAGACGTTTTGGTTAGCTAGCTCGGTGCTCATACCTTTGCCGATAGGCGTATAAGCGTCAGCCAAGCGACTGTAGTACTTCTGCTCCTTGCGCTCCTCGGGGGTAAGTTTGCGCTCACGAGCTATGTCGTCGTAAGCCTTGTACATATCCACGAAGCGGCTCGTCTCGTAGAGATGCGCACGGGTCGCGTCAGCCTTAGCACGTATCAGGGCAAGCATCTCATAGACAGCGGGGAACTTGTCGATGGCGTGGCCATACTGATGACGGTCGGCAGCGTAAGCCTTAGCCTCACGATAGGCAGCCTCAGAGATACCGACAGCTTGCGCCATGATACCTAGACGGGCACCATTCATCAGAGACATGACGTAGCGAATGAGTCCTAGACGACGCTCACCACAGAGCTCGGCCGGAGCATCCTTAAAGACAAGCTCGCAGGTGGGGACACCCTTGATACCCATCTTGTTCTCTATGCGGCGGACGGTCACGCCCCCCTTCTTAGCATCATAGATAAACATGGAGAGGCCACGTGCATCCTTGGTCCCCTCCTCACTACGTGCCAGTACGAGGTGTATGTCTGAGTCGCCATTGGTGATAAAGCGCTTGACGCCGTTGAGGTACCACTGCTGGTCAGCCTCGTTGTAAGTAGCCTTGAGCATGACCGCCTGCAGGTCACTACCTGCGTCCGGCTCGGTCAAGTCCATAGACATCGTCTCGCCGGCGCAGACACGGGGGAGGAAGCGCTCACGCTGATCCTCAGAGCCAAACTCGTAAAGCGTCTCGGCGCAGTCTTGTAGTCCCCATAGGTTCTCAAAGCCAGCGTCAGCACGTGAGACCATATCGGCAGCCATAATATAAGGAGTGATCGGCATGTTGAGTCCTCCGTAACGACGGGGGAGAGCCATACCCATAAGACCGGTCTGTCGTACCGTGTCCAGGTTTTGCGCTGTGAGCGGATCGTAAGAGACACGTCCCTCGTGGAGCGTTGGTCCCGTCAGATCCACTTCGGCCGCATTGGGTGCGATCACCTCGCCACACACCTCACCGACTATCTCTAGTACACGCTGGTAGCTATCCAGCGCATCGGCATAGTCTGAGGGGGCATAGTCATACTGGTCAGCATCGGCATAGTCACGCTCCTTAAGCCGTGCAATGCGCTCCATGAGTGGATGCTGGAGGTGGTACTGTATATGTGGATTGTCTGTATAGAAATTAGCCATGATTCTGTCGTCTAGGGGGATTTACTTAGAGTTTTGCTTATAGTACTTGATGAGCTTGGGGATAACCTCCTCGATACGTCCCGTGATGACGTAGTCGGCGATCGTATTGATCGGCGCGTCGGGGTCCGTATTGATAGAGATGATCATCGAGCTCTCCTGCATACCAGCCACATGCTGTATCTGTCCGCTGATACCGCAGGCGATGTATAGCTTAGGACGTACGGTCACACCGGTCTGTCCTATCTGTCGCTCATGCTCGGTAAAGCCCGCATCGACGGCTGCACGCGTAGCACCTACCTCTCCGCCTAGGAGATCAGCCAGCTCGTGAAGCAGCTCAAAGCTCTCAGCGCTACCGACACCGTAGCCGCCCGATACGATGATGGGGGCTCCGCCTAGGTTGATCTTACTCTTGGCAACGTGGCGGTCGATAATCTCGATGACAAAGTCCTCATCACGGACGAAGTCAGCCACCGAGTGGTTGATCACCTCGCCCTTGTGGTCTGCTTTGTAAATCTCCTTCTTCATCACGCCTGGGCGTACCGTAGCCATCTGTGGACGATGCTCGGGGTTGACAATCGTTGCTACGATGTTACCACCGAAAGCTGGGCGGATCTGGTAGAGGAGGTTCTTGAACTCCTTGTCCTTGTCGGTATAATCGCCGATCTCTAGGGAGGTACAGTCTGCGGTCAGTCCGCTGCCTAGTGACGAGGAGACGCGGGGTCCCAGATCACGTCCTATGGTTGTCGCACCGAGGAGGCATATCTGCGGCTTCTCCTGCTGGAATAGCTTGATGACGATGCTCGCGTGTGGCAGCGTCTGGTAATGCTCTAGACGAGGATCTACGAAGAGGTGTAGCTTGTCTACGCCATAGGGCATGACCGTGTCGGCGATCCCCTCAGCGCGGTTGGTGATAGCTATCGCCTCTAGTGCCACGTCCAGCTGGTTGGCCAGTGAGCGCCCCTTGGTGAGTAGCTCTAGGCTGACGTCGTGTACGCTCCCATCTTCGATCTCTAGGTATACGAATAGATTGTTCATAGTCTGTCTTATTATATGGGTGTGCAAAAGCGGCACTCTTTCAGCCGATGGTGTGGTTTGCTAATAGGGTTTGTATCAAAGTCTCTAGGTCGGCATCGCTGCTGGAGAGGTGCATCACCTCCTTAGCCTTAAAGACGACGCTCTCGATACTCTTGACCTTCGTCGGAGAGCCCGAGAGACCGCACTGAGCGATGTCTGCGCCAGTGCTCTCAGCCGTCAAGATGTCGATCGTCAGCTCCTCGGGATTGCTCTCGAGACGCTTGCGCCACGTCTCGGGCAGTGCGTCTAGTTCTAGAGCCGAGGCTGCATACTTGTACTTCTGTACACGCTTAGCGTTGCGCAGGCGACAGGGTGCTGCGCTACCCGTGACCGTCAGCAGGAGTGGCTTGTGAGCACGTACCGTCTCCACGCCATGCTCCAGACGGCGTGTGATGGTGAGCTGGTCGCCCTCTATCTGATCGATCTGCTCGCAGTAGGTGACCACGTTGATGCCGAGCTTCTCGCCCACCTGCGGCCCTACCTGAGCGGTGTCGCCATCGATAGCCTGACGGCCACCGAGGATGAGGTCGGGCAGTCCACCTTTGTAGATATGACGTATAGCGCATGCCAAAGCGTAGCTCGTGGCAAGCGTATCAGCCCCAGCGAAAGCTCTATCGGTCAACAGGTAACCGTGGTCAGCGCCACGGTAGAGTGCCTCGCGGATGATCTCTGCAGCACGGGGAGGACCCATGGTGAGTACGGAGACCCGGCAGTCGGGGTTCTGCTCCTTGATGCGGAGCGCCTGCTCGAGCGCATTCAGATCCTCGGGGTTAAAGATAGCGTCGAGGGCGGCACGGTTCACAGTGCCGTCAGCCTTCATAGCATCTTTGCCGACATTACGTGTGTCGGGGACTTGCTTGGCAAGTACGATGATATCTTTGATCATATTTAGGTCGTAGTTGTGGTTTATGCTTGTTTAGATAGTTTGAGTCGCTCGAGGACTTTGTTTTGTCCCACGACAGCCTTGTAGGGCTTGACATAGTTGGGCTCCCAGTAGGCGGTGTCGACATATTGCTCCTTCAGCCAGTAGCTGCGCGCCACGGTGGCGAGCGTCTCGGCCGTTGGCGGAGCGACAGCGGTACCCTCTACGGGCAGCGAACCGACATAGACGATACGGCTCTCGGCGGGTGCGTGCCACTCAGATGAGATGGTGACAAAAGTTGCTTTGTCACGAGGTGTGCCCTCAGCGTCAAAAGTCTGCTGATAAGCGTTTCCATGCCCCGCGTCGAGCAGAGCAATGGTATCACCAGCGAAGCTCGGCAAGCCCGTCAGTAGGAGCTGCAGGGTAGAGACGGCAATGAGCGGAATGCTCCGCCCGAAGGCTAGTCCCTTGGCCAGTGAAGCCCCTATGCGCAGCCCCGTGTAGGAGCCCGGTCCATCGGTCGTCGCTATGGCTGCTATCTGGTAGCCCTGCTCTTGGCACCAGGAGATAGCCTTCTGGGTGTAGCTCCCGATGAGCACTGCATTAGATATCTCTGTCTCTTGGTATACCTTAGTATATAGGATCTGCTCGCTGTCGGTCACAGCGACACTACACCCCTGTAGGGCGGTATCGATAGCTAGGAGTACAGGTTTCGTTGCGTTCATAAGCACTAAGGTGCCAGACGGTTGATAGTCCACGAATTGTCCTCCTGACGCTCATAGAGGAAGCGGTCGTGCAGACGACTAGGACGACCCTGCCAAAACTCTATGCGACTAGGCAGCACGGCAAAGCCTCCCCAGTTGTCGGGGCGTGGCACAGTCTGCAGGGCAAACTTAGCCGCCTCTGTGACAAAGTGCGTGTAAATGTAGTTGCGGTCAGGTATCGGGTGGCTCTGAGGCGATATGCGAGCACCGACACGGCTCTTGTAGGGGCGTGTGGCGAAGTACTGATCACTGAGCTCAGGCTCTAGGTGCCGCACCGTACCCTCGACATGTATCTGTCGCTCCAGCTCGTGCCAGAGGAAGGTTAGGCTGACGTGTGGGTTGGCAGCCATCTGCTGACCCTTGCGACTCTCGTAGTTACTGTAGAAGATAAACTCCTCGCCGAGAAGCTCCTTGAGCAGTACAGTCCGCGAACTAGGGTGCCCGTCGGGCGTGCTGGTGCAGACCAGTACCGCCGTAGGCTCTAGGACCTTAGGATCGTCCACCGCCTCCTGTAGCCATAGTCTGACCAGGCTAAAGGGATCGTCCGTCAGATCCTTACGACTGAGGCTCCTGCGGCCGTAGTCACGTCGTATGTCTTCGTAATGTAGATCCATAACTAAATAAGGTGTCATAGGAGGGTGATGCGAAGCTCCTGACGAGTTCGCCCACCACTCATTCGCTTACAAAGATACAGAAATTCGCTCTTAACGGTTCCAAACTGATGAGGCAGTTGTAGCAATATGCGGACGAACGTCGCAGTTGGGATGCCGAGAGGAAGTGACGGAAGATGATGCGGAATACCTGTAAATCCAAATTCTTCGGAGGAATTTCTCAAATAGCTACGGAGCAAACGGCAAATTCTTCGGAAGAATGGAATGAAAGTTCGGAAGAATGGAATGAAAGTTCGGAAGAATGGAATGAAAGTTCGGAAGAATTTCCCGTTTGCTCCGTGGAGAATTTCAAATTCCTCAGGAGAAAACCAGATTAATTCTAGACTTGTGCAAGTTTTAGAGGGGATCCCTCGTCGAGATGCTCTAGTGTAGCGAGGGATCCGAGAGTTTGTTGTGTAGCTGTCGCAAGATGAGGAGTGACTCGGGTCCCATATTGAAGAGCAAATCGAGGATGCTGAGATTGGCGACGAAGCCGAGCGACCCAGCGAAGACTTGGTAGTACGGGACGGAGGCGATGGCCTCTTCGGTCGCTGTGCTGGCGGTGGAGATGGGTGGCAGGAGCTGTGAGCATACGCCAGCAGAGCTACCGACATATTGCTCTGTCTCTTGCCACTGGTAGGGCAGGTGAATGAGCTGGCAGATGCGCATGATGAGCCGCTGATTGTGCTGGTAGAGCGATGTGGATCGGCGCTCCTTGTCGAGGTAGAGTGGCGCTAGGTCGGGAGCGTAGTACTCGTAGTAAGGTGACGCCCCGTAGCAGGTCTCTATGGTGTACCAGTGCTTGTGCCGCCAGTTGTCATGCTCAGCGATCTGCACCGACTGGATTGGGCATTGCTGTGAGGAGCCCGCTAGGACGGGAATAGAGAGCTTCATCACTCCCTCAGCACCTACGATAGCGCAGCGATTGCGGTAGGTCTGCTTCTGATAGTACTCGTGTGCCTCTATACGCGTGGAACTGTCCAGTAGATAGCTCATATAGGCGACTGAGGGAGCGTATGCCGTGGGGAGCACTACCATATTACTGTTGCTGTGATCTCTGAGCGGTGAATTGGTCCGAGGTGGCGCGAGTCTATTGTCTCAGCCATGAGCGGGGGCTTGGCTAATAGCCAGTACTCATCGGCTGCCAAGACCACTTCGTAAGTGCTTTGCTGTAAAGGCTGGGGGAGTGGCATGATAAAAGTTTGCCGACCTCGTTTGCCTAGAACCAAGAGCTTGCCCTCGGTAAAGCGCAGGGTGTCGCTCGGCTCGCCCACAACTCGTAGCATCAGCTTGCTCCCCGCTAAGCTGTCTGCTGTTAGCGTAAGAAGCACATTGTCGCCTCGGTGTGGCTGGGGGATGCGGCTCATCAGGTGGTAGCTGCTACCGTTGGGCGTTGGCTGGCGATAGACAAAGCAGAAGAGGCGTCCGACGATAATGAGTCCTACTATGATCGTCGGAAGTACCCAGCGTAGCCAGGTGGCTCGTCTCCTCGTTGCTATGTCAGAGTGGCTGACCATGTATCGTGTGCATCATACGTCTCCAGCGTATCTTGCCGCCCCAGAGACCTAGATCCTTGTCTAGCGAAAGCCAAAGGAGCGCAGGGCGACCTACGATATGATCCTCGGGAACGAAGCCCCAGTAGCGACTATCGGCCGAGTTGTGGCGGTTGTCACCCATCATATAGTAGTAGTCCATCTCAAAGGTGTAGTGCGTGGCGGGCTGTCCGTCAATGAGGATAGTGCCGTCAGGATGCTGCTCGATGGCGTGCCCCTCGTAGTTGTGTATACACCTGCTGTAGAGTGCTAAGGCGTCTGGCGTCAGCTCGATGGTAAGTCCCTTACGCGGTATCTGTAGCGGACCATAGTTATCACGGGTCCAGCCGAGGTTATAACCTATGGGGTAGAGGTCGGTATTGGGGTCTTGCGACACAACGATCTTAGCGACACGGCTATCACTGGCTAGTTGCTGGCGCATAGTTTCGGTAAGAGGCAGCAGGTAGAGTGCCTGTACGTCGCTCAGATCAGCGCCAGTCAAGCCCATCGTCTCGAGGTCTGCTGCCGAGAGTCGTGATGTAGAGACCACATGTTGGTCGTCAAGACTAATGCCTAGATGCTTGAGCTCCTCAGCGGAGAAGCGTCCTCCACGCGTGCAAACCCAGTAGTTGAGCTGCATATGCTCGGGTCGCTCCTGTAGCTTGCCATCGATATAAATGTCGTTGTCGCGTATCTCGATGAGATCGCCAGGGAGCCCCACACAGCGCTTCACATAGTGGTCACGACGATCCACGGGGCGGTAGACAATCTTGCCAAAGACCTCGGGCTGAGCCTCCAGGGCAGCCCGTCCGCCGTACATCTCCTTGAGGTAGTAGTAGTCGGGGTTAGTCACCTTGGTCGTGACGGTGTCGCCCGTGGGGAAGTTGAAGACGACAAGGTCGCCACGCTGTACCTTTCGGATGCCTTTGAGGCGCTTGTAGGAGAGCTGTGGTTTGCTGAGGTAAGACTCACGACCGAGGAAGCGGTTTTGCGTTAGTGGCACCTGCAGCGGAGTCATCGGCATACGAGGTCCGTAGGTTACTTTGTCCACAAAGAGGTAGTCACCCACAAGGAGCGTCTTCTCCAGTGAAGAGGTGGGGATGGCGAAGTTCTGGATGAAGAAGATGCTGAGCAGATGCACGCCGATGACCGCCCAGAGGAGGTCTGCCAGTAGCGAGACGAAACCTCTCAGTGTCTTGTTCTTGATGTTGCGATACCAAGACCAATTGATGAGCTTGGTAAAGTAATAGTCCAGGATAAAGGGAAGGAAGATCAACCAAAAGGGACCAGCCCAGAGGAGACAGAAGAGGAGGTAGAGGATCGGTATGACGATGGCTACAATCTTCTGAAAGAGGGTCTTGTCTTGCCAGTGAAGCTTGATTTTCATAGCATGAAGGGAAGTGTGTGGGTACGGCTATTTGTGTAGGATGAGGTCACGCATAGACCAAACGCCTACGGGGTGCTGTAGGAGATACTCAGCGGCGAGGGTGGCTCCTAGCGCAAAGCCCCGACGGCTATAAGCCTCGTGGCGCAGCGTTATCTCGTCAATGTCGGAGTGGTAGATGACGGTGTGGATGCCAGGCACCTCGCCCTCACGGATTGCCTCAATGCCGAGAGAGCCGTCGTGCGTCTCAACCCCCAGATGCCAGTCGTGTAGCGAGGGGGTCTGCTCGATGAGTCCCTCGGCAAGTGTGATCGCAGTACCACTAGGCGCATCAAGCTTGTGGATGTGATGCGTCTCCTGAATGCGTGGCGTGTACTCGGGGTAGGGAGCCATGAGCTGTGCGAGCTGCTCATTGAGGATCATCATCAGGTTCATTCCGAGGCTAAAGTTGGACGCAGCAAAGAGTCCTCCACGGCCAGAGCTTTGTACCTCAGCCTTGAGCTTCTCTAATTGCTCTTTCCAGCCTGTACTGCCCGTGACCACAGGAAGTCCCGCTTTTAGGGCAGCCTGGCAAAGCTGATAGCCACTCTCAGGGGTGGAAAACTCAATGGCGACGTCGGCCTCTCGTAGGGAACCATCCTCCAGTAGGGCAGCGTCAGCCTTATCTATACGAGCGACCACCTGATGTCCGCGCTGGGTGGCGACCTCTTCGATCATATGTCCCATGCGCCCGTATCCGAGTATAGCGATTTTCATAGTTGGTAAGTATTTAGCGAGTGTGCGTGGATTACGGCACACGGGATGTGTGGATTACTTCTTAGACTTCTTGGCGTCATCGGCCTTAGCCTTGTGGGCAGCATTGAGATAGTCAATGACTTCTTGAGTAATGTCAAAGCCTTCGCCAGCGTACATCACGCCTTCAAGTCCTGCGGAAGTGAGGATCAGGTCATACTTCTTGTCAGCGTTGAAGGCTTTGAGCTGAGCGACCACTTCATCGTGAAGGGCTTTCTGAGCATCTGCCTGAGCTTTCATCGCCTCTTCGGCATAGCGCTGCTCCAGCTGAGCGCCCTCCTGCTGCATGGTGGTGATGCGCTTCTCCTCGGCATCGACCTGTGCTTGAGTGGTAAAAAGACCTTTCTGGGCTTTCTCCATATAGCTGGCATAAGCTTGCTGAGCTTTCTGCGCCTTGTTGGCTAGAGTCTGTTGATTGCGTTTGAGCTGAGCCTCTAACTGCTTGTTTGCCTGGGAGTAGTACTCGTAGTTTTTGTAGAGCGAGTCGAGAGATACGACGCCTATCTTGAGCTGGTGCGTAGGATCAGCGGTAACTGCTGTCAAGCTGTCTGAGGTCGTGGCTTGATCATTCTGCTTTTGATTGCAGCTACCGAGTAGGAGCGATGCAACGAGTAGGGAGAGTAAGAGGATTGATTTCTGATTCATATGAGTTATTGTGTTGATTGACGTGTGTGATAGGAGGAAGAATTATTGCGGGTCATCGCCCAGGCGGTCGGCTAAGTTTTGCCGTGAAGCTAGCTCCGCCATCTGCTTGTTGGCACACCCTATTCCTCTCTTCTTAAGAGCTTTATTGTCCTCTATATGTGAGCTCTGGGGGCTCTTGTCTCCCTTGACGATCAGTCGCAAGGCGAGCAGAACTACGGCGAGCCCGATGAGGATAATGGATATGATGATGAGTTTCATAGTTTTTCTTAGTATATTTGCAGAGGGAGAGTAGCACAGGTGTTATAGCTCTCAGGTAGACAAAGGTATGCCTTTTGTCGGACTTACGCACGCATTAGATAAGACAAACTGATGTCGTGCGGTAGTTAACCAGCTAATATTCTAACTTTTCAAAGCAATAAACGATGCAAATAACAGATCTAACTCACATGCCCATCTGGCAGCACTTCTACGAAATCACCAAGATTCCTCGCCCTTCAAAGCATGAGGAGCAGATATTGGCTTTCCTCAAGAAGTTTGCCGAGGAGCATAACCTAGACTATGCGCAGGATAAGACAGGCAATATCGTCATCCGCAAGGGTGCGACGCCTGGTATGGAGGACCGCGAGACTATCATTCTCCAGGGACATATAGATATGGTCTGCGAGAAGAATAGTGACGTAGAGCACGACTTCTACAAGGATCCTATCAAGACAAAGATCACCGATGGCTGGATTCACGCTGAGGGTACGACCCTAGGTGCTGACAACGGTATTGGTGTCGCTGCAGGACTTGCTGTCCTAACCGATCCCACCGTAGAGCATGGACCCGTTGAGTGCCTCTTTACAGTAGATGAGGAGACAGGTCTGACTGGTGCCATGGGTATCGAGCCAGGCTTCGTCCAGGGTCGTATCCTCATCAACCTCGATAGTGAGGACGAGGGCGAGATGTTCATCGGCTGCGCTGGTGGTATGGGTACTATGGCCTTCTTTGACTACACCACAGAGGCTACACCTGCTGGGCAGATAGCTCTCGAGGTGAAGGTAAGCGGTCTTAAGGGCGGACACAGCGGTGGCGACATCCATGTCGGTCTAGGCAATGCCAATAAGCTCCTTGTGCGCTACCTATATAAGGTACTCAAGGAGGTGCCAGAGATGCGCCTAGCTACGATCGATGGCGGTAATCTACACAACGCTATCGCTCGTGAGGCTAAGGCAGTCATCACGATCCCTGCCAATCGCAAGGAGGATCTAGCTATCTGGGCAAACGAGATGGACGCTGAGTTCCGCAATGAGCTCAAGAAGGTCGATCCTAATGTCAACCTCCGTGTGGAGACGACTACAACGCCTAAGGAGGTTGTCGATGCCAAGACGGCTGACACGGTCATCCGCACGCTCTACGCTTGTCCTCACGGTGTGATGGGCATGAGCCACTCGCTAGAGGGACTCGTAGAGACCTCGACCAATCTAGCCAGTGTCAAGATGCAAGAGGGTAACGTGATCAGCATCGAGACGAGCCAGCGCAGCTCTACCGAGTCGCTCAAGGAGGATGTGGGTAACATGCTCCTCGCTCTCTTCGAGCTAGCAGGTGCACGCACAGAGGTACGTGACGGCTACCCCGGCTGGGCGCCTAATCCCGACTCTGAGATCCTAAAGGTCGCTGAGAGCACCTACCGTGAGCTCTTCGGCAAGGATCCTGAGGTTAAGGCTATCCACGCAGGTCTCGAGTGCGGACTCTTCCTTGCGAAGTATCCTTACCTCGACATGGTCTCCTTCGGCCCGACGATGCGTGACGTACACTCACCCGCAGAGCGCATGGAGATCAAGACAG
Organism: uncultured Porphyromonas sp.; assembly: GCA_900538385.1. Classification (GTDB taxonomy): domain Bacteria; phylum Bacteroidota; class Bacteroidia; order Bacteroidales; family Porphyromonadaceae; genus Porphyromonas. The sequence continues at coordinate 55,088 of UWSO01000001.1, forward strand.
TGGAGATGTTCTGGCGTCACCTTGTAGCGATCCTCAAGAACGCTCCTAAGCGCAAGTAACATAGCTAAGACTTGTAGGCCAAGTCGACAGCTCCATAATGAGAAGGCTCAGTCGCAGCGATGCGGTTGAGCCTTCTTTGATTTGTGTTCCTTCTACGGACAAGAAAGCGGGGACAATGAAAAAGGCGAGAGAGGTGCTACCATCCCGGTAACACCCCTCCCTATCACATACACTAAACAAATTAATGTCTCTTACCCACCTTACTCGTGGTCGTGGTGATGATCGTCAGGAGCGTCCTTGGAGAGGATGACGGTGCGAGCTACCATCGACTCATTGCCCGAGCGATCCACACAGTAGACCAGGAGGTGGTACTCACCAGGCGTTGCGTCTGCTGGTATCTTGATGTCGTGGTGGTGGATATGGGCGTTGCGCTGGTTGACCGTGTACTCCTTGTTGAAGCTAAAGGGCTTCGTCTGGTCATCACCGTGACGTAGATCGCGGGTGTGCGAGTGTCCGTCGAAATTGTTGTGAACATCGATCTTGTACGACTTGACGAGGTCGTTGTCCGAGAGATTCATCTCAAAGTGTACGCCATTCTCGCCGCCAATGCGGAGCGAGTCATTGTCTTCGGGCTCGATGAGCTCGATGACAGGCTTGGTGGTGTCGATGGGCTCCTCCTTGCAACCTGTGAAGGCTGTCGCCAAAGCGATACAGCTGAGGATCGTGATTGATGCGAAGATTGTTCTTTTCATCATAGTATTGAAGATTAGAATGATAGGTTGATTGTTAGCAATAGGTTTCGTCCAGCCTCAGGGAGATTGACTCGCCTGTAGTAACTCATGTGGTCATAGTAGCGGCTGTTCAAGATGTTTTGGATAGCTAGAGAGATGCGGTAGTTGCTCTGTCTGAGCTGTCCGTCGTAGGTCACAGCTAGGTCTAGTAGCGTCGCTGTAACGGGTGTTGGCTCCTCGTTGCGCGCTATGCGATGCTGGGGAGCGATGATGCGGTGCTTGAGCGAGAGCGCCCAGTGGGTAGGATGCCAGGTCAAGTCGTGGCTCAAGCGTGCTGGTGGCGAGTAGGGTAGCGCTAGGCGGTCTGCCACATTGTAGGTGTAGACGTAGTCACCCTGCAGATGGTAGTCCCACTGCGGATGCAGGTGCCAAGTGCCCTCCAGCTCGACGCCAGTGAAGAGCGCCCGTGTGGACTGGTAGCGGTATATCTGTCCCGAATGGGGCAGTATGGACCACTCGCCCGAGGGCTGCAGGAAGATGTAGTTGGTAAAGTAGGTCACAAAGGGAGAGACCGTACAGCTCCACAGGTCATTGTGAAAGCCCACCTCGCTATCTAGTAGCCATCCCTGCTCACTGCCCAGCGATGGGTCGCCCACCTCGTGGCGGAAGGTACCGTGGTGAATGCCATTTGCCGCAAGCTCGTAGATGCCTGGTAGGCGAAAGCTTCTGCCCAGATTAACCTTCCAGAGCCAATGCCGGTCTATCTGCCAAGCTAAGCCGACACTTCCCGATAGGTCGTGCCACCTCCGCTCGCCCTCCTGACTGCTGTAGTAGTACTGCGCCAAGGTTGCCGAGGACTCGCCACGCTCCTTAAGGTAGTCCGCTAGATAGGGGTCGTGGTAGGGGCTCATCGCGATGTATCCTAGATCGTAGCGCAGACCACTGGTGAGGTGTAGCCCCTGGGCTATGCGTCCCTGATAGGTTAGGCTCACGCCGCTCGTCGCCCGCTGGTAGTCTGGCAGGAGGAAGCCGTAGCCTCTCCGCTTGTGCCACTGATACTGCCCATCTGTGGCTAAGGTCCACTTGCCACCCCACGGGGCATAGTAGTTTGCCTGTAAGCGCGCTGAGATGGTCTTGAGGTCAAACTCAAACTCCAAGTCTGCATCCTGCTCGGGTCGCTGCATCGTTCCGTAGTGGGTGTGGAAGGCACTAAGCTCACGACGCAAATTTTGCTGCCAGCCTAGCTCACCGACCAATTGCCATTGTGGAGAGATCCGCCACTGCAGGCTGCCCTGTGTGGAGATCTGACGCACCGTGCTGTAAGGTAGCTCAATGTTGTATCGGCTCTTGTCAGGTAGTACACGCTTTAGGTCTGGCACGCCATGCGCTCCTGGGAAGAAGCCACTACGCTCTCCATTGATAGAAGCTTGCAGAGAAGCTTTGACCTGCTCTCCTAGCCATTCATAGCGTAGTTGCGAAGCGTAGGTCTGTGTGGCACTGTTTTTCAACTTACGATTATATATAGGTATCCAGCGGGTGAGGTAGGTGATGCTGTCTGCCGTCACATTGCGGTCTCCGTGATACTGACCGCTCATGCGTAGGCGAAGATGGTGCGCTCCGTGCAGGTAGCCCATCATGAGACTACCCCCGCCGCCCATGGTGCTGCTTTGCCCCATCATGGTGTAGGAGCCGTAGAGGCCTTGCTTGTGAGGAGGTGTAGCCGGCTGCCTCACGATGACTCCGCCCAGGGCATCACTGCCGTAAAGTAGGGAGCCAGCTCCCTTGATCACCTGGACAGGGTCTTGGTCGAAGGCGTCCACCTCCAGCCCATGGTCGGCACCCCACTGCTGCCCCTCCTGCTTGAGCCCGCCATCGACATAGGCGATGCGGTTGAAGCCTAGACCACGGATCACCGGCTTGCCGTAGCCAGATCCGATCGTGATCACATTGACACCAGGCAGTGTGCTCAGTGTCGCTGCAAAGTTGCCCGTAAAGTGCTGTGTCAGATAAGTACTGTCAAGCCATTCGATCGTCTGACCGATACGCATGGTCTGGAGCCGCTTGCTATTAGCTCGTACCTCCACCGTCTGAAGCGTCTCGTCAAAGGCGTGGGGTTCTAGCGCTACGCTATCAGGTTTCGCGATGGATCTCTCAGCTAGAGCAACCGTCGGAATCAGATATAGTAATAGATAGCAAATGTATCGACAATACATCGCAAGAGTGTTGTTAACCAGTGAAATGTAAGGAGATCGCACGCACCACTATACCGATAGCTTAACTCACACACAGCGGAGGAGCCAGGCGTACATAGGGGGGTGCGTCACATAGATATGGTCTAGCTATGCTAGGGAAAATGAGAGCAATATTACGATCACTCAGACCTTGGCATGCAGCCAAGGTAAGCACACAAAGCGGAGTATAAGTGTAGAGCTAATCCGCTTGTAGCCACACAGTCGATAGGTGTGTGGCTAGCAGTATCTCACTGGTGGGGCTCTTAGAGCTTTGCCCTCTCTCAGGGCTAGGTGTACAGCTTCGGGTTGCAGCTCGGGAGCGGGAGCATCCCACTCATCCACTGCAAAGGAAGGTGCTATGGCACACTGGTCGGTGATGCCGAGATGAAATTCGCAGACGGGGCAGGTCACGTTGTTGACCAGATATACCTCTGAGCTAGCTTCATGATGCTCCCCACCGTCTGTGTCAGACTGAGAGGCAGCATAGTTTATCTCCGAGAAGGCTCTTGCGTCATGCTGGTGCACAGCTTGTCCCATCAGAGCCAGTATGTACACTAGCCCCAATAGTACAGCCGTCATCCGAGTCGGCATATCGATATGTGTGAGTCTTCTCATAAACTTTATCACCCGCAAAGGTAGTAAAAATATTTTTCTCGCAAGTGAGCTACCACCTCCTTTGTTTTCCCCGTTTCTATAGATAATCTTCCAAGTCGAAATCGTTCTCCAAAATTGAAAGAGCTATATATCAGAATATAGGGAAGTCGAGCTTTTTCGTGAGACCTGGATGAGATCTTAGTTTTGTCTATATTTGCAGAAAGAACTCGTAATATGAAACAGATTCATTTTTCCAAGCTTCAGTGCATCTTTGGGGTCATACTACTTACGCTCACCCTTTCGAGCTGTGGGTTGATGAATTCTCCTCAGGTGAAAACGTACCTTCCCCTATCTCAATTTCAGTATGCCTATATTGCGCCAATAGGTGGCGTACAAGGTCCCCCAAATGCTGCATTTGGAGGCTTCCCTGGCTCGGCCAATCCTAGAGATTTTATTGCAGGGCAACTCTTCAAGAGAGGAATTATAGTCGTTCCCGAAATTAATCCTGCACAAGCGCAGAAGACGCTTGTAGTAAGCTATGGCGAGGGCGACAAAAGAAATATCTTGATCGGCTATGCTCTAGAAGTTACCATTCAGCTAACAACTGCCGACATGAATAAACTTGTTGCTGTTGCTACGGCCGAAGGGTACGGAGAGACTGAGTCTGACAAGATCCGAGATGCTATTTCGCAAGCTATGACAGCGCTCTTTGAGCCTGAGAAAATAAGCCAAAACTCCTCCTCGCTCTATTTTTAGGCTTCCGTAAAAGCAACCCTGAACTTAATAAGGTGAGCTTGCCTTAGTTGCTGGCTAAGGCGAAGCCAAGCGCGGCAAGTGCCGGACGGAGGGAGGCGGGAACGCCTCGTACGGTGTAGTCGTGTGGCTCGTAAGGATGCTGGTAGCTGACACGCTGCTGCTCGAAGGTCTCTGGCGAGGCGAGTATTCGGCTCATGATCGCTGGCAAGTCGAGCGTGTGGATCATCGCACGCCAAGGTATCTGCCACGGTTCGCACCCCGAGAGGTCTAGGTATGGCTCCGCTAGGGGGCGCGGGTGTGCCAGTGCTATGCGGGTATCACTGAGTTCGAAGAAGTCGCACAAGTGGCGCAAACTCTGCACAGCTCCCTGTGCCTTGCCATGCACTGAGAAGCCCGCAATGTGGGGTGTGCCGATGAAGACACGATCCAGTAGTGCCTGCGCTATGTGTGGCTCGCCCTCCCAGCAGTCGATCACGGCTCCTGAGACCGCCTTATCGTCAAGGGTGCGTACCAGTGCGGAGGTGTCGACGACAGCTCCACGACAAGCATTGATCAACCAAGGTCGCTGCTGAGCGTTTCGCAAGAAAGCGTCATCAACTAAGTGATAAGTAGGGTGTGCTCCCCCCTTCGTCAAAGGCACGTGGCAGGTAATCATCGTAGCCGAGGCGAGAAGCGTCTCTAGATCTACGTAGCTGTCCCGTAGCATCGGCATAGCCTCCGCAAGGTAAGGACGCGGTAGCCCTTTGCTGTCCAGCTCCTTCAGATAGCTCTGCCAGTCAAGGTGCTCATCGTAAGCTGCTACGAGAGGTGGATCGTAGAGGAGCGTCCGGATGCCGAGCGCCTTGGCACGCTGATAGACCCGTCCGCCGGTATGTCCCGTACCAATGATCCCGAGTGTAATATCCTCAGGTGCCAATCCCTGCTCTAGTGCGATACAAGAGATAGCCGTCAGGACATACTGCGCTACGGAGGCAGCATTGCACCCAGGAGCGTTGTACCAGCGAATGCCCGCCTCACGGCAGTAATCGGTATCTATATGGTCAAAGCCCGCTGTCGCCGAGGTGATCAGACGCACAGCGCTCCCCTCCAGGAGCGTACGGTCACAACGCGTCACGCTACGGATCATCAGGGCATCAGCATCAGCGACGGAATCGGCCGTTATCTCGCCACTCGGCAGGTAGCGCGCCTCGACCTCGAGGGGCATGCCGTCGGCCATGTAGGGGATAGAACTATCTACGACTATTCGCAGGGACATATATAAGAGGTCTTAATAAAGAGGAAGGTGACCAGATCTGCACTCCCGATGTCATGGGATAGCGTCTAGTCACCTTCGTTATTAGTTATGCTTTGCTGAGAGCAGCGATTACTTGATCACGCCCAGCTCCTTACCGATCTTGATAAAGGCAGCAATCGCCTTGTCGAGGTGCTCACGCTCGTGAGCTGCTGAGAGCTGTACACGGATACGAGCCTCGCCCTTCGGAACGACTGGATAGTAGAAGCCCGTTACATAAATACCCTCCTCGAGGAGACGAGCAGCGTAACGCTGAGATAGAGGAGCGTCGTAAAGCATCACAGCGCAGATAGCACTCTGTGTAGGCTTGATGTCAAAGCCAGCTGCAAGCATCTTTTCACGGAAGTAGTTGACATTCTCCATCAGTTTCGTGTGTAGCGAGTCATCTTCCTCCAGCATCTTGAAGACCTCGATACCAGCGCCGACCACTGCGGGGGGCAGTGAGTTAGAAAAGAGGTAGGGTCTAGAGCGCTGACGTAGGATCTCGATGATCTCCTTAGGACCAGCCGTAAAGCCACCAACAGCACCACCGAATGCCTTGCCTAGCGTACCGGTATGAATGTCGATACGGTCAAAGCAGTCGAATGCCTCAGCGACACCACGACCTGTCTTACCAACGACACCAGCCGAGTGGCACTCATCGACCATAACGAGAGCGTCATACTTGTCAGCGAGATCGCATATCTTGTCCATAGGAGCTACGTTGCCGTCCATACTGAAGACACCGTCCGTGACAATGATGCGGAAGCGCTGCTCCTGAGCCTCCTGGAGGCACTTCTCTAGCTCCTCCATGTTAGCATTAGCGTAGCGATAGCGCTTAGCCTTGCAGAGACGTACACCGTCGATAATCGAAGCGTGATTCAGCGAGTCGCTGATGATGGCGTCTTCTGGGCCGAAGAGAGGCTCGAAGACACCTCCGTTGGCATCAAAGCAAGCAGCGTAGAGGATAGCATCCTCTGTGTGGAAGTAGTGTGCGATAGCCTTCTCGAGCTGCTTGTGGATATCTTGCGTACCGCAGATGAAGCGTACGCTACTCATGCCATATCCGTGCGAATCCATCATATCCTTGGCAGCCTTGATGAGGCGAGGATTGTCAGATAGACCTAGATAGTTGTTAGCGCAGAAGTTCAAGACATCCTTGCCCCCCTCTACCTTGATAGCGGCCGTCTGAGGGGTGATAATAATGCGCTCCTCCTTGTAGAGACCCGCATCCTTAGTGTCCTGGATCTCCTTGGTGAGGAAGTTCTTCAGTTCTTTGTACATGATATTATGTGGTAAAGTTATTAGACAAGAGTCGGTGAGCCTTAGGTGACTTGCGAGAGGCTTTATTACTCCTCAGCGGGAGCTTCCTCTGTTGTCTCGCTAGCCTCCTCAGGTGCAGGCTCGGAGAAGTCGGTGTACCCCGTCTCTACGAGGATATTGTACCAGCGAAAGATCTTCTTGATATCGTTGTCGTGGACACGCTGGCGGTCATATTCAGGGAGTACCTCCGCAAAGAGGTCAAAGTAAGCCTCCTTGCCATTAAGTCCCTTGAGATCAACCGGCTTGCCCTCATATTTGTCGAGCAGCGTCTGCAAGATCTCTCGCAGCGGTGTCTCCTCGGTAGTTGTGTAGATCGAAATATCACCTAGAGATACGACACGATCCGAAGCGTATGCGGGGATGCGACGCTTGGTCTCTAGATCCTCGACGATGATACTATTCTTGGTGTGGGTCAGGAGCTTAAAGAGTCCTGGCTTGCCTGAGATGGATAAGATTTCTTTGAGCATAAACTATATTATGTGGCGAAAGCCCCCTAGGCTCTCATTATATATCTGCAAAGATACCAAAATAGTAGCGTATGGTGTGTATGGGGTAGCGCTCTTTCTTTGTTCAACGAGTGATCAGCCGATGAAGACTTGTAAGTCTCCATGCTTTTCTCTCATCAGCAGCAAATCCCTCGGAGCAACTTGCCAAATAGCTCCGTGGAAAATGAAAAATCTCCACGGAGGAAAGGAAAAATTCTTCGGAGGAATCGAATGAAACTTCGGAAGTATCAGATGATAAGTCCGAAGAATTTTTTATTTCTTCCGAAGAAATCGACTATTTCTTCGGAAGGGATTGGGAATTTTCTCGGAGGAAGTCAGATTCTCTTTGTAGAGAAGGGGGTACGGTTAGACACGTATGGGGCGGGGACGAGCTAGGAGGTACTGCACCCAGGCGTAGAGGAGGAGGTAGTAGAGAAGGCAGAGCCAGAGCGGCATGGAGATGGTGAGCTGAGTGATGAAGTGCTCCTCTAGGAGTGCCACCGCGCCGCTGGTGAGGTCGCTCACGCCGACAAGAAGCATCGGTAGGAGCTTCGTGGGTAGCCCGAGGGCGAGCAACCCCATGGTGACAAGCCCCGTGATGATGAGCAGCGTGGCGAGAGGCGACAGGAGGAGGTTGGCGAGGAGTAGCCAGACGGCTGTGGTGCCGAAGCTGCGTGCGAGGATTGGCCAGACGAAGAGTTGTACAGCGAGGGTCGTGATGATGAGGTAGTAAAGGTAGCTGACGATACGGGAACGGCTCGGCGTGATGCGTTGGTTGAGTGCGCCCCAGGTGACGAAAATAGCTAGCACCGCTCCGAAGCTGAGCTGCATGCCTACGTCAAAGAGTGCGTAGGGTGAGACAATGAGTAGGAGGACAGCCGCCTGCGCCCAGACGCTGAGCCGATCGGTGAAGCGCCCCAGGAGCCGTGCCACAGCAAAGATGGAGAACATGAGCGAGGCACGGAGTGTCGGGATGGAGAGTCCGCAGATGAAAGCGTAGATCCATACCGCTACGAGGGTCAGGCTCCAGCGCAGGAGGTAAGCGGTGTGAACGTTGCGTATGAGCCGTAGCGGATAGCGTATGAGCCAGTAGATGAGCAGTAGGACGACCCCAACGTGAAAGCCACTGACCGACAGCAGATGCGCGACGCCTACAGAGCGAAACTGTGCCTCTGCGATGGTACCTTCGGAGCGATCGCCTAGGCAGATAGCACGGAGCGTCTCTCGTTGCAACGGAGTGAGTTGGTCAATCTCGTCTAGCGTGCCACCGATGCGCTGCTGGAGGGTGTAGGCGCGGTAGCGTAGTTGATCCCAGAGCGACCAATGGGTGGTGGTTGGCGCATTGCAAGCTTCTGCTGCGGAGGCGGATAGCACGCCTGAGACCTTTCGCGAGAGGAGGTAGTGCTGATAGCTTGACGAGGAGACTTGATCTATAGGTGTGAGCCGTCCACGGACGAGGTAGCTGGTGCGAGGCGTGAGCTGCAGCGAGTCATTATATAGGTATAGCATGATGCGCTGGCCACTCCAGCGAACTAGGGTTGCTTCGCTCGGGTCTGTCGCCTGCTCGATGATAGCCTCGGCACGGTAGCCCTGTTCGCGTGCTGTGGGCGGACGGGAGATGGTGACGAGGTAAGTCATTTCTTTGCTGGGCTGTGGGAGTTGCGCTACCCGCTCTCTCGGGATTGTTGCCAGACAAGCCCCCATGCAGAGGAGGAGTAGGTACCAAGCGGAGCCAGCGAGGAGCGCTTTGCGCCAAAGTCTAGAAAGAACGAGGAGTAGTGTCGCTACGGCGATGCCGAGGAAGTACCACTGCGCCGCTAGTAGCCCGAGACTACCTAGATAAATGCCCAGCACTAGCGACAGGAGTGTCACCAATGCTGGGCGCATGATTGTGGCGTGTAGCCCTCGGACGAGGTAGTGCAAGGCTAGTCTACAAGGCGTGTAGCTGTGCGATCATCTCCTGAGGACTGGGTGCCTTAAAGACAGCACTGCCCGCTACGAGCGAGTCGGCACCCGCCTCTATGAGCTGACGACCCGTCTCGAGGTTGACCCCGCCGTCGACCTGTATGAGGGTGGGGAGACCCTGCTCTTGGATCATCTTGCGCAGACGCTCGACCTTGCGAACAGACTGCTCGATAAACTTTTGCCCGCCATAGCCCGGATTGACACTCATGAGGAGCACCATGTCGGCTTCGCAGAGGATGTCGGTGAGGAGCTCCACGGGGGTATGCGGATTGAGCGTGACGGCTGGACGCATACCCGCCTCACGGATAGCCCGTAGCGTGCGGTGCAGGTGAGGGCACACCTCGTAGTGTACATTCATAATGTGGATGCCGAGCTTGGCAAACTGGTCGATGAACTTCCACGGCTCAACGATCATCAGATGCACGTCGAGAGGCTTCTGACAGATGGGGCGTATCGCCTCAATGATGGGAAAGCCAAAGGAGAGGTTCGGAACAAATACACCATCCATCACGTCAATGTGGAGCCAGTCGCACTGACTCTCGTTGATCATCGTGATCTCGTCGGCGAGATGCAGGAAGTCTGCACTGAGGAGGGAGGGAGATACAATAGCCATAGTGAAGGGGTTTTAGTCAATTCGATATTGATGCTTTACTTGATGCGTAGTAGGGTAGTGGAGCGGAGCCTTTCGCTAGCCTGTAGCGTCAGGGAGAGCTGTTGCTCGGGAGCAATGGTGGGGGCCGCTGTTATGGGGATCGCGTTGAGTAGGAGTACGTCGCCCGTGTGAATGGTGAGGCACTCGGAGAGGAGCGAGAGCGCTTGGCAGACCATCTCTCGGGAAAGGGCCCAGCTCTGCTCGGAGAGGGTTAGCGTGAAGTGCTCTGCGAGCGTTGTGTCAAGGGGTTGCCAGTCGAGGGCTACGGCACTGCCGTCGTACACCTTAGCACGCTCCCACGGAGCGCTCGCCTCGCGTAGCTCAGCGAGTAGTGAGCGGCAGGTGATGTCCCAGCCGGCAGCGCACGACTCGATGTACCGCTCGGCAAAGGGTGGTGCCACGCACTTGCCCGTACGCCCTATCTTGATGGCGAGAGAAGGAATGGCGCACCACTCCGCTTCTAGGTGTGGAACGAAGAAGGGGTAACCCGGGCGAAGGAGTGCTTCGCCTTTGTAAAAGAGCCGCGCCGCGTCGTTTATGCCGTAGACTTTCATCGTCCGCTGTACATCTGCTGGTAGTAGTGCTGGTAGTCTTCGTCGGTGATGCCCTTGACCCAGTCGAAGTGGTCGAGGTACCAGTCGATCGTGTAGCCGATGCCCTCAGCAAAGGGGATCGAGGGGAGCCACCCTAGCTCCTGATGAATGAAGGTGGGGTCGATGCCGTAGCGGGCGTCGTGGCCAAGGCGATCACGAACGAAGGTGATCAACTGCTCATTGATCAGCTCGGGTTGAACCTGAGAGCCTAAGATCTCAGAGATACGCTCGGCGCGTGCTGGCTCCTTGCTCAGACGATCGTGCAGCTGGTCGATGATGATCCGGACTATCTCTAGATTGGTATGCTCGTTGTGCCCACCGATATTGTACGCTGTGCCAGCTTTCCCCTGGGTCACGACCAGGTGTAGCGCACGACAATGGTCGGTGACGTAGAGCCAGTCACGTACGTTCTCACCCGTACCATAGATCGGTATCTCCTTGCCGAGGAGACATTGGCGGATGACGAGCGGGATGAGCTTCTCGGGGAATTGGTAGGGTCCGTAGTTGTTTGAACATCTGGTCCAGACGACTGGCGCATGGTGCGTGTGAACAGCCGCTTGGCAGAGGAGATCTGCCGAAGCTTTCGCCGCACTGTAGGGACTGCGTGGGTCGAGGGGGGTGCTCTCCACAAAGAAGCCCTCCTTGCCAAGTGAACCGTACACCTCGTCCGTGGAGACCTGCAGCATCATGCGCCCCTCCTGCCATACGGGATAAGAGCCTCGTCCGCTGGTGGTAGACCAATGGTTGCGAATGGTGTCTAGCAGGGTCTGCACACCGAGGATATTGGTGCGTACGAAGATGGCGGGGTCCTCAATGCTCCGATCGACGTGGCTCTCGGCAGCAAGGTTGATCAGGTAGTGCGGCGCATAGCGGGTGAAGAGTTCGTCCATTGCCTCGGCATCGCAGATGTCTGCCTGGACGAAAACGACCCGCTCGTTGTCGATGAGCGGCTCGATGGAGCGGTAGTTGCCCGCATAGGTTAGTTTGTCGATCAGTACGATCCGCTCGTCAGGGGCAAGGGCTTCGCTCAGGTAGTAAGCGAGGTTGGTGCCGATGAAGCCAGCGGCTCCAGTCACGGCGTAGGTGTGTCGGTATGTAGTCATAGTCTGTTGCGTCATGATAGAGATGCGGTGTAGTCGGCTAGGGAGATGCCCCGTAGGTCTTTGTCAGAGAGAATCAGCTCTTCGGGGGCGACGCCCCACGATTCCCAGGGTATCGCCAGCTGCGGGTCGTCATAGCGTATGCATAGCTCGCTCGCGGGGGCGTAGCCGTTGTCCACCTTATAGAGAAACTTTGCTTGCTCCGAGAGAACGAGGAAGCCGTGTGCAAAGTCTCTCGGGATGTAGAGCTGCCGATGGTTCTGCTCCGAGAGGTGATAGCTGCGCCACTGCCCGTAAGTGTCACTGTCTCGTCGTAGGTCAACGATCAGGTCAATGATCTCGCCCACTACGCAACGTACCAGCTTCGCCTGGCTAGCTTCGCCCCGCTGTAGATGCAGACCACGCAAGACACCACGGACGGAGGACGATTCGTTTTCCTGCACCCATGGTCTAGGCGAGACTGTCGCTGCAAAGTCTGCCGTGCGGTAAGTCTCGGCAAAGTAGCCACGCGCATCGCCGTAGCAGTCTGGCTCAATGAGGTAGACGCTCGCTAGCTCTGGGTCCGCTTGGTAATGTATCATTGCTTAGGTCACTCTATATATTATTGTATGACGGTAAACTCGGTGCGGCGATTGAGCTGGTCGCAGACGACTTGCTGCTCTTCGGTCAGCGTGCCGACCCATTCGGCCGTTAACTCCTGCCCCTCGGGCAACCAATCGAAGCGCACCGCCATCCCTTTGGTCACCACGTAGGGACGCTCCTTGCCGTAGCCCCGTGCCTCTAGGCGATCGGCGGCAATGCCCTTGGCGATGAGGTAGTCGACGACACTCTGCGCACGACGTTGCGAGAGCTTCTGATTATACGCCTGCGAACCCTTGCGGTCGGTGTTACTGCTCAGCTCGAGGCGTACGTCGGGGTTTTGCTCTAGGAGCGAGACGAGGTAGTCGAGACTCTTCTTGCCCTCGGGTCGTAGCGAAGCTCGGTCAAAGTCGTAGTAGATGTCGTGGATCTGCTCCGAGTGCAGGCGCGAAGCTAGGTAAAAGTCGACTAAGTAGTCGGTGCTCTCGGTGGCGCTGTCGGTCACGAGCGGCATGTATTGGTTGAGGTAGTCCGGGTGCGAGGCGTGTAGCACGTAGCGGTTGGACCCGGCGATCTCTAGGACGAAAGAACCGTCGTCACGTGTCGAGACAATGGGGGTGGCGAGTAAGCCTTGCTTATCGGCAATGCGTACCGTCGCTTGCGGGATGCCGTACCCCTCACGATCCATCACGAAGCCATCGATGCGGATGATGGTGGCGGGCAAAGAGAAGCGGTAGAGGTGTGGCCGTCCACGCTGGTCGCCACGAGTCGAGGAGAGGTAACCCTCCTCCGCCAAGCCCGACTGCGGCTTCGGAGCAAAGGTGATGGCGTAGTCATCTGCGGGGGAGTTCATCGGAGCACCCAGATGCGTCACCTGCCACCCGCCGAGCGAGTCCATCTGCGCCTTGTATAGGTCCAGTCCGCCCAGCCCCACACGTCCGTTGGAGGAGAAGTAAAGGGTGCTGTCGCCCACCATCGTGGGGAAGAGTTCGTCGCCAGGCGTATTGATCTCGTTGCCGAGGTTCTCCGGCTTGCCCCAGCCATGCTCGCTGAGGGCTATGCGGTAAAGGTCTTTGCCACCCAGACCAGCCCCCTCGCTCACGAAGTAAAGGTATCGTCCCGAAGCGTCAATGGCGGGGTGTGCAGCCATGCGTAGCGAGTCCTCCCAGATGGGTACGCGCTCGCCTTTGCCCCAGCCCCCCTGGCTAGACTTGGAGGCCTTGTAGATCTGCACGGTACGATCGTAGGTGGAGCTTTGCTCAGCGTAGGAGTAGTAGAGCGTGTTGCCGTCTGACGAGATAGAGGGTGTACCCTCATCTTCGGGCGTATTGACACTGCCCGGCACGCTGTCGGGGCGGGACCACTTGCCCGAGGCGTCCTGCTTGATCATGTAGAGATTATTCGTCCCCAGCCCCGTCACCTCGCTCTCCTGTAGCATGTCACGGAGAGGCACCCGGCTACTGGTGAAGTAGAGTATCGTGCCATCGGGCGCATAGCAAGGGGCAAACTCCGCATAGGGCGAGATCAAGAGACGATCCGTCTCGACCGTGTATCCCGTGGGGTGGGCGAGGAGCGAATCGGCCTGACGCACGCTCTCTAGACCTATGCGTCCGAAGTAGTCGTGCGGGTAGTACTCTAGGAACTGCTCGTAAGCTTTGCCCGCCTCCCGCCAGCGCGCTAGCTGTTGTAGCTCCTGGGCAATGCGTAGGTGGAGGATCGAGTCGGGGTAGTCGCCAGAGAGCGCTAGGTTGTAGCAGTTGAGCGCACGGGGCGTGTTGCCCAGTCGTCGGTAATTCTCCGCCGCTTTGAAAGCTAAATAAGCCCGTCGCTCCGGCTTCTTGCGAGAGGTGCGGCGATAGAGCGTGTAGTAGCTATCGGCAGCGAGGGCGTAGCGGCCCATATGGTCGTACAGCTCCGCCTTGCTCAGCGTCACACTCTTACAGCCCATCAAGCTACAGAGCGCCATAGCGCACGGGAGTAGCACGAGCAACCAGCGAATATGTGACGACGAGACCTTCATAGCAAACCGTTTACTTAGCGAAACCCTAGCAACTTGTGTAGCTGTACGCTGAGCCGCCACTCGGGGTGGGCTAGGACGAAGTCCATACAGCGTGACACAACGGCCGACATCTCTACGCCTGTCTCCTCTACGGGGCTGACGTAGTAACGACGTGCCTCGGCCAACTGCTCAATGGGTGGCGGTAGGGGAGCGCCCAACTGTAGGGGCCAGCGCACCTCATCGATGCCGTCAGGGTAGTTATCTACAAAACGCTCCCGCAGACCACTTATTGCTTCTGGCTTAGGCGAGCAGGTGACATAGTCCAGTCCCCGAGGCACGGGGCGGGTGCCATTTGTCTCGATCGACTGACGATAGCCATGCTCGTGAAAGAAAGCTATATGCTCCTCCCGCAGCGCTAAGGTCGGTTCGCCACCAGTCCAGAGGATGTCACGGCAGGGGTAGCCCTCCAGTTTGGCCAAGATCTCCGAAGCGGTCGTGAGCTGATGCCTCGCAAAGTCTGTGTCGCAGTAGTCGCAAGAGAGATTGCACCCCGAGAGCCGCACGAAGAGCATCGCGCGTCCCATCTGTCCTCCCTCGCCCTGGAGGCTGTAGAAGATCTCGTTGACCGGTAGCGGCTGCATATTACATAGGTAGTGAGTAGGTAGCACTGCATCGTGCCGTCTCCTCAACACGGCAACTGACGAGCGTCACGCCCGTGCCGACCAATTGTGCGGGAGCGATCGTCTCGACGAGGTAATGCGCCATCGCTTCGGCTGTCGGGTTAAAGGGCACCACGACCAGATCCTCAGGCACCAGCTCTCGTAGCGAAGGGAGTAGCGGGTCCTCATCGTAGATCATCATCTTGTGATCCCAATGCTCCTCCAGCCACATGCAGAGGAGCTCCTTGATCACGCCAAAATCGATCACCCGCCCCAGCTCATCGAGCTGTGCTGCGGAGCAGGTGAAGTGTATTCGGTAGTTGTGTCCGTGTAGGTGGCGACACTTCGACTCGTGTCCCACGACACGGTGCCCCATACTTATATCGTGATATCTTTCTACTGTCGTCATAGTTAAGTGTCACAAAGGTAAGGAAAAAGAAGACTGTCGCAAAGATCCCTCACGCTACGCAGCTCCCGCAAGTCTCCCGCAAGAGGCTGACGGGTAGCGCTTTGACACAGCTCCCTTTATGCTAGCCCTTGGGACTGAACAGTAGACTCAATATGACACCTCTACCCATAGCCAATAAAGCGACCCTAGCAAGATTGCAATCGTTAGGGTGAGGAAAATTGCTTGCTTCCCATTGAATGAGCAATCAGCGCTATGGCAACGTAAGAGCTCCAGAGCCCACCCTGTAAAAAGTCCAGGCAGGAAGGTCTTACTTATAAGTTTATATCCCAGAGGTGCCCCAACCTCGTATAGTGGCAGCGAAGACAAAGCCACTAAAGCAACAAGAGATAGCACAATCAATAAGACCCCATCACAGATATCTGCGCACTTCAGTTTAGAGGTGGGCGAGTTCGATCGAGTCTTCCCCCTTTTGAAATCGCTCCAAGAGAGCCCGAACAAGCGTAAGGTGTTGAGTCCCCTCGCTAGTGTATAATATGGAAGTAACAAAAGGAAAAACAGTGCCATAACTTAGGGATAGACTTACTGACAGATATCGATCTCCTTCATTGCTCGGCAAAGGTAAAAAAAACAGACGTAAGAGGAGTTGTATCCATTTCCTTAGCTCCGCAAGTCTCACTCAAGAGGCTGACGAGTAGTGATATAGAGACTCCCCGTGCGTCCCTACAAGAGTCGTCTTGCGCAGCGTCCTTACAGCGGGTTACACGGGTCGGGCGAGCTACACTTATAAATAGATAGCTCGGAGGATTCGGCCCATACTGATGGAACGAAAATCTCCCACACGCGTTGGAACGAAATGATCCCAAGAGAGGGTTTTCAAAATCCCCACGTAGGGATTTGCAAATCCCTACGTAGGAAAAGAACATTCCCCACGTGGGGGCGAAATAAAACTTCGGAAGAATGAAATGAAACTTCGGAAGAAAGAAATAAAAGTTCCGAAGAATTTTTCCGTTCCTCACTAGAGAATCAAAGATTTCCACGGAGGAATTGTTTGACTTCCGCCATAGAGACGCACGACCAGTGCGTTCCGACATCGAACTGGTTGTGAGCTTGACGGTGTCTGTGAAGTAGAAGAAGAGACTGCTGCACGGGGGCAACAGTCTCTTACAACTAACGCTATTTGGAAAAGTGATGATTGCGGATTAGTGCGGAGGCGCACTAAGCGTCAGGGTCTCCCTGCTGCTTGACCCAGTCAGCGTGCCGTCTGACCACCTCTAGGATGTCCATGTTAAGCACTTTGAGCTGGGCAAAGAGCTCGGGGAGCTCCTCCTCGGTTAGCACGCGATAAGCCTCGTCTCGTAGGAGCATCTCGGCTGTTTCGGAGACATAGAGACCGAGCCCTTTCTTCGGATAGATGAGTCCCTCGTTTTGCAGGTTCTCATAAGCTCTAAAGATCGTATTGGCATTAGTCTCCAGCTCGGCAGCTAGCTGGCGCACGCTCGGGATCTGCGTCCCGGGGGGGTACTCGCCCGAGAGGATCTTCTCCTTGATGCGCTGCTCTATCTGAGCGTAGATGACTACTTGCGGATTAAAACGTGGTGTGATCATGATCATTAGGTTAGAAGGGTTACGCCGTGACCTGCTTGCGTCGTAGCGAGCGCAGGCCGAGCCAGACCATCGCAAAGGCGTAGAGGTAGAACGGTATCGTCAAGGCAAAGAGCGAGATGCTGAGCTCATCGCCATTTTCCAAGTAGAAGACAAGATAACGCTCAGTCTCATCAGGGCTTATAGTACCAATGTCTAGTAAATGCATCAGCATGCTAACGCCAAGCATCGATACGACGAAGATCCCAAAGCCGATGCCCATAAAGCGCAGAACTGCACGTAAGGGTTTGCGCGCCGAGATGATACAGAAGAGGTAAGTGGCGTAGCCCGCCAGCTGCATACCTATCATCAGGCTGACAGCCCACGCATATTGTAGCGACTCATTATCATAGCCTAGCGGATCTGTGAGTATCTCTGGATAGAGGGCGAGCACCTGACTACCATCTATCAGGACCCATATAAGCATATAGATAGTCCAGGCGATTACCCCCAAGATAGGCGTGATGATGGGTAGTACCAGCGTCAGGAGGAGGAGCGAAACATACTTCTCCGTAGCTGAGGCGGGTATCTGTAGATAGAGTGGAGAGAGCGGAGCATTGACACGCTGGTTGTAGCTGATCATCACACCGAGAGAGACCGCCAGGAAGCTACAGTATTGGCAGGCAAAGTACACGCTGCGGGCGGAGAAGTCACTGCCTCCCATCCCAAAGAGTAAGGTAGTTAGCACCGAGATGACCACAGGCATAGAGGCTGCGAGGAAGCCACCGATCAGAATCTGTAGCCACTGTCTATGGTGAAAGGCGAAGTCCAGTCGCAGGAGCTGGCCGAGACGCTTGAAGCTAAAGGAGCTGCCGCTCGTCTTAGGCGCAGCGGTCGTAAGATTAGCAGATTGGTTCATAGTGATAGAGGGGCTTGCGGGGTGAGTGTATCGTTTGCGGGTTGGGATAAGTGCTGTAGCACCGCTTGGGTGTTGTACATCAGAGCGTTGAAGAAGAGCTCCATCGAGAAGCCTCCCGCCTCGGCAGTCTCTGGCGTGCGGGGCGTCATTACGACCTCTCCCCATACGGAGGGCTCGCTATAGAGCGGGGCTACGTGAGGTGCCTCGGCAGCGGTGCCACAGTAGAAGGTGCTCTCGAGGCGAGCAATCGTCTCGTTGCAGATGATCTGGTTTTGGTGTAGCACGACCAGACGATCTATCATTTGCTCTAGGTCACGCACCTGGTGGGTGCTGATCAGTACGGTCTGCTCGTCAGAGATGTGCTGCACGAGGAGCTGGCGAAACTTGCTCTTCGACGGGATGTCCAGCCCATTGGTCGGTTCGTCGAGGAGGAGCAACGGCACCCGCAGAGATAGCGCCAGCACGAGCGCTACCTTCTTCTTCTGTCCCATCGAGAGGCGGCGCAGGTTGTTGGTGGGTGGCACGTCAAGGTCCTTCAGCAGCTGACGAGCCAGTGTGGCATCATAGTTTGGGTAAAACTGTCCTGCGCCGTCGAGGTACTGAACGGCAGAGGTGGCGGGTAGCTGCACTTCCTCGGGAAGGTAGTAGAGCTCTCGTAGAAGTGGCACCGAGCGCTTTCTGCTGGAGTGCCCGAGTACGGTGAGCGAACCGCCCTTAGCTAGGAGCAGTCCTGAGAGCAGCTTGAGGAGGGTCGTCTTGCCCTCGCCGTTTTTGCCTAGGAGCCCTGTGATAGAGCCTGCGGGCAGGGTAAAGCTTACACCCCTAAAGAGCGGGTGCCGGCCATAAGAGAAGCATACCTCCTGAGCCTGCACGAGAGGCTCTGCGGTGAGGTGGGTATCTGAGTGCGAATACATAACTGTTGCGAAGTTTAGGGGTCTTACTAGATTCAACAAGACGAGTAACGATTTTGTAGGGACGCTCGGTCTGAGCGTCCGTCCCCGTTAAAACCACGGAGCTGTAACCTTTGATACAACGGACGCACAGACCGTGCGTCCCTACAAAGGGTTACTCGTCTCGCTGTTTGGGGATCGTTACTCGTAAGTGTTGTGAAGACATTACTTAGTCTCCTCTGCGGGAGAGATGTAGCTGTGCAGTACGAGCACACGGTAGAGGTAGTCGTAGCGAGCGCGAAGCTCTTCGCTCTGAGCGACGAAGTGTCGGTTCTGCGCCTCGGCCAATTCGTACGAAGAGGCACGTCCCGCCTCGTAGCTGATCTGCGCATAGTGCAGTGCCGTCTCGGCCGACTCAGTCGCCCGCTCAGCAGCTGCTATCTGACTGTAAGCAGCACGGGCGTTGATCTGAGCCGTGTAGAGCTGCTGCGTGAGCTCTTTGTCCACCTTGCGCAGAGCGATCTGCTGGTCGGAGTAGCGGAGACGAGCCTGCGCCACATTGTCTGCCGTGCGCATCGCATCAAAGATGGGCACAGAGAGCGAAAGCCCGACGAAGTAGCGTCCGTTGTTGCGCATCTGATCTCCAAATGGCTGGTTAAACTGCCGTAACTTCTCATTCAGGATGTAGTAATAGCCGGTGTTGTAGCCAGCACCAAAGGAGACCTTCGGTATGTAGCCCGTCTGCTCCAGTCCGATCTGTCGCTCCGCCATTTGTAGCTGTAGCCTTGCCTGCTCCATCTCGGGACGCATCGTGCGTGCTTGCTCGAGGAGCGCATCGTCAGCCAGCGCCAGCTCAGGAGCGGGCGTAGCACTGAGGCTCTTGACATCGGGCAAGGTGATCTGCAGAGCCGTATAGTCAGGCAACTCGATGATGAGCGCCAGCTGATGACGCGCCAGCTCCGTATCGCTGCAGGCGCGGAGGTAGTTGACGCTGTCCTTAGCGAGCTGCGCCTCCACCTCAGCGAGTTTGTCACGAGACCACTTACCCGCCTGAACCAGTGCCGCCGTCTTCGTGAGCGTCTCGCGGGTTAGCTTGAGCTGTTCATCGGCCACGTGGATTAGCTCTTGGCGAAAGAGCAAGTTGTAGTACCCCTCAGCCACCTGTAGCCCGATCTGCTCCTTGGCATAGGAGAGCCCAGCGGTCGCAGCGTCTAGATTGAGACGCGCTATCTCCGTTGCCTTAGGACGAGCCATGCCGGAGAAAACGTCCCACGAGAGGTTTGCCCCAAAGGAGGTGCTGCTCGAGGACTGGTCGCCGATGACGCCCGTCTTGTCGGCACTACGTCCGAGGCTGACGCTCTGGCTAGCACTAGCCGAGAGCGAGGGCAGGTAACTGTGCTGCGTGGTGGCGAGCTGTTGCTCACTCCCGGCTAAGCGTAGGCGTGCCTCCTCGACCGTGATGCTGTGAGCGACGGCGTGGTCGATGCACTGCTGCAGCGTCCAGCTCTGCTGCGCTGCTAGGGTAAAGCTCCCCGCGACCAGTAGGGCTAAGGGAAAGATATGACGAAGTGTAAGCATAGGATTGTCTTGTCTAAGAGATTAGTTAGGCTGCTACTGGGGTGCCCTTGACCTTTTCGCCCTCCTTGAGACCACTCTTGACCTCAATGAGGCTACCATTGCTGATGCCGGTCTTGATCTCACGGCGCTCCGTCTGCAGATGCTTCGGATCAGCGTCGGAAGTGACCACCTCGACATAGACCTTGTCACCCTCAAACTGTAGTGCGCCCTCGGGGACAGCTAGGACGTTGGAGACCTGGTCAGTGATAAGCTCCGCATTGGCACTCATATCGGAGCGTATGCGGCTGTAGTCGTCGATGGTGATGGCAGCCTTGAGCTCGTACTGCGTGCCTTGTTGCTGCTGGATTGTCTTGGGCGAGATGTACTCGACGACGCCCGAGAAGGCGGAACCCTCGATCGCTCCGATGCGCACCGTGACAGGTAGTCCCGTAGCGACACGAGCGATGTCGACCTCGTCCACCTTACCGATGAAGATCATCTCCGTCATGTCAGCGATGGTGGCGATGGTGGTACCTGCGTTGAAAGAGTTGGCCTGAATGACCGAGTTACCCTCCTTGACTGGTATGTCGAGGATTGTCCCGTCTACCGTGCTGCGCACGAGTGTCGTAGAGCCCTGAGCGTTGCGCTGGCTCATACCAGTGAGGACGATGTTGTAAGCATCCTTAGCGCTCGCAAGGCGCTCCTTAGCCTGTAGGTAGTTAGCCTTGGTCGTGGCATACTCCTCCTCGGCTACGATCCCCTGCTGGTGTAGCTCGGTCGCTATCTTGTACTTCTGCTGAGCCTCGTCGAGAGCAATCTTTGCTATCTCGACCTGCGACTCTGCCTGATTGACCGACCCCATCTCGGGTACCACCTTGATACGCGCAATGATGTCGCCCGCCTTGACGAGGTCGCCGGGCTTCTTCATGATCTCGGCGATAATACCGTTGAGCTGTGGCACGATCATCACCTCGTTGCGAGGAGCTATCTTGCCAGTGAGGATGATAGACCGCTGGATAGAGGGGACGCGGGTCACCGTCTCTACCGAGTAAATGGTCGCCTGGGGCTGTGCCTTCTTATAGAGGAAGACGAAGGTCATGACAACGAGCAGGCCGAAGATGACCCAAAGGGAAAGTTTGAAGATACGCTTAGCTTTCATAGTTCTTTATGTTGTGTTTGTTTTTACCTAAAGTTGATTGTTGATTTACTCCTCACGAATGGCTTCGATGGAGCGAATCTCGAGCGCTTTCTTGAGTGGCAAGAGACCGCCCACCACGCCTCCGATGATGATGAAGAGGAGCGCGCCAATCGCTGTGCCAAAGGGAATCAGCGGATTGACCAGCATCTCGTTTCCCATTGAGGCGGTGATCTGCGAGACGATAGACATGATCCCCACACCGAGGAGAAGCCCTACGAGTCCCGCGAGGAGGCTCAGCATGCCACTCTCTAGGAGGATGAGTCGTACGATATCTTTGCGCTGCGCTCCGAGCGCACGGCGTATGCCAATCTCGCGGGTGCGCTCCTTGACGGAGACGAGCATGATATTGCTAATGCCGATGATGCCCGAGAGGAGTGTGCCGATACCGATGAACCAAACGAAGACATTGACACCCCACATCATAGAGTTTTGGGCGGTGAAGAACTCTGAGATGTTAAACTCACCGATGGCGCTCTCATCGTCTGGTGCTATGTCGTGGGTAGAGCGGATGTAAGCTTTGATGCGGTCGTTGATCGCTTTGCTATCCTTACCATCGCCATGGAGCGAGTAGAGGAAGTGGTAGACCTCATTGCTTTGGCCGAGTGATGCGCTAAGGATCGTATAGGGGATACGCACCTTTTGCGCTTCAGAGCCATTGATATTCGTCCCTTTAGACTTGCTCTTGAGGACTCCCACGATGGTATAGTAAGAGCCGTCAATATTGATAATCTTGCCCAGAGCCTCCTCGTGCGAAGCGAAGAACTTCTGGCTCACCTCCTCACCGATGGTACAGTTGCGACGTCGTTGCTGCTCGTCGCTCTGGTTGAGCCGTCGTCCCGCCAGGAGGGTCGAGTAGACGATCTGGTCATAAGAGGGCCACGCGGAGTAGAGCGGTGCTGTCGTACTCTTGGTGCCGTAGCTGACGGGTGTGTTCCACGAGCCTTGCTGGATAGAAGCTATCGTCTCTATCTCGGGGAAGCGCTTCTGGAGGTTGGCTATATCGCTCACTGAGAGCGTCCACCAGCGGTCGGTGGGGTAACCTTTGTACGGTTTACTGGTTGTGGAGCAGTAGAGCATCGTGGTATTGCTTGAGATGCCACCTAGCTGCTTGCGCATACCATTGGAGAAGCCTTGGCTCAAGCTCATCAAGATGACCAGCATCAGGATGCCCCAGAAGATGCCGAAGGCGGTTGCGATGGAACGCTTGCGATTCGTTCGTAAGGAGTGAAAAGCTTCACCCCAGATGTCTCGATCAAATAGTCTCATAGTACAGTCTTTACGCTAGGGTGTGTCACTAATCTCTCATCGCTTCAATAGCAGATATACGTATCGCTCTACGAGCTGGCGTGTAGCCCGCCACGATCCCCGCAATGATCATCACAACGAGGATGCCCAGCGCCATCTGTGGCGAGAGGACTGGCGTGTCAAAGAGGTGGACCGTCTCGCCCATAATGGACATCTCGCCAATGTGGTAAGCGGTCACGAGGTAGTCGCCTAGAGCGACGAGCACCACGGCAATGACCAGCCCGATAGCACCCGCCACCGCCGTGATGAGGAGGCTCTCGACCATGATCATCGCTAGGATGTCACGGGGCTTGGCGCCTAGAGCCTTGCGTATGCCGATCTCTTTGTATCGCTCCCGCACCGTGACCAGCATGATGTTGCTCACGCCGACGATGCCGATGAGGAGCGTGCTCAGCCCGACGATCCAGAGGAAGAGGTAGAAGTAGTTGACTACCTTATTATACTGCTCGTTGTTGACATAGTTTGAGTAGCCCCACATCGCCTGGTCGTCATCGGGCGAGAAGGATAGTATCGAGCTGAGCGCTTTGAGGAGCTCCTTATTGAAAGCCTCGAAATCCTTCTTGCTGCGTATCGTAGGTGCATAGATATTGCCCCCATCGATACGCTGATCATTGGGATGGATCATGGTAAAGGTGCTGCTCGGCATATAGGATGCCGATTGGTTTTGCGCAGCTTCGTAGACGCCCACCACAGTAAAGGAGACATTGTCTACGGAGACGCTCTTGCCGACCGCCTCCTCATATTTATCAGAGCCAAAGAGCTTCAGCGCATCGGAGGAGCTAATGAGGAGCGTCTTCTCCTTATTATATACATCGTTGCCATTGATGCTACGTCCCGCCAGCATCTTGACACGGGTATCGAAGTATCCGAAGTAGTTGGCTCCGATCCCCCTTACCGCCCCCTCGACCACCTGTGATGCGTAGGTTATCTTATTCCAAGATCTGAGGTCGGGTGTGATGTCTTCAATAGCTGGCACCATCTCCTGCAGCTGTGCGAGCTGTGACTCGGCGAGGTACAGAAAACGCCCTGCTGGGTAACCTTGGTAAGGGAGGTTGGTCATCCAGACATTGAAGTATATGCCGTAGTTTGGCTCCGTGTCGCCCGCATTAGCACTCTTAGAGATACCACGATTGAGCCCCACGCCGATGCTGAGGAGGATGACTAGAAAGATGATCCCCCACGCTACGGCAAAGCCTGTCAGGAAGGTGCGCAGGCGGTTGCGCTTGAGATTGTCTATGATCTCGGAGAAGTATTCGTGTCCTATACGCATAATGTGTGATCCTCTTTACTCAAACACCTCCTCGGGCAGACTGCTCGTCAGACCACCGCCCTCAATCAGCCCATCCTTGATATGTATCGTGCGGTCACACATCTCGGCTACGCCAGGCTCGTGCGTCACGATGATCATCGTCAGGTGCGACTCGCGATTGATCTCCCGCAGTAGCTCCATCACCTCGATGGTGGTCTTACTGTCCAGAGCTCCCGTCGGCTCATCGGCTAGGATGACTGAGGGCGTGGTGATGAGGGCTCGTGCGATTGCTATGCGCTGCTTCTGTCCTCCCGACATCTCGCTCGGCAGATGCTCCGCCCAGTCGGCTAGTCCCATACGGGCGAGCAGCTCGGCAGCACGCTTGGTGCGCTCCTTGCGACCTACTCCTTGGTAAAAGAGTGGCAGGGCAATGTTGTCCAGCGCATTCTTGAAGGGGATAAGGTTAAACGACTGGAAGACGAATCCTATTTGTCTAGAACGGATCTCGGCAGCGCGGTTCTCCGAGAGGCTATTGCTCAGTAGCTCCTCGCCTAGATGGTAGCTCCCCTCGTCGTAGCTGTCGAGGAGCCCGAGGATGTTGAGGAGCGTACTCTTGCCCGAGCCCGAAGCACCCATGATGGCGACCATCTCGCCTGGGAAGATGTCGAGGTTGATCCCCTTGAGGACATGTAGCGGCTGCGCGCCCTGGTAGGTCTTGTGCAGATTGCGTAGCGATATGACCGGTTTAGCATTCATAAGCTTGTTTGCTTAGCGTTTGTCTTAAGTAGTACACTGCAAAGGTAGTACAAATATTTGAATCTGCAATAGGAAAAACGCATCAGTGTACAATTTGAACCAAACAGCCCCGTCGAGCAGCCACTGAATCGTCTATGCAAATGAGCCGGAGAAGCTTAAGACAAGCACTCTGCATCCTATCTAAAGAGAGTCCCCGCAGGGATATCGCACGACAACTGGGAGCCCATAAACAATATCCACGTGGAAAATCTTAAATCTCCACGTGGCTATTTTTTATTTTCCACGTGGCGGCGAAATGATTCTTCCGAAGTATCATTTCATTCTTCCGAAGTTTCATTTGATTCTTCCGAAGTATTATTTCTTCCCCACGTGGCTATTTCAGAATTTCCACGTGAGAATCGTGACGTCGCCTTGTAGGGACGCAAGGTCTGTGCGTCCGTCCCCGTTAAAAACACGATGCTGTACCCTTTGACACAACGGACGCACAGACCGTGCGTCTCTACAGGAGTCGTATCGCTGTACTACAACGGACGCACAGACCGTGCGTCCCTACAGGAGTCGTATCGCTGTACTACAACGGACGCCCTCCCTCTAGACACGAACCGTGCGTCCCTACAAGGCGGCGTCACGTTGCCAGACACTATATTAATAATGTATCCGATCCGAGTGTCGCTAGTCGGAATAGTTTTAATACCTTTGTAGCGAGTAAACGAGTATACGACCTTAGATATGGATGATTCGTCCGCCCATAGTACCCTTGAGGAGCCTCCAGCGAGTCAGATGCTGGTAGCGGGTCCCTGCAGTGCAGAGAGTCGCGAGCAACTGCTTGAGGTCGCTCAAGGACTAAAGGCGCAAGGTGTCACACATTTTCGGGCTGCCTTGTGGAAGCCACGTACCCGTCCGGGATCCTTCGAGGGTGTCGGAGTGGAGGGGCTTGCTTGGCTCCAAGAGGTGCAGACCACTACGGGTCTCAAGGTGGGCACCGAGGTCTGCCTACCCGAGCAGGTCGAGGCGGTGCGCGCTGCGGGCGTTGACTTCGTATGGATCGGTGCTCGCACGGTGAGCAATCCCTTTATGGTAGAGGCGATCGCCGAGCAACTAGAGGGAGCAACACAGACCGTTTTGGTCAAGAATCCGATCAGTCCTGACGCCCCCCTATGGATGGGTGCCATAGAGCGTATCAAGAGCCGAGGAGTTGCCCAGGTGATCGCTATCCTGAGAGGCTGTACGCCTGTCTACACCAAGCAACTACGCAATAGTCCGCACTGGGAGATGATTGCCCAGCTACGCGCGCTCTACCAGAAGCGTTATGGCGTGGAGGAACACCTACCCATCTTACTTGATCCGAGTCACATAGCAGGACGAGCTGATCTCCTAGAGGCGGTCTGCCGCACGGGATTGCTCTACCCGATCGATGGCTTTATGATCGAGTGCCACTGCGATCCTGAGCACGCTTGGACAGATGCACGTCAGCAGATCACGCCTGAGCAGCTACGTCAGCTATTAGAGTCGCTACAGCACCCCAGCTACGACCACGAGGCGATGCTCCGCCCGATGCGCTATCAACTGCGAGATCTAGACGCTGCACTCGTAGAGCTACTAGCGGAGCGCTGCAAGCTCACACAAACCATAGGACGCTATAAGACGGCCAACCATCTAGGCCTCTATCAAGCTGAGCAACGAGCAGCTGTAGAGGCTCACTATATAGAGCTAGCGACTCAGTATGGACTAGATCCGCACTGGGCAGCGCAGCTATACAACCTGATCCACGACTACTCCCTACGAGGACAAGAAGCGGTGGATCATGAAGATGACAATAACTTTTAGACGCTAGACTACCAATAATAAGCAATGAAAAACAAAGCGATCATCAGCATAGGCAGTAATGAGCATCGCACGGCCAACGTTAAGGAGGTTATGGAGATACTCACGAAGCACTTCCCCACGATACGCTTTTCGACGCCTCAGCTCACGGAGCCTATGGATATGCCCGAGGATGCTAAGGCTTTTCTCAATCTGATCGCGCTCTTTGAGACCGAACTAGATAGAGAGACTCTAGAGGCTAAGCTAAAGAAGCTCGAGACTAAGCTCGGACGAGATCACGATGACGATGAGGAGGGTATCATACCGATGGATCTAGACATCATCGAGTGGAATGATGAGGTCTACAAGCCACAGGATATGGTCCGCCCCTATGTCGTCGCAGGACTAGAAGAGCTAGATGAGTTGTAGAATTAGAGATTAGAAGTTAGAGGTTAGAAATTAGATTTTGGTTCTAACCCTTCCTAGCTTCTCTCCCCTCTAACCTCTAATCTCTAACCTCTAATCGCCATGCCGACCCATCACAGAGATGATCAGGAGCTCATGCGCTACCTCCTCCGGACAGCAGATCAGTTGGGGGTGGCGAGCTATGTGGCGCCTTATCGGGAGCTACTCGAGCGACTCATACGTGAGGGGCAGTATGGAACTACCGAAGAGGAGGATGGTCGGGAAACCTTTATGGAGCAAGCTGAGATGGCTCAGCTGCTCTGCGAAGAGATAGGGCTGGGTGTCGTCTCGATCTCGGCAGTCCTACTAGAGCCTCCATACATACGAGGGACCATCACGGCGCAAGAGGTCGAGGAGCTTTGCCCGCCTGGCACACTCCCCCTCATAGAGCGTCTGGCGCAGACGCATGAATTGTATCATCGCTACGACCTACGTCAGGCCGATCAGGGAGAGGAGTTTCTCCTGACCATCGCCGAGGATATACGTGTCGTCTTGATACTCCTAGTGGAGTGCCTCAACAAGCTAGTCTACGCCAAGGAGCGCATGGACGAGAGCAGCAGAGTGATGCTTGCTCAGGTGGCGCAAGTACTCTTCGTGCCGACAGCTCACCGCCTAGGGCTTTACAAGATCAAGAGCCAGATGGAGGACTTGATCTTTAAGTACACTGACCCCGAGCATTACTACGAGATCAAGGGGCTGATGGGGCAGACGATCGTGGCACGCCAAGAGTATATGGAGGCGTTTGTTGCACCCATTCGAGCCAAACTTGAAGAACTTCCCCTTCGCTGGCCCTACACAATCAAGTCGAGGAGTAAGACTTTTACCTCGATTATGAACAAGATGCGCAACAAAGGGGTCGCCTTTGAAGAGATCCATGACCTATCCGCCATGCGCATCATCATTGATGCCCCGCCCGAGGAGGAGTACGAGGCGTGCTGGCTCGTTTACTCGATCGTGACGGATCTATACACACCCAATACGAAGCGCCTCCGCGACTGGATCTCACAGCCTAAGGCAAACGGCTATGAGTCGCTACAGATCACCGTACAGGGGCCTGAGGGCAAGAGTGTAGAAATACAGATCCGCACAACCCGCATGGATCGCATCGCCGAGAGCGGGATGGCTGCGCACTGGCGCTACAAGGGCGTCTCTGGAGAGGCCAGCCTAGACTCGCAGCTCACCAGTATGCGGCAGGTGATCGAAGACTTGGCGGGGGATAAAGAGAAGGCTAATGCTCAGCTCTCCCTCCGGGTCGAGTCGAGAGATATCTTTGTCTTTACTCCGACAGGGCAGATGATACGCCTGCCGAAGGGGGCTACGGTCCTAGACTTTGCCTTTGCGATACACTCTAATGTGGGGCTGATGGCGCAAAGCGCACAGGTCAATGGCAAGCGCGCTAAGCTGAGAGACAAGCTGAAGAATGGAGATGTGGTCAACATCACCACGGCAAAGAACCAGCGTCCCTCCGTAGACTGGCTCCAGTCGGTCACCACCCGCAAGGCAAAGAACAAGATACGCCAAGCGATACGTGACCAGCAGGAGAGCGGACTGCAAGCGGGCAAGGAGCTACTCGAGAGACGCTTTAAGAATAGACATCTCGTCTACCAAGAGTCTATTTTCACCGCCCTCCTACGCAAGATGGGGTACAAGGGGAATATGGACTTCTTCATCGACCTCTCCGAGGAGCGGATCAATGTGCCGAACTTCCTCGATCAGTATGCGGAGCTTTGCGCCGAGGCGGAGGCTCGTGCTGCCGAGAGCAGACGGGTGGCTCCGACACCGACGGCGATCAAGTCGACAGAAGCTCCCGACGGACGGGAGATTGTGGTCTCTACAGCAGACTTCAAGGGGCTGGAGTACACGCTGGCTAGCTGCTGCAACCCTAAGATGGGCGACGAGATCTTTGCCTATCCCTCCAAGTCGGGACTTAAGATACACACCCGCAACTGCCCTAACGCCATCGACATCTTAGGACGTCACGGAGATCGTGTCCTACCGGCGCGCTGGCGCGGTATGGAGAGCTCTACGGTGGTGGCGACGCTTTATGTGACGGCTCTCCATGACGCTGTCGCAATAGGACGCGTCATCTCTACGCTACACCAAGCGGACGACTGCACGCTGCTCAATGAAGAGCAACAACTCGATGGAGGACTCTGGCACGGCACCTTTACCTTTAGAGAGGGGGAGCGGCAGGCACTCTTTGCCCTACAAGCGCAACTACAAAGCATCAAAGGGGTGCATCAAGTACGCCTCGAGCAGTAGTTCGCCAGACGCTTCTACATCGGAGAGGAAATAAACAGAGAGGGTCGCCACGTAGATGCTACGTAGCGACCCTCTCTTAGATATTGTTGAGACTTATGAGGTAGTCTCAGGAGATTCTAGATGCTGACTGTGGTGCTAGCGCAAGCTATACCACAAGATCAGAGTTCTCTAAGATAATTACTCAGCGGACTCTGTGGTCTCCTCAGCCTGAGCCTCAGGAGCCTCTGTCTGCTCCTCGGCAACAGCCTCAGGAGCTGGTGCAGGTGCTGGAGCAGGAGTCTCGGACTCGATGACGGCGTGATTCTCAGAGATGACGGTAAAGGTGATAGGCACGATTACCTCACGGTGTAGACGTACCTGAGCCTCGTAGTCGCCGACCTCCTTGACAGCCTTCTTAATCTGGATGATCTTACGATCGATCTCGAAGCCCTTCTCAGCGAGTGCCTCAGCGAGCTGTATATTGTTTACAGAGCCAAAGATGACACCATACTTAGATGTCTTAGCCTTGATCTCCAGGTGCATACCATTGATCTTCTCACCGAGAGCCTGTGCCTCCTGCTTGATAGCCTCGAGCTTGTGAGCTCTCTGGCGTAGCTCCTCAGCGAGCATCTTCTTAGCGCTCTCGCTAGCGATGACAGCCTTCTTCTGAGGGATCAGATAGTTGCGTCCGTAGCCATCCTTGACAGTTACGATATCATCCTTAAAGCCTAGGTTGATAATGTCTTCTTTCAGTATTACTTCCATTGTCTTATCGGTCTCTAGGTGATGATTACTTCATAAGGTCCGTTACGAAGGGTAGCAGAGCTAGGTGACGAGCACGCTTGACAGCCTGAGCTACACGACGCTGGAACTTGAGGCTATTGCCTGTGATGCGACGAGGGAGGATCTTACCCTGATCGTTGAGGAACTTCTTGAGGAACTCGGGGTCCTTGTAGTCCACATACTTGATGCCAGCCTTCTTAAAGCGGCAATACTTCTTCTGCTGTACCTCTCCGGGGAGTGGTCTGCTATAGCGACCTCTTCTTGTTCTTGCCATGATTTACTTCTCTGCTACAGGGTTACTTTTCAGTGAGCGACGCTTCTCAGCATACGCATGGTGGAACTTGTCCTGTGCGATAGTAAGGTAGCGCAGGACCGTCTCGTCACGTCTCATGAGTGTCTCAAAGGGCTTGATCACTGAAGGCTCAGCGTCAAACTCTATGAAGTGATAGAATCCGGTAGACTTCTTCTCGATGGGATAGGCGAGCTTCTTGAGCCCCCAGTGCTCATCGTTCACAATCGTAGCACCTGCAGAGGTGAGATGTGAGGTGAACTTATCTACCGCTTCCTTCATCTGAGCATCAGACAAAACGGGAGTTAAAATGAAAACGGTTTCGTAGTGGTTCATATATAATTAGTGAAAATGCTATTGCCTGCAAAGGTACACATATTTATTGGATAAACAAGTGCCTCACTCCACAACACCTCAAGATTGACGTAGGATAATCTGCTTCTGGAGGCTGAAAGTGAAACTTGCAAAGGATGCTTCAGTCTACCTCAACGATCTGGTGCCCGTCGTCGGAGAGGTAGAGGAGGTAGGCGCGTATAGTCTTGAAGCCACTCGCGAGGAGCGCCTTGCGGTAGTTGCGCAGCTGGTGCTTGTGGCGAGCCGTGTACTGCTGCGCCTCGTCGCCACTCTTGTAGTCGATGATGACTGCTTCCAGCCGCTCCTCATCGTACATGATACGGTCGGGACGCTCTATGCGAGCTTGTCTTGTCTCGCTACTAGCGTCTTGTGTAAACTGGACGATGCTCCGCTCGTTGACTACTTGCCACCTGCTATTCCGCTGGTAGTACTCAGCTATCTCAGGGGCTGTGAGGGCCTCCTCTAGTAGCTTGGCAAGGGGGGGTAGCGACTCTTGAGCGAGGAGTCCCTGGTGGCACTTCGTCTGGAGTAGCTTCTGGAGTTCGGTGTGCTCTAGGTAGTCTATTTCGCTCAGCAAGGCATGGAGGAAGAGCCCTTGGCGTACGGCATCATGTTTTTGGTATGAGACGCTCTGGGAGCGACGGACGCGTAGCTGGGCTAGATCGCCTGTCTGCTCTCTGCTGGGAATGCCATTGAGCGATGAGGTGGCACTGGCATCTGCCGAGGGCTTTGCCTGTAGTGCAGTGGAGGGATCTGTCTGAGTGTAAAAGGTCCTTTGCTGGATCGCCGTAGACTCTGTAGGAGAGGTAGTAAGCTCGGAGCATTGGAGTGGAATCTCCTGTATAGGTGCCAAGGAGCCTTGACTAGAGGCGGTGCTATGAATCTTCCCGACTAGCTCAGAGATGAGCATCTCGAAGTTGACACTCTTACCCGACTTTTCCTTGTCTTCACTGAGGATGAGGTGCATCTCGCTCTTGGCACGAGTCATCGCTACGTAAAGCGCATTGATGCGGTCTAGGAGAGCGAGCTCCTCCTCGGCTTCAATCTTGTGGCGGAAGGAGGTACTCCGAGCCTCTTTGGTGGATGAAATGGGGAGTAGGGGAGGGATCTCGACATTTGTACCTAGCAACTCTTGTAGCTCACTCCTCACCTCTTGATCACCGCACCAGATGATGTCGGTGTGGTCTAGGAGTCTCATCTGGTACTCTAGAAGGCAGACGACGGGGAAGCCGAGCCCCTTTGCCGAGTGTATGGTGAGGAGCTGCAGGGCGTCTTGTGTCTCTAGGCTTAGTCTAGGGGTATGGGTCTCTAGCCACTCTAAGAAGCCCTGCAGGTCTACGTAGTTGTCCTGGCTGTAGTCCTGCACGGTGTCTAAGAGCGCATCTATGTAGGGCTGGTCCGCGGAGGTGATGAGGGGACTCATGGTCTCTACAATCAGTAACGTGAGTTCGTAGAGAGAGGCGCTCTGCCCCTCGTGGTAGCAGCGTGCGATGTCTAGAGCGGGTGAGTCCTCCACGTTACGTGCTAACTCGGCATAGTGAGCTACGGCTAGTCGGTGCTCGAAGCTCTTGCTGTAAAGCTCTTCGGTGGCTCCCGCATTGACTAGAACGCTCTGCATGATCTCTACGATGAGACGGTAGAGTGGGTTGGCATCTAGTGAGAGCATTTCGCGGGATACGAAGGCGAGGGGCTGCAGGTGCTGGCGCTGGTCCTTGTCGTTTTCGATCTCTTGGTTGTATTGGATGATAGACTGGGCGATGCGCTGGAGGGTGTCGTTCTTTGGAGTTAAGATGGCGATGTCCGAGAGCTTATAGCCACGCTCTCGTATGGATGGGATGACGTGGCGGAGGAGGTAGTCTATCTTTGCTTGGAGCTGGTCTTGTGTGCTACTCTTATCAGTCTGCTGCCACTGATGTATGAAGACCCCGCCTACTTTATTTTGGTGTGGCTTGGGAACCTCTTGATGTACTTCTGCGGCGGCGTAGATCTTTTGGATTAAGGTGGAGCTCCCCTGGAAGTTACCTAGCTTGAGCTCGGTGGCGTAGGGGAGGAGCGAGAAGAAGCGATTGTTGAAGGAGACGATCGCTGGAGCGCTACGCCAGTTGTACGCTAGGTTTAGTGTCTTCTCATACTCGGGGAAGTCTTCGCTAAGATCTACCTGCAGGAGCATCGGGTCGCTATTGCGAAAGCGGTAGATGCTCTGCTTGACATCTCCCACGATGAAGCTGTCTCCATAAGCCCCCAGAGCCTCGGCTAGGAGTGGCTTGAAGTTTTCATACTGAAAGCGACTGGTGTCTTGAAACTCATCGATCATATGATGCCGCAGCTTGGTGCCTAGTCGCTCATAGATAAAAGCTGTACTATCCGCTCCACCTACGAGGGTGCGTATGAGTTGCTTGGCGCTGTCTAAAAGCGTGACGCCTAGTTCGTCAGAGACCTTGCTGACATTACCCTGTATCTCTCCGAGGAGCTGCAGGTCGTATCCCTTTCTGATGGCAGTCTGCAGGGTGAAGAGCTTACTGTAGAGCCGAAGGATCTCGTAGAAGATGCCGACCAGAGGAGAGCTCTCGAAGTCCTTCTTGTATCTCTCATCGAGGGCTTCTTCGACATCTAGGTTCTTTAGATATTTATCCCAGGTGGTAGCGGTTATATAGGAGTTTGTAGCGCCGATCGTTGGTTGATCCTTTGTTGTATCAGTAAGCCTAGCGAGTGGGGAGTGCTGTCCGCCAGGGAACTTAGTTCCTTGAGGAACGTGTGAACGGAACGTGGCGACTTGGTTACTGATCGCTGTCTTCACCGCCTCAATCTGCTTCTTGACAGCTTGAAAAAAGGTGGGGTAGGTCTTAGGGTTGAAGAGCGGGATCTTATGGAAGGCTAGCTCCTGTATCTGCTCGTTGTACAGTTGCTTGGCAAAGAGCGTCAAGCCGTTTCGCAGGGAGTAGATAGACTTGTCAGCTTGATCGATCAGAAAGTGCTGGATCGCCTGTTGAGCTGCTGGGGATGGCTCCTCAAAGAGTCGCTCCACAGCTAGTCCCAGGATCTGATCGGTGGAGAGCTCGATGCGCGTCGTGGGGCGCTGCCTGAGCTCGATAGCTAGCGCATGGATGATGTCTTGGAAGAAGGAGTCGATCGTCTTGACGCGTAGCCCGCCATAGTCGAAGAGTATGGACTGGAGTGCCGTACGTGCATTTTGGGTTAGCTCAGCGTCACCCTTAAAGCTATCGTAGAAAGGCGACTCTTGAGGCTTTTCCGCCAATGTGTGGAGCTCCTTGAAGAATCGCTCCTTGAGCTCTCTAGTCGCTAGGTTCGTAAAGGTGACCGCTTGTACCTCCTGGTAGCTACTCTTAGGATGCTTCAGGACGTGACGCAGGAAGGCTTCCGTCATGGTGTGGGTCTTGCCCGCTCCTGCCGAAGCTTTGTAGATATGTAGTCTTTGGTCGCTTGTACTCATGGCACTACTGCGGTGCTTCGTGCTGCTCCTCCCGATGTATGTTGCTGAGGAGCCCCTCGTAAAGCTTGCGGTACTCAGACTCTAGGTAGAGTTGCACACCTAGGGTCATCAGCGTCATGACGATGCTAGTTACGATTAGATACCAAAGCTCCCATCGGAAGGCTAGGGTGAGGACGAGGAGTATCCAGCGGTTGTAGTTGCTGAGTAGACCTAACGTGACACAGACGCTGCGCTTATATTGTGGCATCTGCTGGATAAACTGAGCCGGCACGCCGCTCTGATGCGCATGCCTATAGAGCAACGACTGCAGGCGGTAGTGCCAGGGTAGGAAGAGTTCCCAGAGCGTGAGCAAGCGATAGAGCGCACGCCTTCTCCATGCGCTCTCAGTCTCCTTTGGGTTACTTGTCTGATATCCTCGTCGGTATCGGTAGGCGAAGAGCGGGGTGTAGTGCTGCGCCTCGACCTGTGCAGACATATTGCGCTGGTAGTACCTAACGAAGTACTCGATGAGTAGCTGGTAGAGGTAGAGTACGACGACGATACAAGCTAGCCCTACGTACCACCAGCCAGACACCTCGGTATCTCCCGTCTCTTGTGACGGGTAGGTGCTGATGCGTATCGGCAAGGAGACGAGGAGAGCCAGCTGTATGACGATAGGGGTAGCTGTGTACCAGACGACGACTTGCTTGCTGAGCGTAGGGATCGTACGTTTAGCAACGCGCTGCCGCTCTACCGACCAGGAGGTCTCGTTGAGTATCAGAGCCAGCAGTATGACTACCGTGCCGACGATGCTACTCCATAGGGAGATCGGATCGATCAGTGTGAAAGCAGCTACGACGCCCATAAGCATCGCCAGCATAGACATGTAGTGAGCCTCGGCAAAGTCTGTACGCACCAGCACTTCATGGGCTATGCGATCTGTCATGGGTCTTATCCCTTTGCGAGCTATGAGTCCATTGATGCGCTCCATATCCTTTGTTGCTCCTTGTATTTACTCGTTATCTCCACGTTTGTTCTTATAGAGCTTAGGCAGTACATTGCTGCGTGCCTCATCGTCAGCCATGCGATGGCGGTAGAGGTCGATAGCCATGTAGATAGACTCCATAAGCGCCTGCTCGTTGGCGACACCCTGCATCACGATGTCGTAGCCTGTACCGTGATCTGGTGAAGTACGTATGATGGGGAGTCCAGCGGTCACGTTGACTCCGTCGTGTAGGTGTAGCAGCTTGAAGGGGGCTAAGCCCTGATCGTGGTACATAGCCAAGACCGCATCATACTGCTGATAAGCTCCCGAGCCCCAAAAGCCATCGGCTGAGAAAGGTCCAAACGCGTAGATCCCCATCTCACGCTGCGCAATGGCGATAGATGGTGCTATGACCTCTACCTCCTCGGAGCCGATCAGCCCGTTGTCACCTGCGTGTGGATTGAGCCCGAGAACCGCTATGCGAGGCGAAGAGATCAAGAAGTCACGTCGCAACGCTTCGTCTAGGATTTCCAAAGTCTTGATCACCTTTCTCTGAGTGATGACCTTGGACACTTGGCTAATCGGGTCATGCGTCGAGACCAAAGCAACCCGCAGACCCGAAGGCGCTGCAAGGATCATCAGTGGCTCTTTGCCTTGTCCGCAAGCCACGCCTAGATAGGCAGTGTGTCCCTTGTAGGGAAAGCGGTCTTGTGGCATAGCCGACTTATTGATTGGGCAGGTAACCAGTACGTCAATAGCGCCACGGTTGATGTCGCTCGTGGCTCTCTCTAGGGCAGTCAGAGCGGCTACTCCCGCCGCCTCGGTCACTTTGCCAGGCGTCACATCGATTTCGTCGCCCACCACGTCAATCACATTGACTGTGTTAGGCTCAGCCTCCTCAGCATCCGTGATCTGATGCCACGACACACGCTCCATCTGTAGAGCCTTGCTGTAGTATGCGGCAATACGTGGAGATCCATATATAATAGGTGTAAAGAGGTCGGTCACGCCATGGCGATTGAAGAGCTTGAGCAGTAGCTCATAGCTCGTTCCGTTGATATCGCCGTGGGTAATCCCGACTACAATTCTTCTGTCAGTCATAAAATGTTCAATAGGTTGTATAAGCCGTCCAGCGTGCCTGTGCTACTTGATCAGCATCCCACTGCTCGACCGTGTCAGCTCTTACGGAGAAAAGTGCTGCCTCGACTTGCTGCATCACATCACGCTTAGCCTCATTGGGGTTGTAGACAAAAGCCTCAGCGACGATCAGCTCGTCTCCACTAGGCGTAACGAAAGCGTGCTGTACGAATGGGCCGCCCATAGCTCCTCCGCCACGCAGCTCCCATAGTCCACGTAGTTCGGTACGCATCGGTTGCCCCTCGATGGCGACCTGTCGTGTCATCAAGATATGAGGCGCAGTGACCGCATGGCTCCCTTCGATAGGTCCAGGCACATTGGCTGCAAGGACCGAGTCGCGTAGAGCCACAAGGTAAGGTGCCGTCAGCACTTCGCCATGGTAAGGAAGCTTGTAAAGCAGCATATCGGTGCGCCGACGCATCGCATTGTTGGAGAGCCAGAGGCAGTTCTTGCCCACTTTGTAGGATACGATGTCTTCGGGCGCGTTGAGGTGGTAGCCGATATGCTTCACCGCTAGCTGGTCAGCCGTGCGGCTAAAGTTTTTCACCAAGTTACTCGCTTGTACCGCCAATTCATGGCGTACGAATAGGTTGAGCACAGCTCGTCCACGATCTGCCATGAGGTAGCAGACCGAGTCAGGCGAAGGGCTTTGTATCGTCACTACGATCTGTCCATGCGCCCACTGGTCGTAAGCGAACTTGACACTATTCTGCGTATACCGTTCCGCATCGATGTCGACGATTAGGATGTTGCGCACATAACGAAGGAAAGTGTCAAAGTCCTTGGGGTCTACCGTCGTCACGTCCATCTGCTCTTCGACCTGTGGCATAGCGGGTACATAGCTTCGCAGCATCGCCTTGACAGCTGTGCCGACAGAGTCTGCTAGGTAGTCATGATCCATGACGAGCATCACTTCGTTTGGCTTGCCACTAGCCTGAGTAAAGGTGCTGCCGCCTCCTCCCGAGCAACTACTCACTGCGAGTAGCGCGAGTAGTGCCGCAAAGAGTGACGTAAGCTGATATAAGGATTTCATAAGTCTATAGCGTTATAGTGGATAGATCACTCAGCGCTGCTCTTGCGCTTACTGTAGCTATCCTGTCTCTCTTTGACCTCCTGATATTTGTCCTCAATACTCTTATTCTCAGGGTACTGCTCTCGCATCGCCTCTAGGAGCGGCAGTACGATCGGGAAGTTATAGTATCTCGTCTTCAAAATATGATCTACAAGGAGTAGCAGACGGTGTATGGTGCCTGGCGAAGCGATGCCACTGGCAGTGAAGCCCTTCTCGTTTGACCCTTTGCAAAAGATCACTTCGTCCGTTACGCTGAGATCTTCGTCGGTCAGTGCATTGAAGGGGAACCAATAGTTTGTCTTCTCCTCATCAAAGGCTTCGATAAAGCCGTATTTCTTCATATTCTCCCGCATCTTAATCGTTCCTGCGGGGCGTACTAAGAGCAGGTCTTCGGCAGGTATTACACTTCTATCCTCATTAGCCTCTATCTCGTCTAGGATCTCGCTTAGGGTAGGCTTGTCGGCAGAGTTGCGAGGGTATCGACTTGGACCCGCCTTCTGTTGCTTAGAGGCGTGTGACTTGAGCTGACTCTTGTTAGGTAACGGGATGCGGTCGCCCGGCTTGTACATATAGGGCTTGTCCTTGTCTATCGCACCCTCGAGAGGAGCGAGCAGACTCTCTATCGCCTCCTCATCTGATTGCCTTTGCTCGGGCATAGCTTCGAACTGAAGTGCCTCATCATCGATAGCATCTGTCTCTTTGGCAGCAGTCCTCTCTCTCTTATTGTAAACCGTAAAGGACTCAATCAGCTCCTCACGGATATAATGCTGGTCACCACGACGACTCTCGAGGACGATGTAGTCGCCACAAACAGCTTGGAAGGTGCCCCTGAAGGATCTATCCCTCGATATAATAAGAACACTCTGACCGGGTGTCAGCCAACTTGCAAAATCATTTTTCATAATCGATATATCTATTGGTCTGTAATCTATATGCCACAGGTGAGTCTGCGCGGCTCGTACTCTGTTGTGGCAGATCTCCCGTGTGGATACACAAAGATAGTGAATTCTTTGACTCCTTTGCAATATTGAGCCACATTCTCTCGGATTCCTCCGCTGGAACCGAAAAGCTCCTCCCTTGGAACTGGAAGGTTCCTCCGCTGGAACTAAAGAGTTCCTCCCTTGGAACTAAAAAGTTCCAAGAGTGGAACAAGTTTTGGAACTCGTATGTGTCATAATTTCAGTGTGATACGGCTGTTGCGGTAACCCACTCCAAACGGTCTTAGCTCCGCTGTGGCTTGCGACATAAGCTACAGATGCCTTTGTAGTAAAAGGGGCTTAGACTGCAAAAAGAGAAGGCTCAATCGCTACATAAAAGCGGTTGAGCCTTCTCTCTATGACCTTACGGGCTTTTATCGATCCGCTTTGTGGTGCAGACGGCGCAAGATCGGGGCAAACGCCTTGACTAGTTGTTCGCGCCAGGCGATGTAGACAGTCAGTGCGACTAAGACCACGGTGCTGAGTAGCAGACGCATCCACATCGCAGGCATCGCGCTATAGATCCACAAGACGAGTCCCACGGCGATGGCTCCCACGACGAAATAACCTGCCGTCGCTCCCAATTGGTATGGCACGGGGTAGTACTTGCGCCCGAGGAAGTAGGAGACGAGGACCAGTAGGAGGTTGCTCACCACCGAGGCGTAGGCACACGCCATAAAGCCCCAGTGCGGTGCGCCCCACACGATGATTGCCACCGTCAGCAGACAGCCGGCTGTGGAGATGATGCCGCCCCAGTAGGTGCGGTCGGTCAGCTTGTACCAGAGCGATAGATTGTAGTAGATGCCGAAGAGCACCTCGCCAAGCATTACGTAAGGCACGACCCGTAGTCCGTCGTAGTAGGCGGGACTGATCAGCACCTTGAGCAGGTCGAGGTAGCACATCACGGCGACGTAGATAAAGATTGCTGAGAGCAGGTAGTAGTGCATCGCTTTCGCATAGGTGATGCGTCGCTCGCGCTCTGCTGCTGCCTCTTCGTCTGCCGAGAGTTCGCCCTCTTTACCTCGCTGGAAGATAAATGGCTCGTAAGCAAAGCGGAAGGCTTGGGTAAACATGACGATGACGACCGCTATCTTGTACCCTGCACTATAGATGCCGAGCTGCGTATTGGCAAAGGTTTGATCCTCAAAGAGCATCGGGAAGATGATCTTGTCCGCCATCTTGTTGAAGTTGCCCGCTATGCCGAGCAAAACCATTGGTAGCGAGTAGTGGAGCATGCGACGAAGGAGCTCCCAGTCGAAGCGTCCGCCGCCACGCGCCTGCTTCATAATAGGGATCAAGACCAGTAGGAGGATGATATTGGCGATCATGTTCGAGAGGAAGATGTACTCGACTCCTAGCCCTGGTTCGTACCACCAGTCGACCGCTCCGGGAGCCACTCTCTGAAGCCAAGGGCAGACCAGTAGGAAGAAGAGGTTGAGCGCCACCGTGAGGAGTACGTAGCCAATCTTGATCAAGCCATATCGCAAGGCTTGATTGGTATAGCGCAGATAGGCAAAGGGGATACTGGTGAAGGCGTCGATCGCCACGATCACGATCAGCATCGCTACGGGGCGTAGCATGTCGGCATATCCGAGAGCTGCTCCGATCGGCTTGACAAAGAGCAAGCCTAAGATGAGGAAGAGGAGCGAACTGGTTCCTAGCGTACGCAAACTATTGGCATACACCTTGCGTCCGTCACCCTCACGACTGAAGCGGAAGAAGCCCGTCTCCATCCCATACGTTAGGAGGATCAGGAGCAGGGCTACCCACGCATACAGATTGGTCACGATACCATAGTCGGCAGGCGAGGGCAGCTGATACACATAGAGCGGGAAGAGTGCCCAGCCGAGGAAGCGACTGAGCATGGTCGTCGCTCCGTAGATAATGGTATCCTTAAAAAGACTTTTGATGCGGCTACTCATGGTTCTGTCAACAGCGTTTCGAGCAAAGCATTATACTTCGTATAGGTCTCCCTCTTGGGTTGCAAAGCTATTGGGAAAGACTTCTTGAGCCTCACTAAGCAACTTCGACAGGTCGTCATAGCGACCTGAGTAGTGACCTAAGAGCAATTGCCCCACCTCGGCCGCCTGTGCTACCTCAGCGGCTTGTCGTGCGGTCGAGTGTCCGTAAGTCTCCGCACGATCACGAAACTCATCGCTGTAAGTGCTCTCGTGGTAGAGAAGATCCACACCTCGTATCTGCTCTACCAGATGCCACGCTGGGAGCGTGTCAGAGAGATAGGCGTAGGAGCGAGATGGACGACCCGGCTTCGTCAGCTCACGATTGGGGATGATGCGCCCGCCACCTTGAGGAACGTAGTCTAGCCCCATTTGCAGGGCATGCATAGCGGTGTGGGGGATTTGATAAAAGTCGGTAGCCACAGGATCTATCCTTCTCGGCATACAGTGCTCACGGCAAAGGAAGCCGATGGCACTCGTGCGGTGCCGTAGTGGCAACGTGTCGACCTGCAGCCAGGGGTCGGAGTAGATGGACGGGCTGACCTCGTCGCTCGGAGCAATGGTCACAGAGAGCTCGTAGGAACTCTCCTCGATGTGATGCTCCTCGATGTAGCGTATGTACTCAGCCACCTCGGCTGTTGTCACGATGGTGAGTGGCTTCGTGCGCCCTACGTGTGCCATAGAGGTGAGTAGCCCCGGTAGTCCGAAGCAATGATCTCCATGAGCGTGCGATATAAAGAGCGCCTCCAGCTGCGTGATCTTATAGCCCGCCAGGATGAGCGAGTGCTGTGCGCCTTCGCCAGCATCTATTAGGTAGTGATGCCCAGCGACGGTCAGCACTTGCGCTGACGGTAGATGATGCCGTGTGGGACGCGCAGAGCCACAGCCGAGGATCTTGACTTGCATCTCAAGCTTAGTGTAAAAAACGGGTCTACTGTTATGACAGCTCCTCTTCCTCTTGATTGTAGCGGTAGAAACCCACACCTACCTTGCGACCGAGCTGTCCGGCGCGCACCTTCCTACGTAGTAGTGGGTGCGGACGATACTTGCTATCCATAAACTCTGCGAAGAGTCCCTCCAAGATCTCCAGGCAGGTGTCTAGCCCGATCCAGTCTGCCAGCTCTAGCGGTCCCATCGGATGACTAGCACCGATGCGCATCGCACGGTCTATGTCTTCGATAGAGCCGATACCCTGAGCCAGCTCGGTGATCGCCTCGTTGATCATCGGAATGAGCATACGATTGACGATGTAGCCGGGCGAGTCCTCGACGTAGACTGTCTCCTTGCCCATCGCATCGCACAGCTCTTGGATCTGCTCGAGCGTCTCCTGCGAAGTGTGCTGTGACGAGACAATCTCGACAAGATCGATGAGTGGCACGGGGTTGAAGAAGTGCATTCCCGCTACAAGTGACGGACGCTGAGTAGCGTTGCCCAGCTCCGTGATGCTAATCGATGAAGTGATCGAAGCAATGATTGTCCTCTCGCTCAGGACGGCATCGAGGTCTCGGTAGAGGTCTTTGTGCTCCTCTAGAGTGCCACTAGTAGCTTCTATGACGAGGTCCGCGGAGACAATGTCAGCATTATCTACGGTCACCTTGATGCGGCTGAGCAACTCCTGTCGCTCCTCTTCGCTCCAGCCGAATAGTTCGCCACACTCCGCCAGTGATTGCTCGAGGAGTGGAATAGCCCGCTTCTGACGCTCCAAAGATCGTGCCTGTATGACGGTAGGTATATGGTGCATAGCTAGGCAGATGGCTATGCTGCGTCCCATGGAGCCTGCGCCTACGACGGCTACTTTCTTATCGTAGCTGACCGTAGCTGCATTGCTCTGGGTAGAAGTATCGTTAGTCATTTCTTTATAGTCTCTCTTGCAGGATCAAAGGTACGAAAAAGAGATTAGAGGG
Source organism: uncultured Porphyromonas sp. (assembly GCA_900538385.1). GTDB lineage: Bacteria > Bacteroidota > Bacteroidia > Bacteroidales > Porphyromonadaceae > Porphyromonas. The sequence goes on from UWSO01000001.1 coordinate 97,287, forward strand.
GGGGAGATAGAGGTTAGAGATTAGTCTCTAGTGGCATTAGTAACTCTAGTGCTACTAGGACGCTACCCTCTAGAAACAAAAACAGAGTGACAAGTGCCACTCTGTAAACGTTTTTGCTTCTTTGTCGGGGTACCAGGATTCGAACCTGGGACCCCCTGCTCCCAAAGCAGGTGCGCTAACCGGACTGCGCTACACCCCGAAGCTCTTGAGCGGTGCGATATGGGGAGGAAAGCCCCCTTCGTGCCGTCCGTGGTGCAAAGATACGACATTTAATTGAATAAACAAGCGTCTAGGCTAACTAACACACGTAAGTCTCATTACAAGCTTTTCTAATGTCTTGATGAGTAGAGAGTTGGTGGTGCTGACGTGATTCATCGGTGCGTTCGAGCCGTGCGTACCTACTGAGGCTCATACGTCGTGAGTGGTGGCGTACCTAACCAATGCACTAGCCTCTAGCTACGATTTAGTACCTTTGTGGCATCTATCAATTCCCAAGAGCGATGCCTAAGAGACTTGCCTCCATACTTTATCAGTCAGCAGTGTTGTTGCTGACGCTACTTTTCCTTAGCCAGTGCGGCACACGTCAAGCCACACCACGGAGACCTCATGTCGAGTTGCCCGAGTGCAGTATCAGTGATGTCGCTTACTCGGTTCCCCAGCTGCCTGGAGCAGAGATGCGAGCTGTATGGCTCACCACCATCTGGGGACTGGACTGGCCGAAAGTCTCTGCAGATACTAACTCTGGCATGGTACAGCAACAGAAGTCCCTGGACAAGATGCTAGATGCTTTTGTGCAGGCGGGGATCAATACGGTCTTCCTTCAGGTACGTCTGCGTGGGGATCTGCTCTATCCAAGTAGTCTCGAGCCACTCTCTCCTACGATCAGCAAAACGGGCACGCTACCGAATGGTTACGACCCTCTCCAGTATGCTATCGATGCTTGCCATCATCGTGGTATGAGTGTACATGCCTGGATGGTGGTCTATCCGCTAGGTACGCAAGATCATGTGCGTTCGCTAGCTAAGCAGGGTAAGGGCTTCTATGCAGCGCATCCCGAGCTATGCATCCGCCAGGGTAACGCATGGTTTATGGATCCAGCGCAGCCTGCTGTACGTACACATATGGCTCAGCTAGTGCGCGACTTAGTCACGCGCTACGATGTGGATGGCGTGCACCTAGACTACATCCGCTATCCCGATGGACCGAGTAAGTTTAACGATCTCAAGAGCTTCCAGCGGATGAATCCTGAGCGTCTGCCTCGCATGGCATGGCGTGAGGCTAATGTGACGGCTATGATCGATACGCTTCACCGCACGCTACAGGAAGTGGCACCCGAGGTGGCTCTCTCGACAGCTTGCATCGGCAAGTATCAGCAGTTACCCAAGCCAGCTCCTGGAGGGTACTTCTGCAAGGAAGATGTATCGCAAGATCCACTCGTATGGTTTCAGCGTGGCATTGTGGACTTTATCGTGCCGATGATTTATTACAAGGATAAACACTTCAACTACTACATAGCGGACTGGGCTAAGCGCATTGCTCCCCACGGACCTATAGTAGCGGGGCTAGGCGTCTATCGGCTCTATGACAATTCTCGCTGGAAGCTACAAGACATCTACAATCAGCTTGACACGGTGGCGCACTATGGACTCTCAGGGGTGAGCTACTATCGCGCTGAGCAGTTCTTGCAGATGTACGATCAGCTACCCGCTGAGCGTCAGGACCAGATGCTCCTGCCGACACGTCGTCCCACCTTCGGGGCCGAGCCTCGTATCCCCTTTGGTATGGCAAAGATTGAAGAAATTGTAGATGAAGGAAAGAAGCTGACCATTACCTGGAACTATGATCTCCAGGAGCCAACGGGACACTCTTTCAATCTCTACTACCGTCTCTACGGATCGCATCTTGACTGCCCTCTGGTGTTACTTGGACAAAACCTCGCGGGACGCTCGGCAACCATCTCGCGGGACTTTCTACCAGAGGATGTCTTGGTCGAGTTCTTTATAGAGCCCGCTACATTTAGTGGACATACAGGCAAGCTCTCGGCGGGGGCGCTTTACTACAACTCTCATGAGCTAAAGAAGTAGTATGTGGGGACTCTACCTGCATATTCCGTTTTGTCCCACACGATGCATCTATTGCGACTTCTACTCGCAGAGCGACTTGTCGCTACAGAGTGCCTTCGTCGAGGCTCTCTGCCGTGAACTAACGATCTACCACGACAAGGAGCAGTGGTTTACAGCTCCTCGCACCATCTACCTTGGCGGAGGTACGCCTAGTAGCCTCCCGCTCCCGCTCCTAGAGCGACTGATGATGCATATCCGCTCGCTCTGGACACTAGATAAGGCGATCGAGATAACCATCGAGGCAAACCCTGAGGATGTGTCGCCCGAGTGGGCTAGGGGAGTGGCGCAGCTAGGATTCAATCGCATCAGCCTAGGAGTGCAGAGCTGGAGCGATGAGACTCTGCGCTTCTTACATCGCCGACACTCTGCTGCTCAAGCCGAGAGAGCGATCGACTATATACGACAAGCAGGCATTAGCAATGTGAGCATCGATCTGATCTTTGCGCTACCTGAGGGCTATGAGCGGGATTGGGAGGAAAGCCTGGCGCACGCGTTGGCACTTCCCGTGAATCACCTTTCTGCTTACGGCTTGACTTACGAGAGTGGCACACGATTGGATCGCATGAAGGAGCGCGGAGCGGTGACACCTTCAAGCGAAGAGACCTACGTGGCGCAGTACTATGCGCTGGTCGCAGCCTGTCGGGATGCAGGCTTTACTCATTACGAGCTGTCCAACTGGGCACGTCCAGGCTTTGCTTCTCAGCACAATAGCGCTTATTGGGACGGCACGCCTTATCTGGGGCTAGGACCTAGCGCGCATAGCTACACGGCAGGGCATCGCTGGTGGAATGTCTCCGACATACACCTATATATAGAGCGCCTGCAGCAGGGTACGCTCCCAATTGCTGATGAGGAGTGGCTCTCACCGACCGAGCTATACGAAGAGTGTGTCATGCTGGGGCTCCGCACCTGTCGTGGTATCGACCTTCGTCGGCCAGAGCTACGAGGAGTTCCGCTTATGGAGCGTGTCACACCGTGGCTCGAGCAAGGACTACTCACCCACACTGCCGATGATCACCTGCGCCTGACGCACGACGGGCTGATCTGGTGCGACCGTATCTGCGCAGCGCTCTGCTAGCTTTCCACCAGCCGACAATTACATTTGTTACAAATAACGAGAGAGGAGCTATCCGTCTAGGCGGGTAGCTCCTCTCGTGAGTTGGGGAGTGACGCTCTGTTACGTCACACCTGTTGGATTACTTGACCAGAGCGACAAACTCAGGTGTCTGGCTGAAGGCTGCAAACTCGAGGTCACGCTGTGCACGCTGTGCGTAGCTGCGATCCTGCTCGATAGCTGAGCGGAGGTTGCTGACGAGGGCCTGCAGATCGTTTGTGCGAGCTGCGACGACTGCCTTGAGGTAAGCGGTCTCGCCATTGGGCTGTGCGACAGCAGCGAGGGTGCGTGTAGCATCTGCGTACTGCCCCTGCATGATCTGAGCGATGGCTAGCGTGTTCGATGGCGTATTGCCAAAGGAGCGGATAGCGTCTGCATACTTACCCTCGTGCATCTGTAGAAGACCGATGCCCTGACCAGCCTCGGGAACCTCTACGGCACTACCCATGAGGCGCTGAGCCTCGGCTAGATTACCACGGTCGAGAGCAAGGAGTGCTTCGTTCATATTGGAAGCAGCGTTGGGCTGAATCTTCTGAGCCTGTGCAAAGTACTTAGCAGCCTGCTCGTAGTTGCCCTGAGCAAGGTAAAGCGTACCGATGTTGTTGTACGCACGATAGTCCTTTGGATAGAGCTGCGTAGCCTGCTGGTAAGCGTTCATCTGATCCTTAGCATTGTCATAGAGCGTAGCGGTGTAGAGGATCTCCTCGATGGTGAGGCGACCTGGACGCTGTGCCATGAACATCTTGAGCTCGTCATCGCTCTTGCCGATGATGCGCACGTTGGCATTGAGACGTGAGCGACGTAGCTCGGGAAGGATCTCGTCAGCAAGCTGTGTGAATACGTGCGAGAGGTTGCGTATCTCACGCTCGCGATCCTCAGGATCGGGATACATAGAGAGGACACGTAGGACTAGCTCCTTGTCCTGTATGTTGCTCGCCTCAAGAAGCTTCTGGAAGCCGTCCCAGTCCTCAGCGGTGTAGTGTGCGTTGACCTCGATCTTCTTATTGCCCAGCTTACGAGCTATGACACTAGAAGTGTTGCGCTCACGCTGTGCCGAGAGACGCTCGTTAAGGTCCTGAGCGCCATCGGGAGAGGCGTAGGCCTGGATCTCGATGTCTACCTCTTGGTTAGGCACCTGATAAGCGTTGTCGACGACATCTTGCCAGTCCTTGACCTCACGCTTGTTGAGCTCAGCCGCACGTACCTCAGCACGATTGATGAGGAACTTGAGGTCAGCCGTGTACTGCTCCTTGATCACTCTCTGGAACGCATCACGAGCTAGAGCAGGCGTGACATCGCTAATGCTAGCTAGGTCGGCAGTCATGATGGTACCACGAGCCACCTTGACAGCGGGGAGGTTGACCTTCTTGCCTTTGATCGTAGCGGTAAAGGTAAGGTAAAGGTCGCTCTGCTCCATGCCAGGTTTGTACTCAAAAGCAAAGGGAACGATGACGCTACCACCACGATCGTAGGAGATGGTCTGGTAGTTGTCACGTACATTCTCACCCTGTATGGTGACAGTCTGACCCGTCACGCTGGTACCAGAGTAGCGTAGCTCAGGCGTGATGTTGACGATGGCACGCTTATGGCACCACTTGGCTGGTAGTGTCAGACGGACCTGCCCAGGGATCTGCGTACCCACAAGTGTTAAGGGGTTAGGATCCACCTGAGCGGCAGAGCTCTCTAGGGGCTTAAGCCTGCAAGCACACGAAGAGACCAAGACCGCTAGCAGTAAGGCGGTGGTGATCTTTAGTAAGTTTCGATAAGTCATAGTTTGATCTATATATAAAGGTAATTAATTCGTTTGTGAGTCTGTGAGGGCTTTCTTGCTTTTGCCCCATGGTTTGATGCGCCACACAATAGAGCCGATGAGCGCTAGGAGGATAAGGGCTAAAGCCGTAAAGGCTATGCTCTCGGTTATGGTTATGGAGCGTGGTGCAAAGGTAAGCGCAAGCTGGTAGTTGCCAGCAGGTAGTGAGACGGCACGTAGCACATAGTTAGCCCGTGCTATCGGTATCTCCTTGCTATCGATGGTGGCATGCCAGCCGTGCGGATAGTAGATGTCTGAGAGGATCGCTATGCCAGGTGCCTCTGCAGATACGTCGTAGACCACCTGACGCGGGGTGTACTTGGTGACGGTGATGCTACGCTGAGCGGTGCTGTCGGGTAGCATTAGGGGTTGCGGTAGCTCCTCGCCAAAGCGGAGGTCGACGATACCTACGTGTCGCAGGTCTGCCGTGGAGAGCGCTTCCATCTCCTCATTGGCATTGGCAACCCAGCGGAGGCTATCTACAAACCAAGCTGCCCCAAAGGCATCTGGATTGGTCACCGCCATAGGAGCCTGGGTCTCTGGGTTGGGAACGATGAAGTACTTCGTATTGAGCATGTCATAGACCTGCTTATTGCCCGTGGAGAGCTGGTAGGTGATCAGGTCTTGATAGCGTTGCAGCTTGGCAGCGTGGTAGCCACCCACGCTGTGGTGCCAGCGAGAGGTGGTAGCATCGTTAAAGCTATTGACCGTGCGATTGAAGACACGGTAGCCAAGACTCTTGTCTTGAAGAATCGTCCGATCCGCTTCTGTCATAGGAGCCGCTTGCTGCTGCACCAGTTGCGAGGAGATGAAGTCGTCATCGGATAGGTAACGCTTGTCCACCTGCCACAGGTCTATGAGTGTCACCCCGACGAGGATACAGCAGAGCCACGGCGCCTTGAGATAGCCCTTGGCAAAGAGCCATAGCGGCACCGCACTCAGCACGATAAAGAGCAAGCTGCGCCACACATCCGCCCGGAAGATGCCCATACGCATCGTCTCTAGCTGATCTTGTAGCATCAGATAGCGGGGGTCTTGCGTAGCTAGCTCGGCAAACATACCCTTCTCTTGCTGAGATAGGAAGCCGAAGAAGAGATCTGGGAGCAGAGCAAAGAGAAGTAACAGCAGAACGGGCACCCCGCTCGCTATCCAGACACTCTTGCTGCGTAGGAGCTGAGGCTCCTTGATGAGCTGCACGAGCGCTAGCACGGCTAGCGTGGGGATCGTTAGCTCTGCAATGACCAGAATCGAGGAAACCGCACGGAACTTGTCGTACATCGGCATCCAGTCGATGAAGAGGTTGGTCAAAGGCATGAAGTTCTTGCCCCATGCGAGCAGTATCGAGAGGATCGTAGCGACAAGTAGTCCCCACTTGATCGGACCTTTGACAACGACACAGCCGATGATGAAGAGGATGCAGACGAAAGCGCCTACATAGACGGGCCCCGAGGTAAATGGTTGGTCACCCCAGTAAGCATTCATCTGCCCCAGCATCTGCTGGTACTCATAGGGAGCCTTGGCAAGCTGCTTGGCGTGTCCCTTGGCTAGGGGCTCAGTCGCACCGCCTTTTGTATTAGGTACGAGAAGTGTCCAGGTTTCACCGATGCCATAGCTCCACTGTGTGATGTATTCTTTGGAGAGGCCCTTGCTGTTGACCTCTGCGCCCGTTTGTTCGGGAGCATGAGGCGGTGCGATCGTCAGCTCACTGCCGCCACGCATCGTCTCCTGAGCATACTGGTAAGTGTGGTAGAGGTTGGTCCCATTGACCGCAATGGCGAGGAGCCCAGCGAGAAGGAGCACACCGGTAGACTTGAGGAAGTCCACAACCTTTTGCTCTCTAATCGCCTGCACCAAGAAGGTAATGACTAGAACGCCCATTAGCAGCGCAAAGTAGTAGGTCATCTGTACGTGGTTTGCCAAGAGCTGCAGCGCCATAAAGAAGGCAAAGAGCGCACCACCCCAGAGCCGCTCGCCACGGTAGCACCAGACGAGTCCAGCGATCGTAGGAGGGACGAAGCAGAGTGCGGTCAACTTCCAGATGTGTCCCGCATGAATGAGGATGATGAAGTAGCTCGACAAGGCCCACATGACCGCTCCCAGCACGGAGAGCAGAGGGCCCACCTTGAGCGAACGCATGAAGATGTAGAAGCCCACGAGCAGCGCAAAGATCAGCCACGGATAGGTGCCTAGTATGCTCAGCGGCTTGCGGAGCGTCAGCACATCTTGCAGGTATTGCAGTGGCTTGGTCGAGGGATAGGATGGACTGATCTGATACATCGGCATCCCGCCAAAGAGCGAGTTCGTCCAGTAGGAGGTCTCGTCGCTAGCCTGTACGTCGGAGCCATTGCCCGAGACACCAGCCACGTCCGCTTGAAAGAGCGTCCGCCCCTCAAAGTGTGCGGGAGTAAAGTAACCAATCGCAACGATGAGGAAGAACCCAAAGATGAGCAAGATGCGCTGCCAGGGAATCTGTTTCATAAGATAGCTCAGAGATAGAGTTTGAGGATTAAGCTTTGCACCGTTTGACCCGCTGACCGAGGTAGCCGATGCCATAGCCCGAGAGCTGGACAAAAGAGGCTACGACAGCTCGCCAAGCGACAGCCGCCGAGTGTGTGCGATAGAATGCGTCTGCAAAGATAGAGACAATAAAGAGCAAGTGGTAGAGCCAGAACCAGGGACACCACAGAGCAAGCAGTGTGACCACGAGCGTCGTCACCACAAAGAGCGTGGGGAGCAGGTAGGTCAAGCGCATCGACCCTGGGTGTCTCCGTGAGAGCTCTACACGAGCCGTACCTGAGTGCCACACCTGTCGGTAAAACTTACGCAAGTCCACGCGCCGCTTGTGATAGAGCACCGCCTCTGGAAGAAGCGCAACACGACTGCCCGCCTCGTAGAGACGCATGCTAAAGTCTATATCCTCGCCATAGCGCATCGTCTCATCAAAGCCCCCGAGAGACTCAAAGAGAGCCTTGCGACAGCCCAGATTGAAGGTGCGTGGGTAGAATCGCTTCGTCAGCCGCTTGCTACCGCCTCGTATGCCACCCGTCGTAAGGGGCGAGGTCATCGCATAGTTGATCGCACGCTGCCACATACCGAAGGAGCCATCTTGTAGCGACGGAGCCGCATCGGGACCGCCCCACGCATCGCATTGGTCCGCAGCGATCGCCTGAGATACATTGTATAGGTAGTCAGGCGGTAGCACCACGTCCGAGTCGAGGATGATGACCCAGTCGCCCGTAGCGTGACGCACACCTATGTTGCGCGCTCTAGAGGGTCCTCCGTTGGGCACCACCTCATAGTGTATGCTCATCAGGTCACGATAGCGATCCACGACCGCAGCGCAAGGGACCGTACTCCCATCCTCCACGATGACAACTTCGTAGGACGGGGGGGCCTGCTGCTGAGCGAGCGAGTGTAATAACTCCTCGACCTCCTCAGGGCGGTTATAGACGGGTATAATGAGTGAGAGCATTAGAGACTAATCAGGGGTAAAGCGTCTTACAGCACCTTCCACTCGGCACCGCTCTTGGTATCTTGGATTTCAAAGCCTAGAGCGGTCAGTTTGTCGCGTATCAGGTCACTAGTCTCCCAGTCCTTGCTAGCCTTAGCCTTGGCGCGAATCTCTAGAAGCAAGTCCATAGCTCCCGCGAAAGCTTCCTGCTGACTACCGCTCAGATCAGCGGTCTCCGTAGCCGACTGCATACCAAGTATGTCGTGCAGGTAGAGGTCGTAGGCACTGCGTAGCTCCTCCAGCTGCTCGCTCGTGATCTGCTCGTGTCCGTCGTGGATCGAGTTGATGAGTCGAGCCGCATCAAAGAGCGCAGCAATCACCATCGGCGTATTGACATCATCGTCCATCGCCTCCTTGCAACGTTCCGCCAGATCGATCTTTTCGATCGTTGAGGTAGCCGAGGGCTTGAGCGATTGAAGCTTAGCATCAGCATCCATAAGACGCTGGTACCCTTTTTCAGCAGCTTGCAAGGCGCTATTGCTAAAGTCCACCGTACCACGGTAGTGTGCACTCAAGACGAAGAAGCGAATGGTCATCGGGGCGTAAGCCTGCTCGAGTGCGGGGTGATCGCCCGTGAAGAATTCTTCGAGGGTGATGAAGTTGCCGGCACTCTTCGCCATCTTCTTGCCATCCACCGTGATCATATTGTTGTGCATCCAGTACTTGACCATCGGCTCACCCTGCGATGCGACCGCCTGTGCTATCTCGCACTCATGATGCGGGAAGGTCAAGTCTAGCCCACCGCCATGGATGTCGAAGTGAGCACCTAAGTACTTACGTCCCATAGCGGTACACTCGCAGTGCCACCCGGGGAAGCCCTCACTCCAAGGCGAAGGCCACCGCATGATGTGGTTAGGCTGCGCCTTCTTCCAGAGAGCGAAGTCCAGCGGATTGTGCTTCTCGTCTTGTCCGTCCAGTTCGCGCGTGTTAGAGATCATATCCTCCACATTGCGTCCGCTTAGGATGCCGTAAGGGTGATCAGCGTGATACTTGAGCACGTCAAAGTAGACACTTCCCTGGCTTACATAGGCGTAACCCGCATCGAGGATCTGCTGCACCAGTTGGATCTGCTCGATGATATGTCCCGAGGCAAGCGGCTCGATAGAGGGCGGCAGCACATTGAGTAGGCGCAGACTATCGTGATAGCGTGTGAGGTAGTAGTAAGCCACCTCCATCGGCTCCAGCTGCTCGAGCTTAGCCTTCTTAGCGATCTTGTCCTCGCCATCATCTGCATCATGCTCTAGATGCCCCACGTCGGTCACATTGCGCACATAGCGCACCTTGTAGCCGAGATGCTTGAGGTAGCGGAAGAGTATGTCAAATGTAATTGCCGAGCGAGCATGCCCTAAGTGCGGATCCCCGTAAACGGTCGGTCCGCAGACGTAGAGACCCACATGCGGTGGTGCAATTGGCTCGAAGGGCACTTTAGCCCGCTCCAGAGTGTTGTAGATGTATAGTTGGCTCATATTTTTTATAGTCCAAAGGTCATAGTATAGTGCATATATACCAATGCTCTCGCAAAGATAAGGATTTTAGAGATACCATACCTTGATGCGACTCTCATCATCAGGGGAACTCACACAATCAGACTTACTAAGACTACTCGTGCGGAGTTGATGGCTCAACGACAGGGTCTAGGTGTGTTTCTACGGCGGATTACACGATTACGATCACTTCAACGATCCCGATACTCCACGGGGAAGTTCTTCCAATAGTTCGCTGAAGAATAAAAAATTTCCACGGAGGAAAAGAAAATTTCTTCGGAAGAATCAAATGATACTTCGGAAGAATCAAATGATATGTCCGAAGAATTTTTCGGCTCCCCCGTGGATAATAAGAATTTCCTCTGGAGGAAAACGAAATTTCCTCCCTTGGAAATTTACTTTTCCTAGGCTGGAACTTTTTGGAAGCCTTGTATGTTGTTCTTTCTGTAGCTGGGAGCGCTTGCTCTATAGGTGTAGTGATCAGAGGCATATCGCCTTAACGTGATCACTATTGCTCAATAATCTTTTTGGCGAGGTCTTGCCACTGCTCGCTTTTCTTGTAGAGCTTGCTACTTCCCTTCGGTACACGTAGCGTGCGAGGCGTACCAGCTACACTAAAGAAAGCCATCAAACCGACCTCTACCTGTGCGGGGTCTGCCACACGGATCTCCACATCGCGGAGCTGATCGCAGAAGGCAAATGCCATATCCCCAATCTTACGTACTCCCGCAGGTATCTTTAAGACTTCGAGGTCCTGGGCGTCGTAGCAAGCGTTTTCAGCGATCTCTCGCACCGTGTCGGGAACCTTGTAAAAGTCATCGTACAGCCCCGCGGGGTACTGGATCAGCTGTGTCTGCTCCTTATTATACAGGACACCATCGATCGAGGAGTAGCATGGGTTGTTCGGATCCACCTCAATCTCGAGGAGCATGGTGCAGTCGTGAAAGGGGGAGACTCCGAGACGTGTTGTCTGCGCTGGTAGAGACATGAAGCTGAGGCTCGAGCAACGGGCGAAAGCATACGATCCCACTTCCTCTAGATGATCTCCGAGCATGACCTCCATTAGAAAGTAGTTGCTCGCAAAGGCTAGCCCCGCAATCTTACGTACCTCCTCAGGTATCGTAAACTCCTGCTCCTCTTTAGACGCTGGGTAGTGTACCAAGACACTTAGGTCCTTGCTGTATAGGATGTCATCCCGTACGACAAAGTGCTCACTCTCAGGAGCTACAGCAATCTGCGTCATAGCAAGACAGTCCGAAAAGACCCCATCGCCTAGACACTCCACCGAGGCGGGAATCAGCACCTCCGTGAGGTCACTACAATTGCTAAAAGCCATCTCCTCAATCACCCGAATGCCCTCCGAGAGCGTGAGACTGCTGAGCTGGATGCACCCATTGAAAGCGTTGTCGCCGATCTCCTGCACATTGCCAGGGATGACCAGTTCGTGGAGTGCCATAGTGCCTGCAAAAGCACTGCGCTCGATTCGTTCCACTGTGTTAGGTAGGACGAGTTCCCTGAGAGCGACACATTCACTAAAAGCAAAGGCCCCCACACACTTCAGTCCTGAGGCAAGCTCTAGCACCATCATACTGTCACAAGACTCAAAAGCCCCCTCGCCAATCTCCGTGACGCTCCCTGGGATCGTCACAGACTCTAGGCTCTGGCAACAGGCGAAGGCACTCTCTCCGATCTGCGTCACCCCTTCGGGTATCTCAACGCTCATGAGCTCTGTGCAGTCATAGAAGGCGTAGTCACCGATACGGGTCACACCCTCCCTTAGCACGATCGATTTGATCTGCTTTCTAAGCACATGCCACGGGGCTTTTGCAATAGGGTAGTCGGGTATAGCACCCGCACCCGATAGCGTGAGCGACTGCTCCTTGGGGTCATATAGCCACGAGAGCTGCCCCGTCTCACCGCTCTGTGGAGTCTTGATCTTACTCATTGATTTAGTCCTTATTTAGGTAGTTTGGTGAGCCATTCGACGATCAGCTCCAGAACCTCGGGAGCGATCGTCTCACTGATCTGATAGTACTCGCTCACGGCTCCTGTCGTTGCGTGTTGGAAGAGGTGGTTCATCCCCTCCATCTTGCGTACTTGCCGTGGTGTCCCCGTCGGGAGACTCTGCTCGATGACAGTTAGATGCTTGTCCGCCAGCACCTGTTGGTCTAGCGAACCATTGAGTGCCAGCACAGGGCAGTGTGTCTGCGCTATGTCCCCCTTCGGATCGTATTGCGTGAAGTAGATAAGCCAAGGGTTCAGCCCGTCGGCAACCTTCTTGAGATCCAAAGCCAAACCGATAGGAAGCTGGTAATGTCCCTCCGACAGAACTTTGGTGACCAAAGCCTCGCCACGCAGGTCGCTCTGAGCAGCTTGGTCAAAGGTTGCCACAGCAGCTCGCAGATACTCTGCGCGAAGCTCTTCTGGTACCTCCGCCCGAGTAAGGGCAAGGTCCATCTGGTCTTGCAAAACCTCCTTGCCTGGTAGTGTGCTACCCGCTAAGCTAATGATGAAGTCAGGGACACTGCGAGCTGCTAGCATGAAGGCGATGGTACCGCCCTCGCTATGCCCCAGCACGCCCACCTTGTCGAAAGTCTTCCGACCACGTAGGTAGTGGACCGCAGCTGCAGCATCGTCCGCTAGCGTTGCTGTAGTCGCCTCGGCAACACTGCCCGAGTCAATATCGTCGTGATAGCCACGATCGTCGTAGCGCAGCGTCGCTACACCGTGCCGAGCCAAGTAGTCCGCCAGCACGGCAAAGGGCTTATGCTCCGCAAGAGTCTCGTCACGATCCTGTATGCCCGAGCCAGAGACAAAGAGAACGACCTGGCTCACACGGCTCCCCGCCTGATGTCCGACAGGGTAGGTGAGCGTGCCGTGGAGCGGTGCCGTGCCATTGTAAAAGGTTACATCCTCTGTCTCGTAGGGGTAGGGAGGTTGTGGCGTCTGCGGACGATCAGCCTTGGCGGGCTTGCTGGCCCGTACGAGTGTGAGCGGTAGCGTCATACCGCCCTGAGCGAAGGTACCCACGATGGTGTCGCTACTCACGAGCTTCCCCTCGTAGCGAACGTATAGGTTCGGTATGGTGATGACGATGCCCTCGGCAAGCTCGATCGTTGCTTCGATACCTGTCGCCATCTGTGACGGACTATCCATCGTGCAGCAGACACGCTCTTGCTGATCCTTGAAGATGTTGAAGCGGAGAGGTAGCTCCGTGCCAGAGACTTGTAGGGTGCCCTCCCAGATGCCAAGAGGAGGCGCCTGCCTTGTCTCTTGTTGCGCCGATAGAAGTAGTGCGCTACAGAGGTAGCAGCAGAGGAGTGTGAGTAGTTTGCGGATTGAGATCATAGGTTATGTTTTGCTTAGAGTCCGTGCACTTTGTTTGGGTTGGCTTTGATAAACTCCTTCCAGCTCTTGGTACTCTCGTTGGACGTAGCCACCGCATTAGAGGTTTGCAGGAAGTGACAGTAAGCGACCGCCAAGCCGTCGGTTGCATCGAGCTTTTCGGGCATCAGTTCGGCGGGAATGCGGAGCACCCGCTGGAGCATCGTTGCCACCTGCTCTTTGGAAGCTTGCCCCGTACCGGTGATTGCCTGTTTGACACGCATCGGCACATACTCCGCGATGGGTATGTCCCGGCTCAGAGCCGCCGCCATAGCGACCCCCTGCGCCCGCCCCAGCTTGAGCATCGACTGCACATTCTTGCCATAGAAAGGCGCCTCTAGAGCCATCTCATCAGGCAGGAACTCATCGATCAGTCCCGCGACCCACTTGTAGATACGTCCCAGGCGGGTGTAGTGATCCTCGTAACGGCTCAGCTCGATCACCCCCATGGTGAGCATCTCGGCATGCTGCCCCCGCACGGAGAGCAGTCCGTAGCCCATCACAATGGTGCCTGGGTCGATGCCTATCAGGATGCGCTCGCCTCGTGACTTGCTCATAGTGCGATCTGTCTCATCGGGGTGACATGGTATAGGACGCGCTCGCCAAAGGTCTTGCCCAGCAGCTCCAGACGTTCGCACAGTACCTCAGAGAGGTAGTGGGCTACATCTCGCTCCTGCTCTAGGGAGATGAGCAGAGCTAGGACCATATCGTCCATCGGCTGCGCCATCTCCACAACGGGCGCTTGTGCCATCACCTCCAGGAGATCCACTTGCGCCACGCCCTCATCGCCACGTATCAGCGGCACCAGCGTAGTGCGTAGGAAATTGTCGAGGAGCTGATACTCCTGAGCTTTGATAAAGAGAGAGACGTTGACTCGGTACATAAGAAGCTGTAGTTAACTAAAGAGTAGCGTGAGACTGCCTAGCCACACGCTACAAAGGTAGCAAAAAAGACCATTAAGCTTTTTGGAAAAGGGGAAGCACGCAATGATGTCGTGGAATGTCCCTTGAATGAGTCTGTTGGATCAGTTTGGTTGATCGGATAAAAAAAGGGGCTGTCAGTACGACAGCCCCTTCTCATTAACCTTAAAATCTAACACCATGAAAAACACGTTGCAAAGGTAAGACTTATTCTTCATATATGCAACACTCTATCGCAACGATTTTGTCACATAATCTAGTTTAGAGCTGGTAAGGTTAGGAAGCACCTAATCTGTTTCTCTAAAGATGTGGTGGGCTGATCGAACAGTCTACCTGATCCTCCCAAAGGGCTGCCATTGCAAAGGACTAGGGAAGGTTAAGCATAGTAAGAGCGAGTAACTCAAAGGGTTAGACCCTGGAATTACTCGCTCTCGTTGTTAGTCGCTAGCTACTTACAGAGTCATATCTCACCAGGTGAGACAGATCTCCGTAGAGCTGCTAGGGTTATTTACTTAGCGTCCCCAGCGTGACGTATGATCACCTCGATGAGGTTGTCCTGCTTAAGGAGCTCCTGAGCGATACGCTGTACGTCTGCAGGCGTGATGCCGTTGAGCGTCTTCTCATAGTCAGTCTGGAAGTCACGACCATCGAAGAAGAAGTCAATCATGTGGCCGAGCCAGTAGCCGTTCTTCTTAAGATTCTCGGCATAGTCCTTCTTCATGTTGAGGATCGTCTTGTCAAACATCTCCTTGTCGGGACCATTCTTAGCCACCTTGTCGAGCTCTGCGTAGATGATCTTGTTGAGCTTGTCTACCTTTTCAGGATCTGTCTGGTAGAAGATCTGGAAGGTTGTCTCTCCCTCAGGATTGTCACTGATGGATCCATCCGAGCTAACACCGTAGGTACCACCCTCGTCCTCACGAACGGTAGCTGTGTAGACCTGATCCATGACAGCTCCGAGTACCTCCATAGCTAGCTCGTTGTGGAGCGTGTAGGGTAGCTTACCTGTATAAGCTGCTATGACCATAGCCATAGGAGTAGCGAGTTCCTTCTTGAAGTCAATGTGCATAGATGCCTGACGTACTGCGGGTACGAGCTCCTTGTGCATCTCGTGCTTACTGCCCTTGGTGGGTACAGAGGCTACGTACTTCTCTAGGTAAGGAATCAACTGCTCAGGAGTTACATTACCGATGAAGTATAGCTGTAGGTCTCCGAGATCAGCGATGCGCTCCTTCCAGATCTGCATCACACGGTCGTAGTTGACACCCTCGATCTCAGCAATGGTAGCACGCTTCATCATAGGATTGTTGTTGTAGAGCGCATAGATGAGTGAGTCTTGGAATGAAACCATAGGATTGGACTCCATATTCTTGATCTGCTCGATCGTGTTGGTGCGCCAGTTGGCAAAAGCGTCAGCATCCTGTCTAGGCTGTGTCATACGGAGGTAGAGAAGCTGGAAGAAGGTCTCCATATCCTCAAGTGTAGAGATACCACTAAAGTAAGTTCTCGTACCACCCATAGAGCCAGAAGCAGAGACGCTACGACCCGTGAGTGCCTTGGTGAGAGTAGGGTTGTCAAACTTACCTACACCACCCAGTGCGACAACGCTGCTGAGGTTCTTGATGTTAGGTAGATCCTCTGCATTCTTGAGATAAGCGTTTGTACCACCAGGAGCTACAGCTGTTAGTGAGATCTGATTCTTCTTATAGTCAGTCGTCTTGAGATAGACTACCATACCGTTGCTCAAGGTGAGGCGAGTAGTACCAAACTGTAGGTTGTCCTCACGCTTGGTGATCTTGCCAGCCTTTGGAGCCTCCTCCATAAGCTTCATATCAGAGACAGCGTCCTTGATAGGCTCTACGGGGAGCTTGCGGTACTCGTTAACCTTAGCGATCAGCTCAGCCTCGGTGGGTAGTGTGAGTCCCTCCTTGTCAGGAGCCATCAGCATGATTACCATATTCTTGTCAGTGATGAGAGCCTGTGCCATCTGGTTGACAACCTCTAGAGGTATGTTTGCAGCAACCTGCTCCATCATAGCTTTCTCCATCTCTATACCTGGGATGTATCCACCCGTGGTGAAGTAGTCCTTGTACTCGTTAGCGTAGGCACTATTCTTACGGGTCTCACGCTCGTTGTAGCTGTTTTCAAAAGCCTTGAGTAGGTCTGTGCGTGCACGCTCATACTCGCCCTGTGTAAAGCCGTACTGGCGTATACGCTCTATCTCAGCCATGAGAGCCTTGAGTGCTACGTCTAGCTCGCCCTCACGTGCCGTAGCACTGAAGGTAAGAGCATCCTTGGTCTGAGCGAGGAAGTAGTTGCTTATATATCCATTTGCACTGATGAAGGCTGGGTTAGGCTTGTGCATGAGATCTGTAAAGCGCTCGCTGATGATGCGGTTTGTGACGCCATAGAGGTAATTCTTCATGACACCAGCGATGGTGCGGGTCATCTCGACAGGCATAGCGTCAGTCTTAAACATGATCATCAGATCTGTGCTGGTAGCCTCCTTGTCCTTCTCGATGGCTACGAGTGGCTCGTCATTGTCCTCTACGGGGAAGTAGACACGCTCCGCAGCATTGACTGGAGCAGGGATGTCGGCAAACATCTCTTTGATCTTCTTCTCCACATAGTCTACGTCGACATCACCGACTACGATGATAGCCTGTAGGTCGGGGCGGTACCACTTGTGATAGTAGTCACGTAGCTCGTTGTACTTAAAGCCGTTGACTACGCTCATCAGACCGATAGGCATGCGAACACCATAGCGATTGTTGGGGTAGATCTTGGGGAGTGCCGTATTGAGCATACGCATCTGCGCATTGTCACGAGAGCGCCACTCCTCAGTGATGACACCACGCTCCTTGTCTATCTCCTCGTCGGCTAGCGTTACGAAGCCACTCCAGTCGTGTAGGATGAGTAGGCAGCTGTCGATGAAGCCCTGACGCTCCGTAGGAGCCTCCATAAGGGTGTAGACCGTCTCGTCGATACCGGTGTAGGCATTGAGGTTGTAGCCGAAGCGCATACCATTTGACTCGAGGTAGCTGATGAGTGTCTTGTCGGGGAAGTTCTTTGTCCCGTTGAAGCACATGTGCTCTAGGAAGTGAGCCAGACCACGCTGATTCTCCTCCTCGAGGATAGAGCCGACACGCTGAGCAATGTAAAACTCAGCACGATCCTTCGGCTGCTCATTGTGACGGATGAAGTAGGTCAGCCCATTCTCGAGCTTACCCGTACGGACTTGTGGGTCTATGGGTAGTGGTTGACTCATATCCTGAGCAAGGGCTACACGAGGTAGCATCAAGGTCAGGAGGACCACAGTCATAGACAGCATTCGCTTTAGATTCATATCTAGTTGTCTAAAAGTTATTGATGTATTTCTAGTTGTCTGTTCAAAGAGCGTAGGTGTAGTACTAGACACACCTTTACTAGGTAGACGAGTCAAGACCCGTATATGTTGCAGGAGGTCTTCACTCAGGTCTAGTAGATTCACCCAAGTGCAAAGATACTCACTTTTTACAAATACCGCAGAGGGAGAGAAGCTTCGGAATATGATAGGCGTAGAAAAAAGGAGAGAGGACATCTTTTCTAGATGCCCTCTCTAAAAACTAATAGTGTAGCAAGATGACTAGAAGCGGTAGCCCACGGAGATAGCTGGGTATACGTATACGTCATCAGCTCCATCGCCTTTCACTAGGTTGCGTCCGATACGTAGACTGATCTCGCCACTCCAGTTGCTACGAGAGACCAGTTTCCAGCCGCCACCGAGACCGATGCCCCAAGAGGCGCCTTGCTTCGTCTCGGTCGTTGGCTCTTCATAATATCCTTTGTAGCTGTTTCGAGTATACCGATGATAGTTGATCGCTGTATTCGCCTCGATAAAGAATCCAGAGTTAAGTCTTGTGGCAGCGAGCCTCTTGCCGCCAAAGTACCAGCGTGCGTAGGGCATCACTCCAAAAGTAGGAAAGATCGTGGTTTCATAATCTCCAGTATGGGCAAAGCTGGCGCTGATGGTAGCTCCGAAGCCCAGATCTTTTACCTTGGTCGTGGATCGCTCATACTCTAGTGATATAGCCTTGAAGGCGACGGGTGCTAGGAGGTTGAGGCGCACCTCGTTGAGCGTCTGTGGTAGTGGAGCCTCGGGCTCACCCTGCACGACGACTACCTGTGCTGACAGACAGTATCCCGTAGCGAAGATGAGGACGCAGAGTGCGAGCGCTTTTCTGAGTAAGTTGTTCATAAAGGTATTCATATTTGATTGGTTATACTTGCTTGTGGGGGCAAAGATAGCAAATAATTTTCAAATCGTTGTAGATCCTCAGGGGTGACGCAGGGGTGACGCATTATACGGGGTAGGTTTACCTACGCCTTAATGAAGGATCTCGGGAAATGGAGGAAATAGAACAATCCTCCGTGGAAGATCTAGGATTATCCAGTGAGCAAATGAAAAATTCTTCCGAAGTATGAGTTGATTCTTCGGAAGAATTGGTCGATTTCCTCCGAGCTATTTGGGCTTTTGCTCCGAGGAATTGATCTCAATGGAGATCTAGGAGTAGCTATAATGTGAGTCCATAGCGCTATGTAGCAAGACTTAATCCATCTATTCTTCGGTTGGCGTCAGGCATAGCTGCTAGGATACAGGGTATAATGCGTCAACCCTGCATACGAAGTCAAGAGCAAGGCAACTCAAATCGTATTTTCCATTCCAAAACGCAATTTTGAGGATGTGATAGGCTTCTTTCGTTATCCTGTTGTATCTTTGTGGTGTAATAACTCTAAGTCTACCTGTACTATGAAACAAGACTCTACTGCTACAAAGCAAAGCTCGACGAAAAGCTATACTTGGCTGATCTCTCTAATCGCATGGCTCGTCATCGTGCTGATCCAGTCCATCTTGATCGGGCAGAGCGTCACGACAGCGGCAAACTTTTGGGAGGCTCCCTCTTACTACCTCTCTACTTGGCTACTTGACATTTTTCTGATCCTAATCTTTTACCTCAACTACTACTATGTAGCTGGGCACATGATGCGTCGTCGGCACTTCGGCGGCTATGTAGCCTTTGTGGTGATTGTTGCCGTTGTCGCGCTCTTTATGCCGATCCTCTGCAAGGCGCTCTTCGGGTGGCGTACGCCTACACAGGATCTGCCTTTTGTCACCATCTCTTGGTCGGGCGCCATCGGGGCAGTTACGGTCATCACGATCGGACTGGCGGTGCGTGCGCTCCTTGAGTGGCTCAAGCTCAATAAGCTCTCCACCGAGCAGCGTGAGGAGCTGATCAAGCTACGCAATGAGGTGACCTCCCTCAAGATGCAAGCAAAGAGCGACACGGTCAAGCCAACTACTGTGGCAACGCCTACAACGGCTGAACTGCCCACAACGGCTGAGCATGCTGCACAGGCGGCAAAGACTATCGCTCCAGCTCAGCCCGACTAAGCGGACAAGATGCGAATGATCGTGAGCCCATCACGAAGCGGCAGGAGGAGTTGCTCCACACCACTATCCTGAGCGACTAGTTCGTTGAAGTGCTGGATCCCCTCGAGCTGCAGGTCGTGGTGGGGCGAGGGGGCGGTTGTTACTTTGCCGTCCCAGAGTGTGTTGTCCGCTAGGATGATCGCTCCAGGGCGTAGGTGCTTGCGCAGTAGCTGGTAGTAGTCGGGGTACTGACGTTTGTTCGCATCGATGTAAACGAGGTCGTACTGGTGCTGCGCGAGTAGTGCAGGCATCAGCTCTAGAGCTTTACCGTGGTGTATGTGAGTGCGCTCGGCGCACCCGCTACGTGCTACAAAGGGGGTAAGGAAGTGGATCATCTCAGCATCGCACTCGATGGAGTCGATCTCGCCAGCCACTGGCTCGAGTGCCATCGCCATTGCTATCGTTGAGTAACCACTATAAGCTCCTAACTCAAGTACACGCTTGGCACCACTGAGGCGAATGAGCATCGAAAGTAGTCCCGCCTGCGTAGCACCACACACCATCCTCGGCTGTAAGAGTCGTACATAGGCCGTGCGGAGCAGTTCGTCTAGTAGAGGATGCCCGAAGGAGCTATGCTGCTGGGTATAAAGCTCTAGCTCTGCGTCCATAGTTCTATATAATATAAGGTGTCAACGGCTCAGCTGAATGGCAGCCCGTACGGCTAAGTCGTAACTGGCTACGCCAAAGCCGGCGATGCTACCACGGCAGTAGGGCGCTATGAGCGAGGTGTGGCGATAGGACTCACGGGCTAGTGGCTGGGAGATGTGCACCTCGATGACTGGTAGTGCGATGGCGCGTATCGTGTCTGCTAGAGCTACGGAGGTGTGCGTATAGCCCCCCGCATTGAGTATAACCGCCTGGTAGCCTAGCTCCTGAGCCTGGTAGAGATACTCGATGAGTGCGCCCTCGTAGTGTGAGTAGCGGATGGCAATGGTCGCCTCTGTGGTATCACGAGCGAGCTGCTCCAAGTAGGGAACTAGAGGGGTCGATCCGTAGATCTCAGCTTCGCGCTGACCCACCTGGATCAGGTTAGGTCCATTGAGTATGAGTATGGCTGGTTGCCCCGTGGTTGGGGTAGGAAGGGCTTCGATCAAACTATTTGTAGACATAGTGAACTTGTCGGTTTAGATGCAAATGGCTAACTTCGTAGCGCAAAGATAGTAAGAAACTCCCTTGCAATGAGTCTAGAACCAAGACAGCAACTGATACAGCGCTACAAAACTTACCTGAGGTTGGAGCAGCACCTCTCAGATAACAGTATCGACTCCTACCTCTATGACGTGGACAAGCTCTACACCTACATAGACGATATGGGGCTGAATCTGCGGAAGGTGGAGCTGAAGCATCTCAATAACTTTGCGGCGCATCTACTGGACTTAGGCATCTCGATGCGTTCGCTGGCTCGTGTGCTGAGCGGGGTCAAGAGTTTCTTTCGCTTCCTAACGCTAGAGGAGGAGATAGAGCGTGATCCGACAGACATGCTGCAGACGCCTCCGATACATAAGAAGCTCCCCGAGGTGCTCACACTGGCAGAGATAGACAGCCTCCTCGAAGCCATAGACTGGGATCGTCCTGAAGCCTCACGAGATACCGCTATCGTTGAGGTGCTATACAGCTGTGGGCTACGCGTTTCGGAGCTTTGCGGGCTGACCTATTCCGACGTTTTCCTCGATGAGGGCTATCTGCACGTCTGGGGCAAGGGTCGCAAAGAGCGACTGGTGCCGATGAGTCCCAAGGCGGTCTCTGATGTGCAGCGCTACCTCTGCGATCCATACCGCTATAATGCGAAACCTGGATATGATCAATACCTTTTTATCTCACGTCGTGGTCAGGCGATCTCTCGCATCACGGTCTTCTGCCTGATCCGTACGCTTGCTGAGCTAGCGGGCATACAGAAGGAGATCAGTCCGCATACGCTGCGACACAGCTTTGCCACGCACCTACTCGAGGGCGGAGCCGACCTGCACGCTATCCAACTAATGATGGGGCATGAGAGTATTGCGACGACCGAGGTCTACACCCATGTGGATCGCTCCGCACTCCGTGCCGACATACTGCGTTACCACCCTCGCAATCAGCAGCACCCTACGCCTCACGACGAGTGATCCTACAAAGCCTTAAAAGCAAAAGCAGGAGACAGCCCGTGAGCCGTCTCCTGCTTTGATTGTATTGTAGGTCTTCGCTAAGACTTAGAAGCGATAGGTGGCACCGAGTGTGAGGTAGGTTAGTCCATAACCAAACTCACCCATGATAGCCCATCGGTCGGAGAGATAGTAGCGAGCACCAATGTGTGCACCCCAGTCGAAATCTGTCGTGGTGTCCTTGCTCTTGATTTTGCCTCCAGGAACATTTACTTTATAGTCCCAGCTGATGAGCTTAAGACCTAGCATGAGGCTGAAGTAGGTGTCGAGCCTATCTACAAACTGATAGTGCAGAGATCCGCGCGGACCGATTATTGTCTGATTCCAGAGCCCCTTGTCATAACCCTTGATGTGATAGAGCTCAGTGGCAAAGTATCCACCCACACCGATAGATCCGTTGCCATCAAAGAGACCACTGACTACGCTGTGGTCGATACCTAGAGAGAGTGGCGGAAGGATGACGTTGTAGTCGCTGCTGAAGAGGGTACCGCCGATACCAAGTCCGAGGTTAGCAGTTGTCGTCCCTTTGCTAAAGGTGGACTGAGCCTGCGCTGCAAAGCCAAGCGTGAGCATGGCGATGATGAGTAGTGCGATTCGTTTCATAGTTAATTGTGTTTATAAAGTGAGTGAGTTGATTATGCTTTGTTGGCACGCTTGCGGTCTAGCTCGTTGAGGAGGATCTTGCGCAGGCGCATAGACTTAGGCGTGACCTCCACATACTCGTCTGCCTTGATATACTCGAGTGCATCCTCTAAGCTGAAGACGACGGGCGGGGCGAGTGCTACCTTGTCATCACTACCAGCAGCACGCATATTGGTGAGCTTCTTGCTCTTGCAGACGTTGACCGTCAGATCGTTGTCCTTCGTATGCTCTCCGATCACTTGTCCTGCGTAGACCTCCTCTTGGGGAGCGATGAAGAAGCGTCCACGGCTCTGGAGGTTGTTGAGCGCATAGGCAAAGGCGGTACCGCTCTCACCAGCTATGATGCTACCATTATTGCGTCGCTCGATGTCGCCACGCCAAGGTCCAAACTCTAGGAAGCGATGAGCTATAACCGCCTCTCCAGCCGAAGCGGTTAGGACGCTGTTGTGGAGTCCAATGATCCCACGCGAAGGAATTGTAAAGACTAGGTGCGTACGCCCGTTTTTGCTTTCCATGGCGGTCATCTCGCCCTTGCGTTGTATGACCATATCGATGATACGGCTACTATTCTCGTCGGGGAGATTGATTGTGAGCTCTTCAATAGGCTCGCATCGTACTCCATCAATCTCCTTGATGATGACCTGGGGCTGACCGACCTGTAGCTCGTAACCCTCACGGCGCATCGTCTCGATCAGTACGGAGAGGTGCAGGACACCACGTCCGAAGACATTCCACGAATCCGCTTGGTCAGTCGTCTCGACACGCAGAGCGAGGTTCTTGTCCAGCTCACGCATCAGACGCTCATGGATGTGGCGAGAGGTGACAAACTTACCTTCTCGTCCGTAGAAGGGAGAGTTGTTGATCGTAAAGAGCATCGACATCGTCGGCTCATCGACCGAGATACTGTCTAAAGCCTCAGCGTGCTCAGGGTCAGCAATGGTGTCACCAATCTCAAAGTGGTCAAAGCCCACGATGGCGCAAATGTCGCCACTGGAGACGGAGTCCGCTTTTGCCTTGCCAATGCCCTCAAACGTGTAGAGCTCCTTGACCTTCTCCCGATGTGGCTCACGATCTTTGTGGCAGAGGAGCACGGTGTCGCCGTTGTGTATGGTGCCACGATGCACACGCCCTACAGCAATACGCCCCACGTAGGAACTGTAGTCTAGCGAAGTGATCAGCATCTGCAGAGGACCGTCCAGCTGTTGCGGAGCGGGAATCTCAGAGATGATAGCATCGAGCAGGGGGGTGATATCTTCCGTCGGCTTCTCCACGTCACGGCTCATCCAACCCTGCTTGGCACTACCGAAGAGGGTGACGAAGTCGAGCTGATCATCGGTCGCCTCTAGCGAAGCCATCAGGTCGAAGACCATATCCTGCACCTCCATGGGGCGACAGTTCGGCTTGTCCACCTTGTTGATGACGACAATCGGCTTGAGTCCGATGGCGAGAGCTTTCTGTAGCACGAAGCGCGTCTGAGGCATCGGTCCCTCGAAGGCGTCTACTAGGAGCAGGCATCCGTCAGCCATGTTGAGTACACGCTCCACCTCACCGCCGAAGTCGGCGTGTCCCGGGGTGTCAATGACGTTGATCTTGACCCCCTTGTACGTGATGCTGACATTCTTGGATACGATCGTGATACCTCGCTCTCGCTCTAGGTCGTTGTTGTCTAGAAAGGTATCGACCTCTGCAGCCTTGTCCTCTCGAAAGAGTTTAGCTGCGAGGAGCATTTTGTCAACGATGGTTGTTTTGCCATGGTCAACGTGAGCGATGATAGCGATGTTTCGTATTTCCTGCATTTGTGTGGGATTCGTATCCGTATTAGTTGGTGCAAAGGTACGAAAAACGTTGTTAGCATAGTGCCAAACAGACTAGTAGCTTCAGAATCATAGCCGTCCAGTAAAACGTGACCTAAAGGTCAAAATGGTTGGTGAAATGGAGTTCTTTTTCAGTATAGATGCTG
>UWSO01000002.1 GCA_900538385.1 uncultured Porphyromonas sp.
AGTAGCTATAATGTGAGTCCATAGCGCTATGTAGCAAGACTTAATCCATCTATTCCTCGGTTGGCGTCAGCCCTGAGGGAGCGTGGGGATACCTTTATAACAGTCTCATTTTTGCTACCTTTGCGGTAGACATCGGCACTAAGCCGTTAATCATCATAAGAACTTTATGAGTACGCAACAATTCAAACGCACTTTAGTCACTACGGCCCTGCCTTATGCCAATGGGCCTGTACATATCGGACACCTAGCAGGAGTCTACGTTCCTGCCGACATATATGTTCGCTACAAGCGTATGAAGGGCGACGAGGTCCTCTTCATCGGTGGCAGCGATGAGCACGGAGTACCTATCGCTATCAAAGCAAAAGCCGAGGGCGTCTCTCCACAAGAGGTGGTAGATCGCTACCACGCCTTGATCAAGGAGTCGTTCGCTCGCCTAGGCATCGACTTCGACATCTATTCGCGCACCACCTCCGAGACACACGAAAAGACGGCGACCGCATTCTTTACCAAGCTCTACGAGTCGGGCAAGCTGATCGAGCAGACCTCGGAGCAGTACTACGACCCTGAGGCTAAGCAGTTTCTCGCAGACCGCTACATCACGGGTACCTGTCCGCATTGCCACAACGAGCGCGCCTATGGCGACCAATGCGAGGCGTGTGGCACCTCCCTCTCGGCGACCGATCTGATTGACCCTCATAGCGCTATCTCAGGGGCTAAGCCTGAGCTACGCGAGACGAAGCACTGGTACCTGCCACTGGGCGACTACGAGAGCTTCCTCCGCGAGTGGATACTAGAGGGGCACAAGGAGTGGAAGCCCAACGTCTACGGGCAGTGCAAGAGCTGGCTGGACCTAGGACTACAGCCACGTGCCGTGACGCGTGACCTAGACTGGGGTATCCCCGTACCGCTCCAAGGAGCTGAGGGCAAGGTCCTCTACGTATGGTTTGATGCGCCTATCGGCTACATATCCAATACGAAGGAGCTACTCCCCGACAGCTGGCGCACCTGGTGGTGCGACCCCGAGACCCGTATGATCCACTTCATCGGCAAGGACAACATCGTCTTCCACTGCATCATCTTCCCCGCCATGCTAAAGGCTGAGGGTTCGTTTAACCTGCCAGACAATGTACCTGCCAACGAGTTCCTCAATCTCGAGGGTGACAAGATCTCGACCAGTCGCAACTGGGCGATCTGGCTCCACGAGTACCTCGACGAGATGCCCGGCAAGGAGGACGTGCTGCGCTATGTTTTGACGGCCAATGCGCCTGAGACCAAGGACAATGACTTCACTTGGCGTGACTACCAAGCGCGCAATAACAATGAGTTGGTCGCTATCTACGGCAACTTTGTGAACCGCGCACTGGTGCTGACGCACAAGTACTTCGACGGCAAGGTGCCTCCGCTGGGTCATCTCACGGAGATCGACGAAGAGATGCTCCGAGAGGTGGCGGCCATACCAGCAGCGCTAGATGATCAGCTAGAGCACTTCCACTTTAGAGAGGCTCTCAAGACCGCTATGCAGCTGGCGCGCATCGGCAATAAGTACCTTGCTGACACAGAGCCCTGGAAGGTGATCAAGAGTGACCCCGATCGTGTTGCTACGATCCTACACTTAGCTTTGCAGCTGGTGGGCAATCTGTCGATTGCTTTTGCGCCCTTTACCCCCTTCTCCACACGTCGACTCCTCGCTATGCTACAAGTTGAAGAGGGAGGCTTCGCCTTCTCCCGCTTTGGCGCTACAGACCTACTTCCCGAGGGGCATCAGCTGGGCACGCCCGAGTTGCTCTTTGAGAAGATTGAGGACGAGGTGATCCAAGCACAGCTCGACAAGCTCGCAGCGATCAAGAAGCTCAACGAGGAGCAGAACCGTCACCCCGAAGCTCTGCTGGAGGATGTGCCGTTTGACACATTTACCAAGAGTGATATGCGTGCGGGACGTATCCTAGCTTGCGAGAAGGTGCCTAAGGCGGACAAGCTCCTGCGCTTCTCCATCGATGATGGCATGGGCGGACGAACGATCGTCTCGGGTATCGCTCAGTACTACAAGCCGGAGGAGCTGGTAGGTAAGACCGTTGCCTTCGTTGCCAACCTTCCTGTGCGCAAGATACGTGGCGTCGAGTCGCAAGGTATGATCCTCTCAGTCGAGGACTACAAGACGGGACAGCTGCAGGTGGTCACGCTACCTGACACGATAGCTCCTGGCAGCAAACTGGTCTAGCCCCACAGCGACATGCGCATCCCTCTAGTCAACCTGCCCCAAGAACATAGCCCCTACCAAGCTGAGCTTGATAGGGGCATCGGGAGGGTTGTCGCCTCGGGCGGCTACATTGGCGGTGAGGAGGTGCGTGCCTTTGAGGAGGAACTGGCGAACTATCTAGGGCTAGAGCCGTGGAGTGTCATCAGCTGTGGTAACGGGAGCGATGCGCTCCTGCTGGCTCTGGCTGCGCTAGATCTGCCCCGTGGTGGCGAGGTGATCGTCGCCACGCACAACTATGTGGCGGCTGCCGAGGCGGTCTGTCATCTAGGGCTCCGACCCGTCTGGGCTGATGTGATGCCTTCGCCGAGCAGCGAGGGGCGTGTCTCCTTTCAGATGAATGGCTCGCCAGACTATCTAGAGTCTCTTCGCACCCCTCGTACGGTGGCACTCATAGCGGTCAATATGTACGGTATGCCCTGCCCCGCAGTTGAGCTGGCGCACTTCTGCAAGCGACATCAGATCCCGTGGATTGAGGACAATGCACAGGGGATGGGTGGCTTAGGCGAAATAGCTTCGGGAGCTTCAAAAGCTACTGCACCGCTAGGCACACGTGCTACGATCGGCACGACAAGCTTCTTTCCGACCAAGCCGCTAGGCTGTATGGGCGACGGGGGGGCTGCTTTTGTACCGCAGAACAAGCAACTGGCGGAGCGTTTGCGCCAACTGGCCAACCACGGACAGCGCACACGATACCAGTACGATCGGTGTGGCTACAACAGTCGTCTAGACGCGCTCCAAGCAGCCGTGCTACGGGTTAAGCTAGGTCACCTGGACGAGGCGAATCGACGACGTAGCTTGCTAGCCGACCGTTACGACGAGTTGCTAGCCGACCTCCCGATGGTGAAACGTCCGTGGCGTAGTGGGGACCGGCCCGAAGCACTCTACCTCTACACAATCTGCGTACCCTCTGACAAGCGAGACGGACTACTCAACGAACTACGCACCGCTGGCATCGACGCACGAGTCTACTACCCGCAGATGCTTCACCAGATAGCGGTCTACAACGCCGGTTCCTCTGAGGCTTCCTGTCCCGTAGCGGAGGAGCTCCAGCAGACAATGCTCTCGTTACCGATAGCCCCGACGACCACCTCCGAGCAGATTAGCGAGATCTGCGAGCGAATCAGACAATTTCTACTATAAAAGCTTCCCCCACTATGACAGCGAACCACAGCGACCTAGCGACCTCATCTCCTACGCCACTCCACAGCCCCCTCCGCTGGGTCGTCGTGGGGTGTGGACACATCGGCCGCCGGCACATGGAGCATATTTCGAAGCATCCGCAGACGCAGTTGGTCGGGATGGTCGACATATTGCCCGCTTCGGAGTGTGGCGCTGCGCAGTTTGCTAGGGTTCCTTTTTACCCAAGCGTTGAGGATCTACTGGAGCGTGGGGGAGACACCTTCGATGTGGCATCGATCTGCGTCCCCAATGGGCTGCACTACCCGATTGCGCTTGAGCTGATCAAGGCTGGCAAGTCGCTCCTCATCGAGAAGCCCGCTGTACTACACCCCGATGAGGGAGACGAGCTGATTGCCCTAGCGAAGGCGCACGGCTGTCACCTATACAGTGTCTTGCAAAACCGCTTTACGCCTGTCTCAGCTTGGCTCCACCAGATGATCGAGGAGAAGCGACTCGGCAAGCTTTACCAGATCGAGCTGCAGTGTCTCTGGAATCGTGACGAGCGTTATTACTTACCTCGTCGCTGGCATGGCGACCTCAAGCTAGATGGCGGGACGCTCTTCACGCAGTACTCACACTTCCTCGACTTACTGATCTGGTGCTTCGGCATGCCTAAGGTGCAGGGCGGGAGCTTCTATAATTACAATCACCAGACGATGGTAGACTTTGAGGACTCGGGCGTGGTGCAGCTCACCTTCCCGCAAGAGACGACGGGTCTGCTGACCTACTCGACAGCTGTCTACGGAACCAATTGCGGGGTGCGTCTCACCGTACTCGGCGAGCGTGGGTGCATCGTCCTTGACGGTCCCTTTATGAACAAGCTAACGCACTGCGTCATCGATGGCTACGACCGTCCCGACCTGGGCGAGAGCGAGCCTGGCAACGCTTACGGAGCCTACAGTGGCTCCGCGCAAAACCACCACTTCGTCATCGACCACACAGCGCGTGCTCTGCAGGGAGATCCGACCGCTCAGGCGGTGGAGATAGAGGATGCGCTGCGTGTCGTGCGCCTCATTCGCAACATCTACCAGTACAACCCTTACCTTACAGACAAGTAGTCACTAAAAAGCCCCTCACGTTATGATCAAACTTCAGCATCGTACCCTACTTTATTGTCTCGCTACGCTCCTCCTACTGGGAAGCTTCGCTGGTTGCAAGAAAGCGGAGCGGGAGACGCACACGCTTCGTATCCTACACACGACCGATGTACATGGCAACATCCTAGGCTACGACTTCGTTCAGGACAGTTGCACCCCTAGCGGACTGGCGCGGGTCTCTACCTATGTGACTCAAGTGAGGAAAGAGTACCCGACGAGCACGCTACTCTTCGACGGAGGCGATGTGCTACAGGGCAATGCGGCGGTCTACTACTCCAACTTCGTCGACACAGTGCGCACGCACTTCGTCTCTGACGCTATGACGCTGCTTGGCTACGATGCAGCCGTCGTGGGCAACCATGACCTAGAGGCTACGCCGAGCGTCTACCACCGCTGGCAACACGACATGGCGACACCTCTGCTGGCCGCCAACATCGTACACAGCGATGGTCCCCTCAAGGGCAAGCCTTACTACTCGCCTTATAGCGTACATACGGTGGATGGGGTCAAGGTCGCTGTTCTCGGACTGATCACCCCAGCTGTGCCGCAGTGGATTCCCCAGTCGTCTTACGAGGGGATGACCTTTGCCGATCCGATCGCTACCGCCCACGAGTGGATCCCTACGATTCAGGAGCATGTTCATCCCGACCTCCTCATAGTCTTGATGCACTCGGGACTGGGCGATGAGCAAGGCGGAGAGAACTTTGCCATGCAGCTGGCCAACAGAGTCTCTGGCATCGATCTCATTCTCTATGGACATGATCATCAGGCTAATCAGACGACCGTGCAGAATCCGGCAGGCTCTCCCGTCCTGCTGATCAATCCTGGGAGCCATGCGAGAAACGTGGCGGACGTTACGGTCGCCATTACCAAGCAAGGCGACAAGGTTGTTGACAAAAAGCTCCAGGGAGAGATCGTCTCAATGGCTTCCGTACCGGTAGACTCCGCTTTCGTCAGTTATTTCTCAGACTTTGCTGACACAGTGCGTAGCTTTATCGCTGAGCCTATCACACAGCTCACCGAGCCACTAGTAGGTGTGGACGCGCTCTTCGGACCTTCCGCTTATATATCCTTGCTCCATCAGCTACAACTGGATCTGAGCGAGGCAGACGTCTCATTCTCCGCACCGCATCGTCTCTCCTTATCACAGCCAGCTGACACGCTACGGGTACGAAACTTCTTCGACATCTACCCTTATGAGAACTATCTCTACAAGCTGCGCCTCTCAGGGCAAGAGATAAAGGACTACCTAGAGTACTCCTACGGCTTATGGTGCGGACCCGACTCCAGCTCTGGCGAGCATCTGCTCTATCTGAAGGATCAGGCTGACGAGCAACGCTTCCCGACGGTCAATCCGACCTTTAACTTTAGCGCAGCTGCTGGGATAGACTACACGGTGGATCTGTGCAAAGCTCAAGGCGGGCGGGTCACTATCGAGCACCTGTCTGACGGACGCCCCTTCTCGACCGACAGCGTCTACACTGTTGCGGTCAATTCATACCGCGCTATTGGTGGCGGTGGGCATCTGACGCAAGGAGCGGGGATTTCGCCCGAAGAGTTGCGCCAACGCATCGTTTGGGTTTCGCCTCACGATCTGCGCTATCACCTCATCGAGTGGGCAAAAGCACATCAGCCGCTCACACCGCCCCGCTACAATAACTGGGTCTTCATACCTAAAGAGCAAGCTGCGCCTGCTATTGCGCGAGATCGTCGCATCATCGAGGAGAGCCTTGCTAAGTAAAGGGAGCTCTTTCCGCCAACGCAATTGCTTAGCGTAATGACTTGGGTTGACCTCCTGCTCTTACTGATCTTAGCTGGTGGCATCACCGCCTTCGGTCGTAAGCGACTGCGCAAGCACAACCCCGTCTACAAAGGCGTGGAGCGAGACTTCGCCGCACATTGTGCACTCAGCATCGAGGAGTCTCCGCTCCTGCAGCTCAGCACAGCGCCCGAAGGTGCCACGCCCCGCTACCTAGTGGTAGACACCGAGACCGTATGCTATCTGCACGACACGCTCGACGAAACACAGCTCTCCGCTATCGACACACCGCTTCTAGCGAGTCTCTCGTGGCTTCTCCTAGACGAAGAGCTACGTGTCGTACGGAGGGAAGACCATCTCCTGCTCAGTGGCGTGCCGATCACGAGCGAAGCGACCGACTATCACCAGCTGACGACCGAGTTTGTCGCTGGGCATGGCGAGCCACCCCAAGCCGTACTAGAGCTATTTCTCAGAGATCTAGAGAGTACGCAGATGATCGTGGGGCATAGCCTCTCCTTCCACCTAGCCGTCCTAGCGCACGACCTGCAGCACTACCAGTTGCCCAGTGAGAACCTGCAGACCAAGCGACGCTTTTGCACCATGCGCCAAGGCATCAACTACCTCATCTCGCACTACCAAGCCGACCCCTTACAGACACGCATCAGTCTAGAATCGCTTTACAGCAAGCTTCTGTGGGGTCGCGAGGACCTAGAGATCATCTACCAGCTTAAGTCTCGACACGATGTCGTCCTCGCCACGCACTGCTTCATCAAGCTCTACAAAGAGCCGACCAGTGCAGCCGACTCGTGACCATGCAACAGGTGAACGAGCGTGATCACAACGCCCATCACGACGAAAAGAAGAGATACTCCCATGTTGAGCCACTTGCGCCATCGTTGCATACCGCCAGCGAAGCGCGCTAAGCGACTCAAGCCCATCCGTATCAGACCATAGACTGGATAAGCGACACTAGCCGTCAGGAGTGCGAAGAGTCCCAGATAGAACAACCCCACAGCGCCCCCCGCCTGAGCAGTCATAGGCACCAGCATACCGAAGTAGATCAGCCCCGTAGCAGGACAGAAGAAGAGAGCCGAGCTAAAGCCCAGCCAGAGGACTCGCCAGCTCCACGCCCCCTGCCGCTCTAGCGGTTGCCCCTGCTCATGATCAAGCTCCTCCGCTTGATGCATTGGCTCCGCCTCATGACGATGCCCCTCATGGTCGTGATGATCGTGACGACCAAACAGCCATAACAGTACTCCCAATATGATAATCAGCGGTCCCAGCCAATGCTCCAGACCATACAGGATCTGCTCCTGTAGTTGAAGTGTCTGAATGCTCGTACGCAAGAGCCAAGCCGAAAGCAACCCAAGCGAGAAGTAGAGCAGCGCACGTCCCAGCGCATAGAGCGTAGCGATCCACCACCCTTGACGTCTACTCGTCTGTCGTCCCGTCAGAAAGAGCAGCGAAGAGACCACCGTCGCTAGTGGACAAGGATTGATCGCCACAAGGAGTGCCATCACCACCACCGCTACAAAAGGCGTCGAGCTGGTGACCAGCGCTAAGAGATCAGCCTGCATAACGAAACAGATTGCTTGGTCAGAGTATCTTAGCGCACCACGATCTTGCCCGAAGTGTAGGCAGGCACCGAGTCACCCTGTGTCATCCGCAAGCGATAGATGTAAAGCCCCGGCAGCAAGGCACCACCCGACTGTAGCTTAGGTTCCCATCGTATCAGAGCGGGCGTGTCGTAGCCAGAGCGAGCTACCATCTGTGGCGAGAGCGCAACGAGTGCACCACGATAGTCGTATAGTTCGATAGTCACATCGACCTCCACGCCTGGCGCATTGTTGTACACCTCCACAATCAGTGGATCATCAGCCGTCAAGACTCCAGGACGAGCACGACTCTCGACCACTGTCGGTGCTTGACCAGCACGCACACGGAAGGCAAAGCTACGCTCCGTCACATTGTTGCACACGTCCCATACCGTAAAGGTCGCTGTGTGGTCGCCATCGGGCAACTCCGGCAGCAGGTAAAGCACCCGTCCCACACCTGCCTCCATCTCAGAGGCGGTGTAGCTGCTATTGAGGTTAAAGGTCAAGTCCTCACGACCATCCACGACCAGCGTCATGTTGTGCCCTACGCCCGTTCCCGAAAGGTTGATCCCTGAGGCGTCAGCCAGCGTGGCAACGAAGAGTGGCGTCGAGCCGATTGGGTTCTCCATCGAAAAGTTGGGATGACCTAGGTAGAGTTCTCGTATCTCAGGCGGTATCGTATCGACTACGCTGTGTTCTCCCGCTCCAGGCTTGACACAGATCGCATGGCTCACGCCCATCGCTTCGTATGGCTCGCTACCCTTTGCATCACTGTAAGCATAGAGATTGATCTTGCCATTGCCCCCGCTATAAGGGAGGTCTTTAGGCACCACAAAGGAAAAGTCAAAGAGTCCCTCCTTTACCTCAGCGATACCCGCATAAAGCATCCCTGGGTAGTCCTCAAAAGAGGCAATCTTCTCAGGATCCTTGTCAGGCGCATTGTCAATGTGCGTCTTGACCTGAGCCTTAGCGTCAAAGACCGTCACAAAGAGCCGGCCTGTGAAGTCTCCCTGTACGACTCCCTGGCTGCTCGCTACATAGCCACGCACCTGAACACTATCCATCGCGTGGAGCGCCACCGCCTCCCCCTCCGAGAGGTTGTCAAGCGAGACACCCGCTAGCTCCGTGATAACCGTTTCGTAGGCTGGCATACGAAGGCGCAGAGCCGGATCACCGAGCAGGAAGAAGTTCAACTTATTTGTCGTATCTGATCTTATCAACTCATTCTTCGCATCACGCATCACAATGCCCATAGGGCGGAGGAAGCCATCCGCCTGAGGCGTAAAGAGACTCTCATGTAGCGCTCTATTCATCTGCTCATTTGCTAGATTCATCACTACACGCGTAGTCGTGTAGAGTGCGATAGCCCCACTAGTCGGATTGAGCATAGCCGACTCCCCAGCCGAGGTCTGCGGGTGGTCGTAGTTGGTAAAGTCACAGGTCGCCGTGATCCACACCGGCAGGTGGGGATAGTCAAAGCGCACAATATCCGCCTGCGTCAAAATCTGCTCATCGCTCCACGCTGCGGGCCCCCCGTGTCCAGTATAGTCTAGGAGGAGTAGTCCCTTCTGTAGCTCGTCCATCAGTTTGCGGCGCGCCTCTGGGACCGAAGTACGCCCGCCCACATTCTTGTGCGCATAAGCATCCATATAGACTTTAGAGACCATCAGCTCAGGCTGTAGTCGCTCCATAAGCTGAGCGATACGATCAGCTTCCCAGAGATGCGAGTATCCATCCATATTATCCGCTACATAGCAAGCCCGTGTGCGCCATACTCCTGGCACCTGCTCGCTATCGTAGCGGATTATTTTATCCACTACCGCCTCAGCCTCTCCCAGAGTCCGTACAGGCAGACGACCGATCCCCACCGAGAGCGTCTGCGCTCCGATACCGACACCACGCTGCCCCTCCGAGAGGAGACCAAAGTAGTCATCCGTCGAGTAACTGTAAATGTTGGTCGAGTTATCTCCTTGATAAGTCAGCAAGAACTCCGTCAGCTGAAAGTCCCGTGCGCTCCAGTCTTGCGACACCTTACGATTGTCGTAGGCGCCATCGCCCATTAGGAGCAGCAGCGGGTGGTAGCTCCCTGCGCCATGCTTCGCCTCGTAGCGCTGCTTATAGTTCCACAGCATCAAGCGATAAGCCGTTGCATCGGGCGTACCGCCATTATACTCATCAAAAAGCTCCTGCTGCGTCACCACCTGCACCCGCAGCCCCGAGTGCTCTCTGTGGTAAGTGGCCAAGCGCTCCGCAGCGGGGCGCAAAGCCTCCGTCGTAATCATCAGATAGTCAGGCACCGTGTCTAGACGCACCC
This sequence comes from uncultured Porphyromonas sp., assembly GCA_900538385.1. Taxonomy (GTDB): domain Bacteria; phylum Bacteroidota; class Bacteroidia; order Bacteroidales; family Porphyromonadaceae; genus Porphyromonas. The sequence continues at coordinate 10,202 of UWSO01000002.1, forward strand.
CACCGTGAGAAAGTGCCACCACCTGCTCCACAGGGTAAGCATCTGTCAGGGCAAAGAGCGTGTACTCCACAGGACTCCCCGCCCCATCAGTCACCGCTCCTGTAAAGGTCACAGCCTTATCGCCCGCCTCCATCGGCAGGCTCATCACACGCCCCTCAGCGGTACGACCCCATAGTTGCAAAGCGCTCGCTGCGCCACTCACCCCGATGCGATGCTGCGCCACTGCTCCAGGGGTGGCGGAGAAGTTGCGAAAGGGCAGTTGCCCCTTTCCCCCATACTCTAAGGCAACGGGTGCTACCAGTGATACATAGTCGAGGTAGGCGGGTCGTCCTGCTGGCGAAACTTGTAGTCGTACATCCACGCTCTGACTTGACGCTGGGAGAGCTGTGGCAAAGCGCTTGGCGTGATAGATTCCTGCCAGATAGGTCCTATCCGACGAACCAGCTTCACTTAGGTGGACAAAGTCCTGGAAGGTCTCGCTACCCAGTTGCACCGTCAGCTCGAGCGGTTGCTCCTCCGCTGGTAATCCCACGTAGGCCACCGTCAGCTGACCCGTGGCAGAAGGAGTGAGCGGAGCAGGAAGTGCGAGCGGGACTGAAAGTGGCTGTCCGCCGAGTGGCTCGCCAAAAAGTTTACGCCCCGAGGAGCGTAGCGAGTGACGATCCTGCTCATGTAGCTCATGCGCCAAGAAACTTGTCCGTACATCCGTTTCCGTAGCCTTCGGTGTTTCTTGCGACTTAATGCTCCGTGCCGGTAAATCCGTGCGATCAGTCGCTAGGTAGTACCCCTTATTGCTGTAGATGTTTTGCTGATGGCGGAAGGTCTGCTGCGACACCTCAGGGGTCCATTCGGTCATCCCCATAGCGTAAAAGTAAATCGCTTCATCAGCCACATAGACAGGGACAGGTGTTAGCTGCAAACTATTGTCTTCTAGCACCTCGCTGAGCATCGCCCCGCCTCGCCCGAAGAGACGTATTTCGGCCGGGTTCGCAATGCCCGCCTCGCGCAGTGCCGCAAAGGTAACCTTATGCACGCCCGTACGTGTCACAGAGAGGCGCGCCCAGTGTCCCTCACGGAGCGGTGTTTCGGCTGCGGACTGCGCCTCCAGCCCCAGCAGAGCGACAAACAGCGTGACCAGTAGCAGGTAGATAGGTCTGTATATATATAGGAGTCTATGTCTCATAAGCATTCTAATAACGTGGGTATAGCCACTTATAGTATATCCATTGCCGTGACCGACAGTGCAAATATACCACAATCTTCCCTTTAGTTTCCGCCCCCCTACGAAGGGCCATCCTTTCTTTATAAGGACACTTACTTACTCTCCATTCGCTCGAAAGGTTGTAGGGACCCTCTAAAAAACTAGTGAGGCATCTCGACTAGTCGAGATGCCCCACTTTATTGGTCTGAGCTAGCGACTCTATTACTTGACGCTGGCAGAGAGTGTGCGACGCTCACGGATACGAGCAGCGCGACCACGGCGATCACGTAGGTAGTAGAGCTTAGCGCGGCGTACCTTACCATGACGCTCTACGTGGATCTCCTCGATGAAGGGGCTGTTGAAGGGGAAGATACGCTCTACGCCCACACCGTCTGAGATCTTGCGTACTGTGAAGCGACGCTGGTCGCCATGACCGCTGATGCGGATGACCGTACCGCGAAACTTCTGGATACGCTCCTTGTTACCCTCCTTAATACGGTAGTCCACGACGATCGTGTCACCGGGGGCAAACCTAGGTAGCTGCTTGCCACTCTGAAAGTCTTCTTCGACTAGCTTGATAAAGTCCATAATAATGATCTGTTACTTTTTTGATTAGCTATGAGCTAAACGCAATATACACAGGCAACTGGTGAGAGTCTTGCTTTAAGCCTAAAAAAACTCTTCCTGTCAGAGATTACGCAAAGCTGACGACAAAGGTACAAAAAACTTGGGAATGAACAAGTCTCAGGTCTTCCTCGATCTTAGAAAGCAATGAATGTGTGCTCCTGCACGGACTGCACGTTGCCGATCTCTCCGCCACGTTTCGATTCTCGCTCGAGGATTGTGACTCCCTTGAGAATTGTGACTCCCACGGAGGAATGAAAAAATTCTTCGGACTTATCATTTGATTCCTCCGAAGTATCATTTGATTCCTCCGAAGTATCGTTTGATTCTTCCGAAGTTTTATTTCTTTCCTCCGTGGAGAATTTTCATTTCCTATCGAGCTATTGGGAAATAGCTCCCTGGAGGTTTTAGATAAACTCGTTTGGGGGGCTCGATCGGTTAGGAGTTAGAGGCTTTTGGTGCAGGGGGATTTGGGAAAAGAGCCTTTAGTACTTGCGTCATGGTGCGACGGGTGGTGCCCCGATGGCGCATGTCGTTGGCAAGGAGCGAGACACAGTAGGTGTGGCCGTTGTAGCTGACGTACCCAGCATAGTTTTGCACGCCTCGTATGGAGCCACTCTTGAAGTAAGCAGTGAGCTGCGATGCTGAGAGCAAGTTGCGGACAGTGCCCTCGCGGCCCACTTGAGGCAAGGAGAGGATGAATGGATCGGAGACCGGCAGCGGTAGGTGGTAAACTTGTCGCAAAGCTGCGGTCAGTGCATAAGGTGATAGCTTACTACGGCGTGATAGCCCAGAGCCATCGTAGAGCTCCAGCTCGTCAGCCGATAGGGTGCAGGTCTCTCGCCAGTAGTTCATCTCTTGTCGCAGCGCTTCGCTTGTTGAGATGCATCCACCCTGCTGCACGGAGCCAAAGCGATTGCCGATGCTGCGGAGGAGAGCCTCAGCGTAGAGGTTGACACTGTGATAGTTGCAGGTGCGTATTAGCTCGCTCAGGTGCGGGCTTAGGTAGATGTCGAGTAGGGTAGTGAGTGTCGGAGCGGACTTGTCATAGTAGGCGACACTCTGGCAGTCTGAGAGCTCTATGCCACGTCGCTGTAGATGCTCTGCTAGCTGTAGCGATAGTGCCATAGCGGGATTGCTCAGATCGCAAGAGATGACTTGTCGCTTAGAGCTGCCACGTGCTAAGCGACCCGAGAGACGGCGTGTGGTGCGGGAGTCGCAATCTGCCGATATGGCTAATTGACTGCCACGCTTGACTAGCTGTATGTCCATCTGCCACGCATGACCGGGCGTGGAGGGGTGGAGAAAGGTGGGTGCCGTAGCCCCTTTTGCGACTTCCTGTGCGGAGATGCCGACTTGCATGATGTTGTCGCAGAGGTTGACTCCATAGACGGCAGGAGCGTAGCGTGTCCCCCAATCCTCCCGAGGCCATGCCTCTAGATAGCCCTCGTCGCAGTAGGCAGAAGCGTCGACGACTATGCGCCCTCGTATCTGACGAATGCCTGCTTGTTGTAGAGCTAGGTAGACTTGATCGTAGAAGATCCCCTTGCGGCGTGGGTAATGCTTTGATTCGAGTGAAGGATCGCCATGCCCTACGATGATGAGGTCACCATCTAGTACGCCATCGCTTGTGATGGTGCCGCGGTAACCGATCTCTGTGGGAAATTGATAGTCGGCTCCTAAGGCTATGAGTGCCGTGGCGGAGGAGAAGATCTTGGTCACGGAGGCTGGTGTAAACCGCTCTCTGCTGCGGTAGTCAAGTAGGGGCTTAGCTTCGTCGATGCGCCACACGGAGACTCCATAGCGAGCCTCCCCACGCTGCTCGGCTCGCTGCAGTATTTGCACGGCTTGCGTGGTTTCTATGAGATCTTGTTGCGCCCACCCTGATAAAGGTAGGAGTAGTAAGAGTAAGGCATAAAGAGTCGTCAATCGTAGTCGCATCGGTATGAATGGATCAAATGTGACGAGAGCAAAGCGCTTCCGAAGACTCACCTTGCTCTCTTATTTATTTCATGAATAATGTTTGTTGCTCTCAGAGGGGGGCGGGGTATCCGCTTTTAGATTAGCTCCTGAGAGCGTCTTGAAGCTGTGTGCTAGCTAATACTTTAGCGCTTGCCCTGGACGTAGTGTAGCTCGTGAGGACATGTTGTTTGCCTTGCAGAGGCGGCTTACGGAGACGCCCGTCTTCTTAGCAATGTTCGAGAGCGTGTCACCCTTCTTGACACGATATATACGAGGCGCACGCGAGGCTGAGGCACGACTCTTCTTCGCCTTTGCTTTGTACTTAGCCTCACCAGCCTTGCTCTGAGAGTTTACGTCCTCGTAAGCATAGGTCTTATATCCCCTAGGAGCAACAAAGGTGTAGTAGTCACTCTGGGGGGCGCCTACTCCAAAGTCAATGATCCTAGCGGGGTTGATATCGATGCCTAGGAAACGGGTCTCGAAGTGTAGGTGTGGTCCGGTACTACGACCTGTGCTACCGCCCTTGCCGATGACTTCGCCAGCCCGGACTATTTGTCCCTCCCGTGCAATGCAACGGCTCATGTGCCCATAGACAGTCTCTAGACCGTTGGGGTGTCTTATCACAATGTAGTTACCATAGCCACCACGCTCGTAGCCTCTGATGCGTACCTTGCCATCGAAGGCTGCTCGTACGTCATCGCCTGTGCGGAGTGCTAGGTCGATGCCCTTGTGCTCGCGACGATAGCGGGCACGGTAGCCATAATTGGAAGTAACACGCATAGTGCCTTTTAGAGGCATGACGAAGCCCGAGCAGTCGATATTATATGTAGCGGGGATACGTGGGCTACTTTTACCCGCAAAGGGGTTTACCCAGTCAGTCCACGAGTCTTCGCCATATAGATCTATTGCAGGGTATTCGAGAGCCTCTCTCTCGAGTGCGCGCTCCATCTCAGCGCTAGATATGCGTGTCTCGGCATCTTTTGCCGTCTCTATAGTGTACCCATCTGCCAGCAGATTTCTAACTGATAGGGAGTCACGTGAGGTTACAACCCTCGTAGGGGACACTAGTTTCTGTGGAGGTTGTGTGGTCTTCAGTTGGGGCGAAGGCGCTGCAGCTAGTTGGACACAGGCTACAAAAAGAAGCCCCACGAAGGCGACAAAGCTATTACTCTTACTAATCATGAGTCTAGTCGATATTTAATTTGCTTCTGTCGATAGTTTGTGAATTAAAGAACTGATATACTGTAGATAGCGTCTCTTGTACCGGTTGCTTGCGGTAGGAAACAACACCTACTTTCCCGCCAAAGGTCGGAATAAATTTCGAAATAGCCAAATTTCAGTCCGATGAATTTATGCCGTTTGCCTCCGAAGAGTGACAGTAAGAGAACGAATTTGAGCGGGAATTATTGCCCCGCTAAGGCATTAGTCGACCCGCCTGGTGAAGCTTGCAGCCTAAGTCGATACTAAAAAAAAGCCCCCACGTCAGCCTCTAGGACTGGTGTGGGGGCTCCTTAGTTGTCTAGCGAGGACTGATTACTTCAGACCGAGCTTCTTAGCAATAGCTGCGGGGATAGCGTCACGGTGTACGACGATATTCATCGTGCGACCTGCTACGTAGTTTCTAGATACGTACCAGATGCCCTTGTACTGACCGCTCTCACCCCAAGAGTTCTTGATCATATAGAAGATGCGACCGTTTTGGTTCTTAGCCTTACCGACCATAACCATACCGTGGTCGTCAGTGAGGGTGAAGTTGTCAAAACCCTCCTGACGGAACTCCTGTGTAGGTTCGATCTCGGGGCAGTCTGCGCGATTGATCATACGACGGATCTCAGCAGCCTTGTCGCTATAGCTGAGACCGACCCAGCGTGCCTGGTCAGAGCCCTTCGTCTCGATAGCCTCTACGTCTGCCAGTACGCCGATACCGTCACGTGTGAAGCCAACCTCGCTGACGTCAGCACCCCAAGCGATGGGATAGCCCTTGTCGATAGCGTTGTCCATGACCTGCATGAGCTCGTCGATGGGTAGATTCCACGAGCTAGACCAGCGCCAGTTGTCCTCGATCTCGATGGGGAAGGCGGTGTAGAAGGGGTGGTGTGTGTAGCTCGTCAGTGAGACATAGTCAGAAGCCTTGATGCCGAGGCTCTCAGCAAAGCTCTTGGGCGTGTAGCGCTTGCCGTTGTAGGTAAACTGCTCGGGGAGCTCGCCTAGATAGGTGTCTAGGACCTTGTCGTAAGCACTCTTCCACGCGGTGGAGAGACGACCGTTGTGGTTCTCAACGACAGCGTCGAGCATACCCTTGAGAACAGCCTCTAGCTCGCTGTGAGCATTCTTTTTTGTGCCGTAGTTGAGACCAGTCATAAGCTCCTCGGGAACGGCTCCATAGTTGTCAAATACGTAGAGTACGTCATAGAAAGATCCGCCCTGAGCGAGGTTGCCCTTGCCATGTAGACGCACATACTTCTCTGCCTTGTCACGATAAGTATGATTGACGACAAACATATCGGAGAGGTCTACCTCGGGACCGCCCTTGCGAAGGATCTCAGACTCGAGGAAGCCAGTCGTAGAGTAAGACCAGCAGGTACCACTGTTTGCCTGATCCTTGATAGAGGTGATGGGTAGCTGCTTGATGATGGTAAACTCGTTGCTCTCACCGTCTGTCTTGGGCGTTTGTGCCATCATGACGAGACCAGAGAGGAGTGTGAGGAGGAGTAGAGAGAATTTTCTCATAGCTTATTCCTGTTTTTATTGTTAGAAAATGAATTGTCAGTGAAGTGCCCATAAGGCCGTCACAAAGATACGAATAAAAAACTGGAGATACAGAAATCCCTGCCGACTGGCTAAACGGTTCCTCTATTGGAACTGTAAAGTTCCCCCCTTGGAACCGAAAAGTTCCTGCCTTGGAACTAAAAAGTTCCAAGAGAGGATCTGTTTTTGGAACTCGTATGTGTCTTAAGAACAGAACGATATAACGATGCGCTACTTCTCTTCTACAGAGCTGCCACGACTGCGCAGGGGAGACCTGCATGGCGAAGCGACTGCGTAAAGACGAAAAAGCAGCACCATCCGCATCATACTGACGGGGAGGGTGCTGCTCTTTTTGAGAGGCTTGAGCTATGTCTCAAGAAGCCTCTAGTGCGTGTCGCCTGTTTTGCGGAGCAGGAGACTAGCGACGCTTTTTGTTTTTCTTTTGCTTCTTAGCTTGAGGACGACCGAAGCCTCCGCCTTGCATCTTACGCATGACCTTGCTGACCTGGTCAAACTGCTGTATGAGCCTATTGACCTCAGCGACGGAGGTGCCACTGCCGTCGGCGATGCGCTTGCGTCGTGATCCATCGAGGAGACTAGGCTTGGCACGCTCCTCGGGGGTCATGGAGTAGATGATCGCCTCGATGCCCTTGAAGGCGTCATTGCTGATGTCTAGATCCTTGACCATCTTGCCTACTCCAGGGATCATGGAGACGAGGTCCTTGAGGTTACCCATCTTCTTGATCTGAGCGATCTGAGCGAGGAAGTCGTCGAAGTCAAACTGGTTCTTCGCGATCTTTGCCTCTAGGCGCTTTGCCTCCTCCTCGTCGTACTGCTGCTGTGCACGCTCGACGAGTGAGACGATATCACCCATGCCGAGGATACGGTCGGCCATACGTGATGGGTGGAAGACCTGTAGCGCCTCCATCTTCTCGCCAGTACCGACGAACTTGATCGGCTTATTAACGACACTGCGTATAGAGAGCGCAGCACCACCACGTGAGTCACCATCGAGCTTGGTGAGAATCACACCATCGAAGTCGAGTCGCTTGTCAAACTCGGCAGCCGTATTGACAGCATCCTGACCGGTCATAGAGTCCACGACGAAGAGAGTCTCATCGGGTCGGATCGCCTCCTTGATGCTGCTGATCTCATTCATCATCTCCTCATCGACCGCTAGACGACCTGCGGTATCGATGATGACGGTGTCTAGTCCCTCCTGCTGAGCACGGGCGATCGCATTGCGAGCGATCTGTACGGGATCCTTGCTGTCAGGCTCACTGTAGACGGGTACACCGATCTGCTCGCCGAGTACGTGTAGTTGCTGGATAGCAGCGGGACGGTATACGTCACACGCTACGAGGAGAGGCTTGCGCTGCTCCTGCTTCTTGAGCATATTGGCGAGTTTGCCTGAGAAGGTTGTCTTACCAGAGCCCTGCAGTCCTGACATGAGGATGATGGCGGGGCTCCCCTTGAGGTTGATAGCTACCGCCTCACTACCCATCAGTGAGGCCAGCTCGTCATGGACGATCTTGACCATCATCTGCCCTGGATTGACCGACGTGAGGACGTCCTGTCCGAGAGCCTTCTCCTTGACTTGGTTGGTGAAGTCTCTAGCTACGTTGTAGTTGACGTCGGCGTCGAGTAGTGCGCGGCGTACATCCTTGAGCGTTTCGGCGACATTTATTTCGGTAATACTCCCTTGTCCTTTGAGTATTTTGAATGAACGCTCTAGGCGTTCGCTGAGATTTTCAAACATGTTGCTGAGATGATGAGTGGTTTATAGACGATTCGTGTCGCTATCGGGGAAGATAATCTTAGGCTGGAAGGTGCGAGCCTCATCGTAGTCCATAAGAGCGTAAGACATGATGATGACGATGTCGTCAGGCTGTACGAGACGGGCTGCAGGACCATTGAGACAGATGACTCCGCTGTCGGGCTCACCCGCAATGACGTAGGTGTCGAGGCGGTTGCCGTTATTGCAGTCTACCACCTGCACCCGCTCGCCTGGTAGTATGCCGACGGCATCCATGAGGGTGCGGTCGATGGTGATGCTACCCACGTAGTTAAGGTTAGCCTGTGTGACCCGGACACGATGGATCTTAGATTTGAGTACCTGTATGTACATAGTTTATTGTGTGGATCGCAAGGGGCCTAGCGTAGGTCTACGACCTCAAGCGATTTGTATTCTTGCGGTGCAAAGGTAAAGGATTGTGACGAAATATGCTCCTTCGGCTGTATCTTGTGAATGGTGTAAGAGACCTGCTCGCCTAGATCAAAGTACAAATCGACCCGCTTAGGATCCCGACTCTGCTGGTCAAATGTCACCTCATAGTACTTAACCCCAGCGAGTACGTTGGCACCTTGCGTAGGAACAAAGCGGTAAACGACCGTGCCACGAGGACTCTTGCGCTCGGTAATGCGGTAGCGCTGCGAAGTCTTCTGTATATATGCGAGCGGATTCATCGCCGTGAGGTCTTGCTCGGAGGGATTCATCAAGGTGTAGGTGCGCTCGCTCTGATTGATGATGCGCAGTGTCGAGCCGTCGAAGGCGACCTCCATGCCGGGCATACTCAGCATAAATCGACGCCCGTAGAGCCATGTGTAGCCTTCCTGTGGCTTTGTGCCTTGTGAGGTCAGTGTGAAGGTGATAGCGACCCCTTTTTTGACCTGCTGCTCGAACTGTTGGAGTGCTTTGTTGAGGTCAAAGACCGCCTTGCGCTGTCCCTGCAGAGGTGCTATGGCAAAAGCACCACACAGAAACAAAGCGAAGAGAGAACTCAGAATACGCATCGCAAAGGACACATTGTGTCGCTGGTATGATAAGGAGAGGTTTGGTCTCATAATGGTTGCCTTTTAGAAAGTGTCTAGTAGTTGATCGAGGGTTGCCTCATCAGCGATCAGCACTTGGCGAGGCTTACTACCATCTTGTGCCGATACGATGCCGCACTCGTAGAGCTGATCCATAATGCGCCCGGCTCGGTTGTAACCGATGTTGAAGCGTCGCTGAATGTTGCTCGTCGATCCCTGCTGCATCTGTACGACATGGCGAGCCACCTCCTCAAAGAGCGGGTCGCGCTCGGTCGCGCTACCACCTCCAGATCCAGCTCCACCCTCCGTGGCAGGCGGCTCAGGCAGTAGATAAGGCTCTGTCGGATAGGGCTGACGAGAGATGTGGTCCACGATGCGCTCCGTCTCAGGCGTGTCAATGAAGGCACACTGGATACGTCGCATCTCCTTGCCGTCGTTGATGAGCATGTCGCCACGTCCGATGAGATCCTTGGCACTCTTGGTGTCGAGGATGGTGCGAGAGTCCACTTGCGAGGAAACCTTGAAGGCGATACGTGCCGGGAAGTTTGCCTTGATCAGACCTGTGATCACGTCTGTACTAGGACGCTGTGTCGCTAGGACGATGTGAATACCTGCTGCGCGCGCTTTTTGCGCCAGACGGGCGATAGGCTTCTCGATGGTTCGTCCTGTGGTCATAATGAGGTCGGCAAACTCATCAACGATGAGTACCAAGTAGGGGAGGAAGACGAAGCCATCCTCCTCACGTAGATGCCCCTGACGGAAGAGTTTGTTGTACTCTGATATGTTGCGCACCTTAGCACGTGCGAGTAGTTCGTAGCGTCCGTCCATATCCACGCAGAGTGACTCTAGGACAGGGAGCGCCTTGTTTGTATCGGTGATGATATACTTCTCCTCATCCTCCAGCTTCGTCAGGAAGTGACGACCGATGCTCTCGTAGATGCTAAACTCTAGCATCTTCGGGTCGATGAGGATCAGCTTGAGCTCCTCGGGACGCTTATTATATAGGAGGGAAGTGATGAGCGCATTGAGGCCGACACTCTTACCCTGACCCGTAGCTCCTGCGATCAGTAGGTGCGGCATCTTGGAGAGGTCAAAGAGATAGACATCGTTCGTGATGGTGCGCCCAATGGCTATCGGAAGCTTCATATCCGTCGTGATAAACTTCTGCGAAGTGATCAGAGCCTTCATGCCGACGGTACGTGGGTTGCGGTTTGGCACCTCGATACCTATGGTGCCACGCCCAGGCATCGGTGCAATGATACGGATGCCGCCGATGCTCTCTACCTTCATCGCTATGTCGTCCTCAAGACTGCGGATACGGTTGACCTTGACCTTAGGGTCTAACTTAAACTCATAGAGCGTCACAGTCGGCCCGATGGTCACCTCGACCGGTTCTAGTCCGATGCCAAGGTCGCTGAGCTTCTCGATGATGAGCTGCTCGATCTCCTTAATCTCTGTCCGATCGACCGTTTGCGAAGATTGATCGACATCAGCCAATAGGTCTGGCGAAGGCATCTGATATCCTCCACGACGGGTGTCACTCTGAGGTATGACGGAGACAGCTTGCGAATCGGCATCTCCCTGCGCTACGGTCACTGTGACACCGCCCTCCAAGCTTTCCTCAGCTGGCGTAGAGACGGACTCTCGACGTGCTGACTGTGCCGCCAAGACGCTCGGTGCAGGAAGTGGCGCCTCCTCATCTTCATCAATGTTTGGCTCGCCATCTTCATCGTCAGGGTCGACCTCTTCATTTGTCTCTGTAGGCTCTTCACCTGTGGCTTCCTCTTCATCCTCAATGCTCTCTAGCGAGCTCTCGCTCGTGCGGCGACGATTAGGACGCTTGACCCAGCCTAGGCCGATAGCTCGGCGCATCCACTGGAGGTACTCATAGCGTATCACCACAATGAGGATAATGATCGAGACGAGCAGGATCAGTGCTACCCCTAGCCAACCTATAGCTGGTAGTAGCTTACCAAGCCAGCGCGCGCCGTAAGCACCTCCCCAGCGGAAGAAGGTGGGCATACCGAGTATGTCTTGCAGTGTTGAGAGCGCTAGTGCCGTCCATAGGCTTAGCAGGATAGTATAGACGCATAGCTTGATGAGGCTACCTCGCTTGGTGATGCGCATCATACGCAGCGCACAGACGATGCCGAAGAGGAGCAAGAGCCAACTGCCGAAGCCGAGGAAGCCATCCATCAGCCAGTGTGCTAGATAGGCTCCATGCACACGAGTTATATTCTGTATCTCCACAACGGAGCTGTCGATCCCCTCAGGGAGCGTCTGTGTCAGCGCCTCCCAAGGCGTTAGCTCCGTGACGACGCTTTGGTCACGAGCGCCCACCATAAGGTAGGAGCCACAAGCCACCAAGATGTATACGATGAAGGCTAGGAGGATGAGCCCCAAGATAAACGAGATCAGCTCGCCATATCGCTTGTTGGCGATATTGTTTTGCAGCCCCTGCGCCCACGAGCGCATACGACTCCCCACCGAGCGAGAGGGGGTTGAGTCCTTTCTGCTAGATGCGTTCGTACGCTTGCGAGTTTTTGTCGAGCGTTTCTTAGTTGGTTTATCGTTGGATGTAGCCATGAGGTAGTAATCAGGAAGTCTGTGGCGTGATCATCGTACCATGCGTAGTGATCTCCTCACAGAAAAGCTTGATGCAAAGGTAACGATTTTTACGCCAATGGCACACCACTCCACATGTTTGTTCGCATTAGAGTGTGGCGCCGCCTGTCGCTGATTCCCATTGCTCATAGCGGCATATAGGGCTCTTTGTTAGTTTCGAAGAGCCCGACTTCAATTCTTTACGGAAGAGATCGTAAGTGCTTTTGGACAGAATCTTCTTTCCTGCTAGGAGGATTTTGCAAAGCTTCCACGTAAGATTCCCATTCGGTTAGGAAGGTGCGCTACGCTTATCTTAGGCGATTGATGATTTCGTCCTGAGCCTTACGCCCCTCTGGAAAGAAGCGAAAGAGCGGATAGCAGTGGCACAGTCCCTCACCGATATGTATCTCATAGGGGACACCATACTGCACGAATGCGCGCTTGTAGTAGGGGGCGCAAGCGTAGAGACACTCGTGCGACCCATAGTAGAGGTAGGTCTTGGGAAAGTGTGAGAAGTCACCCACGCAGCTATTGATCATATAGTCAGGCAGTCGCTTGCGTCGGTTCATTATCGAGGCTACGGTGCCAAAGTAATGGTAGTCGATGATTATGTCTTGCTCCGAGAGTGCCTTCAGAGAGGCAATGAAGTCTGCATCTTCGTTTGCCTTATCTTCATGTCCCTCACAAAGCGAGAGGGGGATGCCCCCAGGAGAGACCGCAATGATCTGTCTGGGGCTAGGTAGCTGCAGACGCTGCTCATTATTATATTGTCCTATTCCGATAGCGAGACAAGCTCCTGAGGAGAAGCCTAACATTGATATTTGCTCAGGAGCGTACTGCTCGAGCATACGCCGATAGAGCTGATATGTCTTCTCAAAGGTCACTTCGAGTGTTTGCTCCACAATAAGGGGGTAAAGGAAAAACCACACGTCGCTCCCCGTCTGATCGACAATCCTCTTGGCTATCTTGAAGTCTCTCGCATCTGGTGGTGTGACATATCCTCCGCCATAAAGTAGCAGGACAGCTTTTGCAGCGGGCTTAGGAGTCGCCTGTAGCTTGACACACTTAAAGCCATCGATCTCCTCTATGGAGCAGTGATAGTCCTTGAATTGATCTAGCCGAAGCCTGAACTTATTAGACTGCCTAGTCGCAAAGGCGAGGATCTTTGCTTCTGACATTCTAAAGAGCCTCTTAATGTTTAGGAGTCTCACTATCGAGGCTGCCACTCTGTAGGTAATACTCATAGCTGTATGGTCTTTTGTGTGAGTCTATTGATGGGCTTAGGTACTCTGTGGAGACAAAGATAATGCTTCATCTAGTATGCAGTGCTAGTGATAGATACCTACTATGCGGTAGCAAGTGCTCGATCCGCCCTCCATGTAAGTGACCATATAAGATAAGTCCCTCCGACTAGGGCATACCCAGTCGAAGGGACTTAACCGTTTGTGGGGTTGTGGAGCTGCGGGGAATTGAACCCCGGTCCAAACATGGTGGCAAAGCGCTTTCTACATGTTTAGCTGTACTTTGATTGTCGGGCCTTAACTCACGAGCACAGCGACCGAGCTAAAGCCTTATCCTCTAAAGTTTAAGACGACGTACGAGGCGACGCCATCCGATCCCCGATATCCATGCACCACCGTATCAGAGCGCCTCGGAGCAACGGCCCCCTGGGTGATGTCTCGTCCCGGCATCTATGCCTGGGATGAAGCGTTAGTGTACTATACTTCGACTACGCAGCGAGAGCAAAGTTGTTTTCGCCATTTAGAAAGGTTCGCAGTAAGGTTTTAAGGTGCGTCACAGCAGGCACCACATGCTTACGGATCACTACAACACGCTGTCAAAGCCAATCAGCCCCAATAGTGTAAGTTGCATCTCCCAGACTAGCGTATCGCTATACCGCTCAGCTGGGGAGAGATCGCATCTGAGTCTAGCGGAGGCTCGCCTCAAGCGAAGCTTCCTCCTACTCATTTGGCGCAAAGGTACAAAAAAACGAATAGGTGGTACGATGTCACCTGAGGAACGAAGTGTTAGAAGGGGGGCGAAGTCGAATAGTCACGTGGGAAACCTCAAATCTCCACGTGGGCGAGAGAAAATTCTTCGGACTTATCATTTGACTCTTTCGAAGAGTTGTTTCTCACCTTCGTGGGAAACGCAAAAAACGTCGCAAATGTTCTGATTGCGCCAAGCATTGATGGAAGACCAAACAAAAAAAGAGAGCCTGTCCGTATGAAGGGATGGCTCTCTATCAGATGACTCTAGATGTCAGCGGTGTATGCTTGTCTACTTTTGAATGTCTAGTAACAGTGTGATGGACATGTCTCGCTGTGGTTTGTAGAAGTCGCTAAGCTCCTTATTGGGGTCTTTAGCTAATAGTCGCGCTCTGACGAGCTCAATACCTCTATCTGTAAACTTGATACGTATGGTTATACTAGGTAGACCCTCTCCTTGCACCTCCGTTGGGGGACGATCGATAATTAGTTTGGGATGCCCAGACTCGAATAGAGGCATATTATTCCAAGCCTCCTTATCATTAGCTCGAATCAAGTGCTCTTTAGTATAAGGTCCCTTGTAGTCGTTTTGGATAAACTCGAGTAGCGATGGAAATCCAAAGGTTACAATAGGAGTGAGATCGCTTCCTACTGGGTACTCTGACCCGAAACTTGCATTATCACTCACGATAGTAATCTCTTCAAAATTCCAGTAGAGCGGTCTGTCTGGAATATAGTACTTAGAGAAGCGCTCTTCCTTAGAGGCCATATCGTATATACTCTCATACTTATTCCCATGGAACAGAGGCCAAACTCTATAATATCCGACATCCTTAAGCTCCTCCGATATGACGGGCTCCGTTAGTGACATAAATCCAGTAATGACGAGATAGTCTACATTCTGAATTTTACCATCAACAAGTCTACATTTAAACCGTTGAGGAGCTTTTTGCGTTGTCTTGTCGTATGGATATACCGCCTTACTGTAATCCCCAACAGACAAATCGCAAGGGTGCAATATTTCGACAACAAACTGCTTGCAGTCATCTGTCGTTTTAGGCTTGACGCAACTAGTGGCTACTATAAGAGCTGCCATAGTAATCAAGCATTGTACTAGCTGTTTCATAGTTTTTGTTGTTTGATATGTGGATGATGTCAAAGTTGATGTTTACAACCAAATGAAGTAGGTCCAAAGATCGTAGTACTCACCTGTTGGAGACATAAGTTGAATGTTTTGTAGTTAAACGTTTTCGCTAATGTAGTGAAATAGTTTCAATGGTGCAAACTCTGTTAATCGTACTCACACCCCGCACATTCCAATGTCAAGTGCAACACAGTTACAAGTGTAGATAAAAACTGAAGCGCCACACACTCTGTCTAACGAGTAGGTTTTGCGAGTTGGGTAGCTCGATGAGACGAATAACGATTTTGTAGGGACGCACGGTCGTGCGTCCGTTCCCGTTAAAGGTTACAGTGTCAACGTCTTGACGTCAAGACTCATCTCGCTTTGACTCAACGGACGCTCGACCGAGCGTCCCTACAAAATCGTTATGCGTCCGTGCGTCTGTACAAATCGCTACTCGTGAGATTGGTGGAATTGAGTCTTGCGGGTAAGGCTGGCGCATTATAATATAAAATGAGAGGCTCATCTCAATCCCTCCTGATGAATTTTCAAATATCTCGGGAGATATTTTTGATTTCCTCCCGAAGAAATGGCGAATTCTTCGGACTTATCATTTGATTCTTCCGAAGTTTCATTTGATTCTTCCGAAGAATTTTTCCTTTCCTCCCGAGGAAATCGAAATTTCCTCGGGAACTATTTGGAAAATTCCTCGGAGAAATCAGAATCAATCGGGGCGACCGGAAATGTCAGACTAACTTGTCAGTGGACTGCACGATGCTGGATTGAGTTTTGCGGGGGGGGGGATGGATGAAACGTTTTTTTAGTACCTTTGCACCCAGTAAGGGAGGTGTGCAGACAGCGTAGCACATCTCAATATGTGACGAGGCTTCTCTGATGTGGCTCTTCTAGATGATAGAGGGTGCTGTGTGGGAGTAAGTCCTCATTTGTTTTGTATCTATGAGGCGCCTTCGCCTGCCGACAGTTGGTCTGTGTGGTGTGACTCATGGGATATGCACTAGACTGAATTAGACATCATTATCACCTAATCTATATCTATGGGATATTACTATATGACCCAAGAGGGATACGATGCCCTCAACAATACGATCAAGCAGCTGGAGGCTGAGGAGCGCCCTAAGGTCACACAGCAGATTGCTGAGGCTCGTGACAAGGGAGATCTCTCGGAAAATGCTGAGTACGATGCCGCTAAGGAGGCGCAGGCTCACCTCGAGGACAAGATCGCTATGCTCAAGGCTCAGCTGGCTAATGCGCGTGTGCTGGAGCCTTCGCAGATTAAGACCGATGAGGTGCAGATACTGAACCATGTGCGCCTGCTCAATAAGAAGAAGGGCGAGGAGAAGAGCTACTACATCGTCTCTGATGCTGAGGCAAACTTTAAGGAAAACAAGATCTCGGTCAATACGCCCATCGCTAAGGGTCTCCTCGGCAAGAAGGTGGGTGACATAGCGGAGATACAGGTGCCTGCGGGTACGCTGGTCTTTGAGATCCTAGAGATCACTCGATAGGCGGCTATGCTGCTTGAATACTTTTCCCCCAAAAAAAGAATGCTCTATGGCTACAATCTTTAGTCGCATCATAGCGGGTGAGATCCCCTCCTACCGCATTGCGGAGGATGAGGAGCACTACGCATTTCTAGATATCAATCCCTATCAGCTGGGACATACATTGGTGGTGCCAAAGCGTGAGGTCGACTACTATTACGATCTGACGGACGAGGAGCTGGCTCGGCTGATGGCTTTCTCCAAGCGGGTGGCACGCGCTATACAGGAGGCAACGCACTGCCGCAAGGTGGCAACGCTAGTCCTGGGGCTGGAGGTGCCGCATGCACATGTGCATCTAATCCCGATCAATAGTGAGGGGGATGTGTCTCACGGACCGCTTGCTACGAAGCCTACCGATGAGGAGATGGCTCGCATCGCCTCCGAGATAGCATCCTATATTAAATAAGGAGTATCGAAGCCTAGTGACAGAGAGACTATATATCCTAGAGGAGATAGATCCAGCAGTACTCTATGGCCCTAACCGTGAGTACCTGCTCTTGCTGCGCAATCTCTACCCTAAGCTACGGATCGTGGCTCATGATCGGATCATCAAGATACTGGGTGACACGACCGATATACAGCTCTTGACAGCGCTCCTCGATAAGCTGGTACAGCACATCACGCGGTACAATCTCCTGACGGAGCAAACCATACGCAAGCTGGCTACGGGCGAGGAACTCCCAGAGGTCAAGGTGGCGCCCAACCATCTGCTCTATGGAGCTAGAGGACGTAGTATAGGTTATCGAGGCGCTCACCAGCGTGAGATGGTGGAGGCCATAGCAGATCACGATATGCTCTTTGCGATCGGACCTGCGGGTACGGGTAAGACCTACATAGCGATAGCACTAGCGGTCAAGGCTCTTAAGGAGAAGCAGGTACGACGTATCATACTCTCGCGTCCGGCTGTTGAGGCGGGAGAGAAGCTGGGCTTCCTACCAGGTGAACTGAAGGACAAGCTCGACCCTTATCTCCAGCCTCTCTACGATGCGCTCGAGGAGATGATCCCGACGCAGCGCCTGCGCACCTATATGGAGAGCGACGTAATACAGATCGCTCCGCTAGCCTACATGCGTGGTCGTACGCTCAATGATGCGGTCGTCATCCTAGACGAGGCGCAGAATACGACCCATCATCAGATGAAGATGTTTCTCACCCGTCTCGGACGCAATAGCAAGATGATCATCACGGGCGACCTCTCGCAGGTAGACCTGCCACGGGGCGTCACCTCGGGCTTGCGCATTGCTGAGCGGATCCTAGGCGATGTGGAGCAGATACCTTTTGTTTACTTTGATGCGCAGGATATCGTGCGTCACCCGATCGTGCAGCTGGTTGTGGATGCTTACGACCGCAATGAGCATCAAGCACTGCAGGGCGGACGACCTACACAAGAGACTCGCCAAGAGACTCGCCAACAGCAGGATATAGACTTAGATAAGGATCAAAGTAAAGACTCATAAATACTTTGCTCTCTCTTGGCTGACCGAGGAGAGGGCAAGCGCCTTTTAGCAAATCAATTATTGATCATAATACAATGAATCAAGCACTAACACACACCGACCTATCTCTCCCAGGTATCCAATCTGTCTTTCATGGCAAGGTGAGAGATGTATACTTCCTTGAGGGCGATCTGATAGCGATGGTCGCTACGGATAGGATCTCAGCCTTTGACGTGGTACTCCCTGAGGGTATCCCCTACAAGGGGCAGGTGCTCAACCAGATAGCTGCTGAGCAGCTCGACGCTACGGCACACCTCGTACCCAACTGGAAGATAGCGACTCCCGATCCGATGGTTACGGTGGGACACCGCTGCGAGCCTTTTAAGGTGGAGATGATCGTACGTGGCTACATAGCTGGTAGCGCATGGCGTGCATACCAAGCTGGCGAGCGCACGATCTGTGGTATAGAGCTACCCGAGGGACTGAAGGAGAATGAGCGTCTCCCACACCCGATCATCACTCCTACGACCAAGGCTGACGAGGGTCACGACGAGAACATTAGCCGTGAGGAGATCATCTCCTCTGGACTGATCTCGGAGGAGGACTACAAGGTTATAGAGCAGTACACGCGGACACTCTTTGAGGAGGGGACACGCATTGCTCGTGAGCGGGGACTGATCCTCGTAGATACGAAGTATGAGTTTGGTAAGAAGGATGGCAAGGTGATCCTGATCGACGAGATCCACACGCCTGACTCCTCTCGCTACTTCTACCTCGATGGTTACGAGGAGCGTCAGGCTAAGGGTGAGCCTCAGCGACAGCTCTCGAAGGAGTTCGTACGTCAGTGGCTCATCGAGCAGGGCTTCCAGGGTAAGGCTGGGCAGAAGATGCCTACCATCACACCTGAGTATGCAGCCTCTGTGAGTGATCGCTACATAGAGCTCTACGAGCATATCACGGGCAAGACTTTTGTCAAGGAGCAGACTCAAGACCTGGCTAAGCGTATTGAGAATAATCTGCTAGCTTTCCTCAAGAAGTAACAACAACCTGATTACATATATGGACCAGCGACTAGGGGGCTGTGTACAACCTCCTTAGTCGCTGGTTCTAATCTCTCTATTACTATGTCTGTATCTCTAGATGGTAAGTCTCGCTACGTGCGACAGATGTTTGACCGTATCGCTGGGCGCTATGACTCGATGAATCGCCTTATGACGGGCGGCATGGATCTAGCTTGGCGCTGGCAGGTCATAGAGCATCTAGCAGACTATGCGCCTCGTCAGGTGGCTGACCTGGCCTGTGGTACGGGGGATATGATCCTGATGCTCTCTCGATATTTGCCGTCGGTGCGTGAGATCATCGGTGTGGATCTCTCGGAGGGTATGCTGGCGGTGGCTGCTGAGCGTATTAGGCGAGCTGCACATACAGTGCCTGTAACGCTATCGGCGGAGAACTGTCAGGAGCTCTCTCTGCCTTCGCAGTCGGTCGATGCGGTGACCTGCACACTAGGGATTAGAAACTTTTCGGACCCGCTACAAGGCTTGCAAGAGATGCATCGCATCTTAAGACCTGGGGGTGCTCTCGCGATATTGGAACTGAGCGAGCCTCGTGAGGGGCTATTGCGACAGGGCTATAACATCTATGCCAAGCGCTTGATCCCATGGATCGGACAGCTATGCGCTCACGATCGCTCTGCTTACAGCTATCTCCCAGCATCTATTACAGCTATGCCACAGAGAGAGGCGATGACGGCACTGATCCGTAGGGCAGGCTTTAGTGAGGTACAATATAAAGAAATGCCTCTAGGGATCTGCGTCTTATATACGGCAGAAGCCTAGAGACATAAATGAATAAGAGTATGCAACGTATTTACGCACTGATAGGTAAGCCCTTGGGGCATTCGCTCTCGGCAGACTACTTCAACGATCTTTTTGAATCGCAGGGGATTGACGCGCACTACATATTAGAAGAACTGGAGGATCTCTCGGCGCTGAGACCTTGGCTGGAGTCTAACCCCGCCATCGTGGGGCTTAATGTGACGAGCCCCTACAAGGTGGAGGTGTGCAACTATCTCGATGAGATAGACACTGAGGCTAAGTATGTGGGCGCTGTCAATACGATTGTCGTAGATCGCACGGGAGGACGGATGCGCCTCTTGGGCTACAATACGGATGTGCAGGGTGTTGTGGAGAGTCTGCAGCCGCTACTCACGCCTGAACGACAGCATGCCCTCGTCCTTGGTACGGGTGGCGCAGCCCAAGCGGTAGCCCAAGCTCTCAAGCGTCTCGGTCGCGACTGTACGCTGGTCAGTAGAGATCCTCAGGCTCCGCATATCTTGTCCTACGATGCGCTGACACCTAAGCTGATAGCAGACAAGTGGATCATCATCAATGCTACCCCTGTCGGCATGGGATCGCTTATTATGGAGCGTCCGCAGATCCCCTACGAGGCGATCACGCCACAGCATGTCTGTATGGATCTGATCTACAATCCAGAGGAGACACGCTTCCTCAAGTCTTGCCGTGAGCAAGGTGCGACGACGATCAATGGCCTGAAGATGCTCCTCGTGCAGGCTCGCTACGCTTGGCACATCTGGCAAACGCAGGCGTAGAGACTACGCCATACTATTTACCTCCTCAGAGGAGGTGAGGGGACTTCCTTCTTCTGTAGGAGTATTCGCAGCAACCGCTTCAGCAGCAGCCTCCTCGGCTTTGCTCTCTTTCTCTAGTTGCTGGCGGTACTCATCCTCGCGGATCTGTCGCGTGATCGCTATGCAAACCCCGATGGCTATGGAGGTGGCGAGGAGCGAAGAGCCTCCACGACTGATGAGCGGTAGCGTCTGCCCCGTATTGGGCGATATCCCCGTGACGACACACATGTGTATGATAGCCTGCGTAGTGTACATGATACCTACGCCGAGGAGGATGATGCGCTGCCAGTTGCGCTGCGATCGTGTCGCCCAGCGAGAGAGCTTGAAGAATAGAAGGATATAGAGTAGCGGCACCCAGATCATGCCGATGAACCCAGTCTCCTCGATGATGATTGCATAGATAAAGTCGGAGTAAGCCTCGGGGAGGATGTCTCGCTCTACGCTATTGCCAGGGAAGACGCCGGTACCATTGCTTCGTGCGATGGCGATGCGTGCGTGCTGCTCCTGAAAGTTGTCCTCGTCGATGACAAACTTGCTGGAGTCTGATTTGGAGGTAAAGTCTTCGATACGTCCCTTCCAGCGGGCCGTACTACTGTTTTTCATGACGATGCTATCGGGCAGTAACAGGAGACAAGCTAGGAGTAGTACAATGAGACCAGCTCCAACGCCCCCAACGAGGAGGAGACTCTTAGAGAAGCCTGTCTGGACGAGCCCAATGCCGAGGACAAATGTGATGATGATGATACCCATCGAGAGACTCTCCTTGGCAACGAAGATGAGCCCGATAGCGGTGAGCCCGCAGAAGATGTAGAAGCGCTGGTTGTTATTAAGCTCTCGTATAGAGAGGATGGCAGAGGCGAGGAAGATGACCCCTACCTTATAGAACTCAGACGGTTGTATGCCTAGGAACGTACGCTTCGCTTCATTGGTCTCTGTACCTATGAAAAGGGTTAAAACAACGAGTATGAGAGATCCAATGAAAAAAAGTATTCCTCCGTAACGTATCGTGGGGCGGTTCAACCGTGAGCACCCCCACGCAGCAATCACCGATATGATGATATGCTTGAGATGACCCGTAAAGGGCGCATACAAGCTCTCCCCACGGTAAGCCAGTGTGCTGGTAGCACTATAGATAAAGAGCAGCGATGTAGCCAAGAATGCAAAGTAGAGAAACCACAACGAGCGATCGCCTGTAATGCGTGGCTTGCGTGGTGTCGGCTCAACCTCGGCAACTCCCTGTGAGCTCTCCTCGGACGGCTCTACGCTTTCATTATCGGTCGGTGCCGTCTCCTCACGGGGAGAAAGATCGAAGATGTCCGAAAGGGTGGTATCTTGGCTAGTATAGTGTTCGTCTTGCGGTATCATAGAGAGTCAGATAGGCTAGAGCGATTTGTCGGTATCACGTTGCTGCTGAGCAATGGCGAGCACCTCTGCTCTGAACTGGTCGCCACGATCTTCATAGCAGGTAAAGAGGTCAAAGCTAGCGCAGGCTGGCGAAAGCAATACAGTGTCTCCCGCCTTGGCCATCTGGCGAGCTGTAGCGATAGCATCACGCATGGAGGTGACCTCTTCGTGGCGTGGTATGACACTGTCGAAGCTGCGGTGGAGCTTGGCTGAGTCGGTCGTCAGGTAGATCAGTCCGACCACCTTTTCCTTGACTAGATCCATCAGATCGTTGTAGTCATTGCCCTTGTCGGTGCCACCTAGTATGAGGATCGTTGGCTTGCGCATGCTTTCGAGGGCATACCAAGTGCTATTGATATTGGTCGCCTTAGAGTCATTGATATAGTCTACGCCATCGATGCTGGCGATATACTCTAGGCGGTGTGGCACATTGGTAAAGTTCTCTAGAGAGGCTTGTATGACCTCGGGCTTGACGCCTAAGGCTTGCGCTGCGCAACCGACGGCTAGGGCATTCTGCACGTTGTGCTTGCCCGAAAGAGCTAAAGCACTCTCAGGCAACTCAACGACAGGCTCCTGAAGGGCAAAGCGTATCTGTCCGTTGTGACTAGAAGCCACGACTGCATCATCTGAAGAGGCCTCGGTAGAGAAGAAGATCCGTCGTCCCGCTCCCATGCCTGGCTCCTTGAGTAGCTGCTGTGTCCAGTCGTCTTCGATCCAAGAGATGAAGTAGTCGGTGGGCTCTTGGTTTTGCGTGATGCGCATCTTAGCCCGTGCGTATAGCTCCATCTTATGATCGTAGCGGTCTAGATGGTCGGGCGTGATATTGAGCAGGATCGCTATGTGCGCTCTAAACTGGTACATGTGATCCAGCTGAAAGCTACTCAGCTCGATCACATAGTAAGCGTGCGGAGCGAGTGCCACCTGACGAGCTAGACTAGTCCCCACATTGCCCGCCATAGAGACGTCTAGTCCCGCATTGAGGAGCGTATGGTAGAGCCAGTTGGTCGTAGTGGTTTTACCGTTGCTCCCAGTGATGGCGATCATCACACTGTCGCCAGCATAGCGATAGGCGAACTCGATCTCACTGATGATAGGCGTCTGCTGCTCCATGAGCTGTTGTATGAGGGGAGCGCTGTCAGGGATGCCAGGACTCTTAACCACCTCCCGGGCAGATAAGATACGTGAGATGGTGTGTCCGCCCTCCTCATAGGGGATGCTGTACTGCTCTAGCTCTGCTTTGTATTGAGGCTTGATCTGTCCCGAGTCAGAGACAAAGACAGGGAGCCCTTGCTGCTGAGCGAGGATGGCAGCTCCGACGCCACTCTCTCCAGCTCCTAGGATGATATATTCGTTGCGTTGCATATCTGTGAGATCGTTGTAAGTCTATTGTTTATCGCATCTTAAGCGTGATGACCGTTAGTACAGCTAGTAGGATAGCTATAAGCCAAAAGCGAACGGTGATCTTAGCCTCTCGGATAGGTGCCAGAGGTCGCTGGATCAGGGCGTCGATACCACTATTGCCTGCTTTCTGAAAGTGATGGTGCAGGGGCGACATCTTGAAGACCCGTCGTCCCGTCCCCGTGCGTCTCTTGGTTATCTTAAAGTATGCTTGCTGTATCAGTGAGGATAGTCCCTCGATGATAAAGAGGAAGCATAGGATCGGTAGAAGTAGCTCCTTGCGAATGAGGATGGCCATCACGGCGATGACACTGCCGATGGCGAGGCTTCCTGTATCTCCCATGAAGACCTGGGCAGGGTAAGCGTTGTACCACAAGAAGCCAAAGGTAGCTCCTACGAAGGCTGCACCAAAGATTACCAGCTCCTCAGCGCCTGGGATGAACATGATGCTGAAGTAGCTAGCAAGCGCTATGTGTGAGGAGACATAGGCGAGTACCGCTAGAGCCACACCCGCGGGGGCGGCCGTCCCCGCGGCTAGTCCGTCTAGTCCATCCGTCAGGTTGACGCAGTTGGAGATAAAGGTCACGATCAAAATGATAATGATCGAGAAGACGATCCAGCCGACCAACTCACGATTTGGCGTGGAGGCAGGGATAAGCGAGAGGTAGTCGAAGTTGTTGTTCTTGACAAAGGGAATGGTCGTCTGCGTATTCTTTGCCTCTTGACTGGAGAAGGTCACCTGCTCGATGCGCCCATTGTGGGTCACCTCTTGGTTCTCTCGAATGATAATGTCTGGACTCAAGTAGAAGGTGAGTGCCACGACAACGCCTAGGAGTACTTGTCCGATGATTTTGTAGCGCCCGTGGAGTCCCGCCTTGTTTTTCTTAAAGACCTTGATGTAGTCATCGATAAAGCCCAAAGCACCCATCGTAAGGGTCGTGAAGAGCATCAGTTGTACATAAACATTGTCCAGGCGAGCGAAGAGAAGCGTCGGGACAATGATCGCTATAATGATGATGATTCCACCCATCGTCGGGGTGCCTGTTTTCATAGCCTCTCCCTCCAGTCCTAGCGTACGAACCACTTCGCCTATCTGCATGCGATGTAGCCAGTGGATGATGCGTCGACCGATGATCGTACTGATGATCAGCGCTAGGATAAAGCTGATACCAGCTCGAAAGGTGACATACTGTGCTAGTCGCCAGCCAGGGACGTCATTTGCTTGTAGCCAATCGTAGAGGTAATGAAGCATAGTGTGAAGGGTAAGTTGATAAGATTTATAGGGTCTCTAAGTAAAAGGTAACGACGAAGGTTCTCTATCTACGCATGATCCTCTCTGGCGAAGATCTCCTGCGCCACCTCTTTGTCGTCAAAGTGGTGCTTGACACCTTCGATCTCTTGATAAGTCTCATGTCCCTTGCCTGCGATGACTACTAGGTCACCACGCTGTGCAGCTGCGCAAGCATCTGTGATCGCTTGGCGGCGAGAGACATTGGTATAAACCTTGTCACGCTCCGACTGAGGAATCCCCTGGAGCATTTGATCAATGATCGTTTGCGGATCCTCGGAGCGTGGGTTGTCAGAGGTAAGGTAAAGGTGGTCGCACATGTTGTAGGCAATACGCCCCATCTCAGGACGCTTGCCCATGTCCCGATCACCGCCGGCGCCAACCACGACGTAGACTTGTGAAGCGTTGAGCTCGGAGACCGTCTTGAGGAGATTCTCCAGAGCGTCAGGGGTGTGCGCATAGTCCACAACCACATGGTAGCCTCTCGGAGAGGCGAGCAGGTCAAAGCGACCATTCACATGCTCCAGACTAGAGATGCCACGCAGTATCAAGCTCTTGTCCAGATCAGGCAGGAGAAGGCGTGCCACACCGTAGACGGCCGTCACGTTGTAAGCGTTGTAGCTCCCGACGAGCTTGATCTCCACCTCTTCATTGTCCAGCAGTAGGGTAGAGCCGTCTACGTACTGACCTAAGAGCTGAGCCATATAGTCCGCATGGCTACGCATTGCATAGGTGTGCAGGTGTGCAGCGCAGTTTTGCACCATCACACTCCCGTTGCGGTCATCTGCATTGACCAGCGCGTAGGCACTTGGAGAGAGATTGTCAAAGAGCGATTTCTTTGCTGCAATGTACGCCTGCATCGTGCCGTGGTAGTCCAGGTGATCACGCGTCAAGTTGGTAAAGAGAGCGAGTGCAAAGGGCAACCCGTAGACTCGTTGCTGTACCAAAGCATGCGAAGAAACCTCCATAAAAAGATAGCGACACCCCGCATCGACCATATCGCGCATCACACGATGCAGCTCGAGAGCATCGGGCGTCGTATGGGTGGCGGGATACTCCTTGTCGCCGATGCGTATGCAGACCGTGCTAAAGAGCGCAGCTCGCATACCTAGCCAGCTCCACAGCTGATAGCATAGCGTAGCGGTGGTCGTCTTGCCATTAGTCCCCGTGACTCCAACGATCGTGAGCTGTCGCTCTGGACGATCATAGTAGACGGAAGCTAAGACAGCTACAGCTTTCGCTGTGTCAGTCACCGTGAGCCATACGACCTCGTCTGAGACGCTCTCAGGTCGTGTATGCTCTGTGACGATGATGCGGCAGCCTGCTGCAAGTGCCTTCGGGATGTAGTCGGCACCGTCCACATGCACGCCACGGAGTGCTACGAAGATACACCCCTCAGAGGCACGACGTGAGTCCTGCTCGATAGAGGTCACTTGACACTGCTCTGTAGAGACGTCGACTGTGTGTGCTTGGCTCAGTAGATGCTCCTCGGTGAGTGCTGCTATATAATTATTGAGTGGTTTGAGATTCATATCTATCTAAAAGGGGATTCCACTTTACTGTCTATGATTGTTGCCTAGATGGAGGACAACCTTTTGCCCTGGATGGATAGGCGTACCAATGGGGATGCTCTGCGCTATGACTCGTCCATAGCCGACCAGTTGCACCTCCAGCCCCTGCAGGCTAATCTGATAGATCGCTTCGCTGGGGGCTAGTCCCACGAGCCGTGGCATCACACCCTTAGAGTAACGAGCTAGGGGATGTAGTTCCACCCCATCATGTTCATACTGAGGTACGACCAATTGGTCGGAGGCTGTCTTGCTGGAGCTTTCAGATTTAACCTCGGGGATCTTGTAAGCCTTGACAAAGCTTTCGACACGTCTCTTCTCACCGCCGGCTAGATCCAAGTGCTTCAGCCGCTCACTAGCAGGATGAGGTGTGATCGTGTCTAGAAGGATAGGATTAGAGAGTGTGTAGATCTCCTCAGCGATACGCTTCACGCCACGACCAGCCACGATACCTCCTGAGGCACGACCTACGCCGTGAGGATTGACCACAAAGATGAAGCAACTGTACTTAGGATGATCTGAAGGGAAGTATCCGCAAAACGAAGTCATATAGGTCAAACTGCCAGTACGATAACCACCGCTACCATGGTTGCTCATCAGAGCCGTACCTGTCTTGCCACTGATAGAAATCAGCTCAGAGCGTACTGGGCCAGCAGCGGTACCCTTGAGAACCACATTGTCTAGCATGGAGCGGATCGAGTCGAGCGTAGCGGGCTTGCAGATGTTCTCGTGCAGCACTTGTGGTTGAAATTCTTGAATCACCTTGCCCTCAGCATCCTCTATACGATCCACTAGATAGGGGCGCAAGACACGTCCTCCGTTGGCAACTGCGTTGTAGAAGTTGAGCGTATTGATCGCAGGCACCGAGATTCCATACCCACGGCTGATGCCTGGGATTGTTGAGTTACCATAACTCTTGTCTTCAGGTCGTATGATTGTTGGGGTAGCGACTCCATCGAGACCTACGTCCAGTCGCTCCAGCATGCCATAATTGCTCAAATGCTGATAGATTCCATCGGGATGATCCACATACCCCTTGATCGCAATCTTAGCTAGGACGATATTACTGGAGTACCATAGTCCCTGAGCAACCGATATACGTCCATAGCCACCACGATTGGCATTGTGATCACGGATGTTGTAGCCACCATACTTAAAGACTCCATTGCCCGTGTCGATCGTGTCGTTAGGCGTACAAACCCCATCATCTAGTGCAGCCATCATGAAGGGCGTCTTCATTGTAGAACCAGGCTCATTGAGCGCACTGAGGGCATAGTTAGCACCCTCGTAGTAAGACTGAGAGCCCTTCGTAAGATTGGCTAGAGCGACGATGCGACCCGTCTCCACCTCCATCAGGATAGCCCCTCCGTAGTCCGCCTCAAACTGTGTCATCTGCTCATAGAGCGCACGATGCACGATCTGCTGCAGATTCATATCTAGTGTTGTGTACACATTGTAGCCAGCCCGAGGAGGTTGTAGGGTGTTTTGTCGTGTCGATCCTGCTAAGTATTGCCTCACAGCCAGCCCAGGCTCACCACGCAGTAGGGTGTCAAAGCTTTGCTCTAGACCATACTCCCCCTGCGTGAGATCCCCTTTGACTTCCTTGTAGACACTACCTATCGTACGTCTCGCTAGCTCACCATAAGGTCTGTCGCGTAGTGCACGCTCCTCGTGCGTCAGCCCATTTCTGAGCGGACCACGGCGACGCACCATACGACCCTTGCGCTCTACCGTCATCATCAGTGGATAGGTCTGCTTGAGCCGCTGATACTCCACATGGCTCACCTCGTACGGGTATATAGATACGTAGCGATAGCCAGACTGCTTATGCTGCGCCTTGCGATAGCCCTCCCGTAGTCGCTTACGCAGTGCCTGATAGGTGGCTTGCTCACCCTTTCCCCAGAGACTCATCTGGTAGGCTAGCGAGTCTAGCTGCTTGTAGAGCGAGTCTGGCTCCATCTGCTGAATAGACTCGGCGCCAAAGTCTAGGTACAGCTTGTATGCTGGCTTACTAATAGCTACAATGTGTCCGTCCGACGAAATGATATTGCCTCGTAGCGGTGAGATCGTCACCGTGTCAGGTCGGTGAAAGTTTTGCGCCATCTTGCGCCACGTAGGTCCCTCGACGAAGATGATGCCGATCACCTTGATAAAGATCCATAGAGTCATCAAGATGGTCAGAAAACCTAAAGCGCGGTAGCGAGCTATGATAGGGCTATGCTTCGACATAGAGCGTGTTCGTTAGAGAGGGAAGAGAGATTATTTCTTAGCATCACGATAGAGGATGATCGACTGCTGCGAGGGTGCCTCAAGATCTGACCCCATCGCTTGAAGCTGCTGCTCGAAGTTGCCCCCGATGCTACGACGCGTTAGCTCGCTGACGCTCTCCATGTGCTTGTAAGTCAAGTCTCTGACCTGCGTCTCCAGCTTATCTATCTGGCGACGTTTGGAGATGATCTGATAGTTGCTTGTGACATGTATCAGACCCATCAGGAGGATCGCGATAAAGGCGGGTATATACTTCCTGAAGGCGGGTTGCTCCAGCATATCACCGCCTAGCCAATACCAAAGGCCTCGTGAAGAGCGCTTACTGGTAGACTGATCAGACTCTGCGGAGAATTCATCATTCATATCAACCTCTTGCTCTCCTAGAGTGTCAGGCTCCTCTAGAGGTGTAGTCATGGATTCTAAGCCGGTCGGATCGCTTTCCGTCACAGAATCCGTTTGGTCTGCTGCATAGCTTACAGCATCGCTTGGAGTATCGGTCTCATCTTGTCTAGATGGCTCTGCTTCGGTCTCTTCGTCTAGGAGATCTCCTAGCAAAAGCCTAGGCTGAGGGTCAGTCGCAGACTCATCAGTAGCCACTGGTGCCGGCCCCTGAAGATCCTCCTCTAGGTTATCGTCAAAGTATGTCTCGTCTATCTTAACCATCTTCTCGTCTCACTCAAATATCCTCACGACGCTCAGCAACACGTAGCTTAGCGCTACGAGCACGATTATTGTCCGCTATCTCATCCGCAGAGGGTGTGATAGCTTTTTTTGTGATCACACGTAGAGGTGCAGGCGTTGATAGAGGCATACCTGCTAGAGCCTCATTAGGCTGCTCAAAGCTCCCTAGACGGAAGAAATCCTTGACCATGCGATCCTCCAGCGAGTGGTAAGAAATGATCGCTATGCGTCCCCCAGGTTTGAGGAGACGCACCGAGTCGCTCAGCAGTTGACGCAGAGCACCCAGCTCATCATTCACCTCAATACGTAGTGCTTGGAAGATACGGCTCAGCTTATTGCGCAGCTGAGGTCCTCCCTTAGGTAGGACTGGCGTCAGCACCTCCATGAGAACAGCGATCGTCGGGTACCCCACAGCACGATGCGACACCAGCAGAGTTGCGATGCGACGAGCATCATGTAGCTCACCATAGTAATATAGTATATCGGCCAGCTGCTCCTCGCTGTAACTGAGTAGTATGTCACGAGCCGTGACCCCAGACCGGCTATTCATACGCATATCGGGCATTGCCTCCTCATAGCGAAAGCTAAAACCTCGCTCCTCACTATCGAAGTGATGTGACGAAACCCCTAGGTCCGCTAAAATTCCATCCACCTGTCCTGCGAGCCCCCAGTAGTCGAGCCACTGTCCTAGGTAGCGAAAGTTCGTCGCTACAAAGTGATAGCGACTATCCGTAGGAGCATTGACCACCGCGTCGGGATCTTGATCGAGACCGATGCAGCGCCCCTCGGGAGCAAGTCGCTCGAGGAGAGCACGGGAGTGCCCCCCGCCACCCATCGTGACATCTACATAGAGACCAGAGGGTGTCGTAACCAATAAGTCGAGAGAATCCTCACAGAGGACAGCCGTATGATAGAGCTTAGTGGACAAGGAGTGAAAAGGCGATAGTGTTATAAACGTTTGACAGAGAGCTCTGTACAGTTCCAGCAAAGGCGATTCAAATGCGTTACTCGCAGAGCTACTGCAAAGGTAATCAAATTAGAGATTAGAAGTCAGAGGTTAGAGATTAGAAAATTAGAGGTTAGAAAGTCGGACTAGCTCCTAGGAGCACCAGAGGCGCTAGCATCTTTTAGGGGGACTAGCATCTCTAAGAAGAGGGGTGAGATTTGGTTTCCACGCATTTTTGTACTACCTTTGTTTCCGAAAGGTTAAGGTAGACCCCCTTCCGCAATACAGAAGGGCGTATGTAGGGTGGTGCTTGCGTACGCTATCATGTGAGAGGTGGCTCTATCGGTTGCTTTTAGGTTATGTCGGAGACGCACGGCGCAGTTGCTAGTGTGACGTGGCGTGTGGCTATGACTATTCAAACTATCAATGTATAACTAACGCTAAAGAAGAGTTTTATGAAAAGATTGGCTCTATTCTTTCTGATGCTAACGGCCAGCATAGGATGGGCTGTAGCGCAGAATAGGACCATCACAGGTACTGTTACCTCGGGAGAGGACAAAGAGCCGGTGATGTTTGCGAACGTGGTCGTGGAGGGCAACACCTCTATCGGTACCACGACAGACGTAGATGGTAAGTTTACCCTCAGTGTACCTGCCTCTGCTAAGAAGCTGACCTTCTCCTATGTAGGTCTTAAGACGATTACCGTACCCATCACGAAGGTGATGAACGTCGTCATGACGACAGATGATCAAACCCTTGATCAGGTCGTCGTAGTAGGTTACGGTTCAGGACAGAAGCTCAGCACGATCTCAGGCTCCATGGCTCGTGTATCTGGTGAGCAGATTGCCGAGAAGCCTGTAGCTAACGTGATGGACGCTCTACAGGGTAAGGTCGCTGGTATGAGTGTTATGACCACTTCCGGAGACCCTAACGCTGTAGCTGATGTAAAGATTCACGGTACAGGATCTCTGACTGCTGGTAACCAGCCACTCTACATCGTAGATGGTATGCAGACAGACCTCAACACTGTCATGGCGATGAACTCCAACGATATCGAGAGCATGAACGTCCTCATGGATGCTTCCTCAACCTCTATCTATGGTGCTCGTGCGGCTAATGGTGTCGTTGTCATCACGACCAAAAAGGGTAAGCGCTCTGAGGAGGGTCTCGGACATATCACATTCAATGCACAGTATGGTATCTCTGAGTTTGCCAACTTTAAGCCTTACGGTGACCTCATGACGGGTGATGAGCTGCTAGAGCATCAAGCTAAATATGAGTACCTGAAGCCTTATAACTTCGGATCTCGTACGTACACAAAGGCAGATCTACTCAATGAGCTCACAAAGAAGGCTCATTACAAGATCGAGCGTAAGGCTTGGGGCTTTAATCCTCCCGCAGATGTAGAGTTCTACGATCCAGCTGACTATAACTTCGACTGGCTCCGGTTCTTCATGGGCAAGAAGGCTCCTACGTATCAGGCTGACCTCTCTATGAGTGGTGGTAGCAATCGTACGCAGTATTATATCTCTATGGGTACACTCTCTCAGGAGGGTATCACGCGTGGTCGCAACGGCTTCAAGCGTTACAACGGACGTGTCAGTGTAGACTCTCGTGTTAAGGACTGGCTCAAGGTGGGTGCTAATGTTTTTGGCGCATACACCGACCAGGTGTCAGCTGGATTTGAGGGTGGTGCTTACACAGATGCTGGTACCTTTGGTGCAGCTATCAAGCCTCGCTATATGTCTCCATACGATGCTGACGGTAATTTGAGAAAGTACTATGTGTCTATATTTGGTATGGAGGTCTTCCCAGACTTTACCGAGAAGTATCAGCCACATAACTACAATACCTATCAGGCTAGTGTAGCTTCTTACGCTGAGTTTACACCTATCAAGGGACTTATCCTCAAGACTCAGGCAGGTCTCGACCTAACTTATGGTACAGAGACTGTGTTCTACAAGCCTGGACGTTACTGGGTACTAGTTGACAAGCGTGGTAGCCGTCTAGAGGGCCGCTCGCTAGACAACAACTTCACTTGGACCAATACAGGTGAGTATCGCTTCTCTTTTGCTGACAAGCATAAGATGACCGTCCTCCTAGGACAGGAGTGGGTACAGTATCGCTACGATGGTATCTCTGCCATTGCTACTGGTATCGAGGATGCAGAGCTAGGACTGCTCTCTCAGGGTAGCTCTAATGCTAGTGACCTTGTTGCTCCCTCTCAGTCTAAGGGTGGGTACTCTTACCTATCATTCTTCGGACGTGTCAACTACTCATTCGATAACTACCTACACGTAGATCTATCACTGCGTAGTGATGCTTCTTCTCGCTTTGGTGCTAAGAATCGTCAGGGACTTTTCTACTCAGTAGGTGCTACCTATGATATCTATCGTGCACATCTAGACCACGTCAAGTGGATCAACACACTACGTCTACGTGCCAGCTGGGGTACTACGGGTAACTCCTCTATCCCTGCTCTCGCCTACATGGCTCGCTACGGACAGCTCCAGTACTCAGAGGGTCTAGGTCTCTATACCTCAACAATTGGTAATCCTGACCTCGGATGGGAGACACAGTCTAACCTTAACGTCGGTGTCGACTTTGACGCTTTTGACAACCGTCTGCACTCTGTCCTCAACATCTATCACCGTATCACAGATGATATGTTGATGTTCGTTCCGAAGCCCTATGCTACTGGTTTCTCTGGCCGCTATGAGAATGTCGGCTCACTAACCAATACGGGAGCTGACCTCACGCTCAGCTACGACATCGTACGCACTCGTGACTGGAACGTATATGCAGCTACAACGCTCAACTACAATGTGAACCGCGTTACCAAGCTCTTCTACGATCTCCCAGAGTATAAGATGCCTTCAAAGGCTTTGATCTACAAGGTTGGTCAGCCTACTCAGTTCCTCATCGCAGAGTATGCAGGTGTCAATCCTGAGACTGGTAAGCAGCAGTGGTATGTACCCGATGCTGATGGTAATCTAACCTCTGAGGTTACTGAGTACTATGATGAGGCTGCTCTACTCCGCGCTAGTGGTAAGAATCTTTATGCCCCATTTACAGGAGGTGTATCCTTTGGCGCTAGCTGGAAGGGTCTAGCTCTTGATGTAGACTGGTCATTCAACGTTGGTAAGTACGTTATCAACAACGACCGTTACTTCACAGAGAATATGACCAAGAATATAGGCTTCTTAGCGATGAACAAGAGCCGCAAGTTGCTGAATGCTTGGACTGAAGATAATAGGGATACCGATATACCTAAGTTCGGTGAGGAGATGCAGTTCGATAGCCGTCTGCTGGAGAACGCTTCATTCCTACGTCTGAAGAACCTACGCCTCTCATACACCCTGCCTAGCGCATGGTTTGAGAAGATTGGCGTAATCTCTGGCGCACGCGTCTATGTAACGGGTCGTAACCTGCTGACCTTTACTCAATTCTCTGGGTATGATCCAGAGGCCGTTGGCAACATGAGTATGAACCAATATCCTAACACACGTCAGTATGTTGGTGGTCTACAGATTACTTTCTAATAGTGTCGAACCCTCTATACTTATAGCACAGAAATTATGAAAAGATATATCAAGACTATAGGGTTGCTAATCCTATCGTTAGTGGCATTCTCCGCTTGTCAGGTCGGCTTTGTACCCGAGGGCGTTAAGGAGCAGAAGCCCCTAGAGAACTTCCAGGAGGCTAAGTGGCTCCGGGAGAGTCTCTACTCGACCTTGGTTGGAGCTGAGTCTCCAAGCAACCTATTCCTAGGAGATATGCAGGCAGATCTATTTCACCTCACAGCTAGTGATGGAAATACATACTTCCCATTTTACTCTTGGAATAAGGCAAACCTCTCCAGCAATGATATGATCGCTGGATACTTTGGATCCTTTGCAACGATTATCAAGGACGCCAACTACTTCATCATGAGAGTCAATGAGATGAAGGCAAATGAAGAACTCATGGAAACTCTCAGTGATAGCGAGAAGGCGAGTCTAGACACTTATGTAGGAGAGGCGCGTGCGCTCCGTGCACTGGCTCACTACCGTCTGATGTGCCGCTTCTCTAAGCGTTACAGCGACAATGATGGCCAGGAGCCTGGCATCATCCTTATAAAGGAGTATGATCCGCTACTTCAGAACACCAGCAAGAAGAGAGCTACCCAAAAGGAGGTCTACGAGTGGTGTCTCAACGAGCTCGAGGAGGCTGCTAAGGTGATCCCTAACAAGAGTAACTACCTAAGTAGCACCGACAATCTCGAGCAGGATGGTATCCCATGCTATCTCGTAAAAGACTACTGCTACGCTGTCCGTTCTCGTATTCTGCTAGAGATGCACCGCTATCAGGATGCAGTCACGGAGGTTGATCGCTTTATCGACAACTATCCTCTAGGGGAGGCTACACCAGAGGGACTGAAGAAGCTCTGGATCACTGAAGACTCTCCTGAGATCATGATCAAGACCTATACTACTACTAAGGTAGGTCGCGTTTCTGGTATCCTGCATGGATTATGGATCTACGATCAAATCAATCCAAATACAGGTGCTCCCGTTCAGCTTGAGTTCGCATCTCCTACATGGTTCCCCAATCAGTACCTCATAGATCTATACAAAAACTCTATGGATCCTCAAGATCCCGCTGACTCTAAGAATGACCTTCGTGCAGCTGTTTGGCTAGAGGATACAGATGGACATGCAGGTACGAATGGTTGGCCTATACTCTATGGCGAGATTGATGGTGATGAGACGATTACCTTCGTCTCTAAGTTTAGAGGTAACCCACGTCTAGATACAGACCCCAAGCGCAACCTCTTCTCTTATGCACACTCCACACACCTCTTTGACATAGCAGAGGCTTGGCTTATCAAGGCTGAGGCTCAAGCTTGGGGTGGCGACTGGGCTGCTGCAAAGACCACACTTGAGACTTTCCGCAAGAGCCGTGGTCTAGAGGGTGAGCTCAAGGCTAGCAACCAGCAGGAGATGATGGAGACCATCAAGAATGAGCGCACTCGTGAGCTCGTTGGTATGGGTACCCGTATGAACGACCTCAAGCGCTGGGGTGATCCTATGGATCGTACCAATAAGCCTCTTCAGGAGGCTCTTACCAAGGGTGAGTCTGCGACAACTGTAACGAAGTCTTACCTAGACCTCAAGAAGGACGCTTCAGATGTTATGTTCTACTGGGAGTTCCCACTTCAGGATCGTTTCGCAAACCCAGACCTTGAGGAGAACTGGAAGTAAGAGTCTATCCATCGCTCCTAGAGCATACAGCTTTAGGAGTCGATAGGTAGCGGGAGAGTTCGAAATCGATCCTCCCATCAACTAAATAGTAGAGAGACGTGCATGCCACTAGGGCAGATGCACGTCTCTCTTGCTTTTTTTTATAGGGTCGCTTAGGCTTCGAGACGAGACTCTTATCAGATGGCCGAATACTTACCTGGCAAATTCCAAATCTCTCCGGAGGAAATGAAAAATCTCCACGTAAGAAAGAAATAATACTTCGGAGCTATCAACTGAAACTTCGGAACTATCAGATGATACTTCGGAAGAAATGATTCTTTCCTCCGTGGGGAATAAAAAATAGCTCCCGAAGGATTTGAAATTTTCCACGTGGCTATTCTGCTCGAATTGCTAGAATCTGATCCATCAGCCTAGATTCTTTGCTTCATGGCCCTTTTGTCAAGTGATGACTTTTTTGTAACTTGCACCCGATAACGATAACGAATCTCCCTACTACTAAATCATCTAAATCTCAAGATAAGACTTATGACATCAAAACTGAATGCCTTCAATAGACTCTTACTGGTTGGAGCTATCATGGCTCTGGCCGCTCTTTCGGGATCTGCCCAGCAGTCGTTTGGAGGAACTCCTCTAGCTATCGATGCTGAGCCCTCTCTACGCTCATCTGAGCAAGAGAAGCATTTTGTATCTATAGCCTTCAACCCCGCAGACCTAGAGGTGCGGGATGCGTGGTCGGCTCCACGCGACGGCCGTCCTCTTGCTGTAGGTCAGTTGGTCCCCTATCAGGTTGACTTTGCTCAGGAGGCTGTGCTGGTACAGTCTCAGGGTGATACGCAGGTCTATCGCTTGACCATCGCACTGGAAGGCACACCCGTAGGTATAGGTCTCTACTATGACGACTTTTATATCCCTCAGGGTGGACGACTCTATATCTATACTCCTGGAGGGCGTCAGGTCCTAGGCGCCTATACATATGATACGCATAGTGAGCATGGACGCTTTGCGACAGAGCCACTAGCGGGTCGTGAGCTGATCCTAGACTATGAGGCTCCTGCAGGTGTCGAGCTGCCATCCATTCAGATCAGTAGTGTAGGCTACTTCTACCGCCCTGTACTACAAGCTGCTTATGGACAGGACTTTCTAGAGAAATTCCAAGCAAATGAGGAGATGTCAGACCCAGGCATGAAGAGTTTCTGTCAAATCAATGCTAACTGCCCTGAAGGTGACAACTACCAAAATGAGAAAGCTAGCTCTGTAGCCATGCTAATCGCTAAAACTACAGGTGTCGTGGGTATGTGCTCGGGTAACTTGATCAATAACGTCGAGGGCGACCTCACTCCATTTATCATCTCTGCTGCTCACTGTGCAGGATCTAAGAAGACGTTTGACATTCCTAACTACGATCTAGACACTTGGATCTTTGGCTTTCACTATGAGAAGCCTCGCTGCTCTAGTGGGGACTATGCGACAACTACGCTACGCTCTATGGTGGGAGCTCGTATGAAGGCATTCCTACCGATAGCTGGTTACTCTGATGGGCTACTCTTGCAACTTAACAAGCCGATCCCCGCAGACTATCGAGTTTATTACTCAGGTTGGGACGCTGCTAATACAGCTTGGCAAAAGGGTGCAGGTCTTCATCACCCAGCAGGTGATGCGCTAAAGGTCTCGATCTTCGACGGTAAAGTCGTAATTGGTAAGTGGAATGGGCAGCAGAAGGGTGGCGAAGGTGATCACCTTAACTTCCACTTTGTCAAGGGGAATACTGAGGGTGGCTCATCTGGCTCACCACTCTTTAATGAGGATGGAAGACAGATCGGTACGCTCTCTGGAGGTCAGCAGGGTATCTGCCCCATGGATGCTAGCTATGGACGCTTTTATGCGCACTTTGATAAGTATGAGAGCGAGGGCGATAAGTTCAACATGAAGCGTTGGCTCGATCCTAACAAGACTGGTAAGACTCAAGTAGACGGCATCTGGAATGGTAACAACCAGCCACTACGAGTCGTCAAGGCGCTTAATGGATCTGTTGTGGCTAATGATCCTAACAAGGTGAAGCTCTCATGGGATGCTGTCCCCGCTCATCCACAGGGCTATAAGGTCTCCTATAAACTCTATCGAAATGGTAAGCTGATTAAGACGCTTGCTGATACGCAGTATGAAGACACCATTGATGCAACCCTGACAGAGCCTGGACAGATCAACTATAAGGTAGAGGCTTGCTACGAGATAGACGGAAAGGAGATGACGACCTCTGCTGCGCACCGATCAGTATATACGGGCGAGCTCGTAAGCCACCTCAACGCAGATGTCAAAGCTGCAACTAATGGCGGTGTGGACGTAACGTGGTCTATGCCTTACAATACACAGGTCGTATCAAAGATCTCTGATCGTGATAATATCAAGGGAAGACTCCTAAGAGCTCCTCACAACTTCACTGGAGGATTTGAGGGCCTGACGATCAAAAACATCTTTATGTTTGATATCTATCGTCTAGGACGCTCTCCTTTTGCAGGACAAAAGTTGTATGTCCATCAGATCAATGTGATTCCCGTTGCCGATACGCCACTAACTTCGTCTGGCAGCCCTGACTACAGTAAGGCTCTACGCTTTTTCATACGTCAGCGTGCGTATGGATACAATCAGATGCAGATGACTTCTTTGATTGTACCCCAGGGTGCAGCTGCTAAGAAAGAGTGGTTGTCGATCCGACTCAATAAGCCTGTCGAAATAAATGACGCCTATAACCTAGAGGTAGGCTTTACCTGTCCTTACTCAAACAAGAGTGCTGCGGTTTATGTGGATCCATCCTCTAAAGATGAACATATAGGACAGGATGGATGTCTCTTAGGCTTTGAGATCTCTGGGGATCCCTCTATGGAGTTCTTGAGGTATGGGCACTATAGTGAAAAGCGTATGGGCTATCAGGCTCTTGAGCTTGTGGTCTCCAACAATCCAAACAAGCAGGACGGAACTACCAGTAGAGCCTTTACAAGAGGTCCGCTACCCGTAGCCTTCCCAGAGGTTAAGAGCTATATCATCTACAGAGATGGTGTCAAGGTTCATGAGACCGATGCTAATACCTATACATGGACTGATGCTCAGGGTAAGAGCGACAGCAAGTACCGTGTAGAGGTGATCTACGACTATCCGAACGAGCTGCGCCCTGTCGAGCAGATCACGCAGGTCGCTCCTGAGCTTTACCCAGTTCACTTTGCAGAGACCCTACAGCTCTCTAATCCAGACGAGACGCTACGTGTACAGCTCTTTAACCTACAGGGCGTACCTGTTGCTGAGTTTAGCGGAGCAGAGCTAGCTGGTCTGCTAGATGTCTCTCGCCTCCCAGAGGGCGCTTATGTAGCTGTCGTCACGACTGCCGAGGGTACAACGACCCAAAAGCTGATCAAGTAAAGACAATCCCCAAATACTCTACTCCCGAGAGACTGTGCGATGTCACAATCTCTCGGGAGTTTGGTTTTGAGCTATTGGCTAGAGACTAGTGCCACTGGTGGAGTCCCCCCTAACTTTCTAGTCTCTAACCTCTAAACAAGCGAGCCACCCTCTCTACTAGAGAAGGTGGCTCGCTTACTTTGTGCGTAGCTGTGATCAGCTACTTGCCTTGCTTGGCGACGCGCTCTTGGTCGGCGATGAAGGCGGCGAGACCGCTATCGGTGAGCGGGTGCTTGAGCAGTCCGAGGATAGCCTTGAGCGGGCAGGTGGCTACGTCAGCACCGACGCGCATACAGTCGATGATATGCTGCGTGTGACGGATGCTAGCTGCGAGTACCTGCGTATTAAAGCCGTAGGTCTCAAAGGTCTCTACGATGTCGGCGATGAGCGAGACACCATCTGAGCTGATGTCGTCAAGACGACCCACAAAGGGAGAGACATAGGTAGCTCCAGCCTTAGCGGCTAGGACAGCCTGACCGAGGTTGAAGATGAGCGTACAATTGGTCCGTATGCCCTCCTTGGTAAGCTGGCAGATGGTCTTGATACCGTCTTCGGTGCAGGGCACCTTGACCACGATGTTCTTGTGTAGGGCAGCTAGCTCGCGAGCCTCAGGAAGCATCTTCTCGTAGGTGGTGCTGAGTACCTCGGCACTGACGTCGCCATCTACGATATTGCAGATCTTGAGGTAGTGCTCACGGCAGGCAGCATCGCCAGCGATGCCTTCCTTAGCCATCAGTGAGGGGTTGGTTGTGACGCCATCGAGGACACCGAGCGCTTCGGCTGTGCGGATATCATCGAGGTTGGCTGTATCGATAAAAAACTTCATAAAGGGGTATATGTTGAAAGATAAATTCTATTCGTGCGAACCCTCAGAGTATTTCTCAGGATTCATAAACCAGTCGGCATACATGCCGTAGTCGTGTGCCGTGCGCTTATTGAGCGACTGGCTCTGCTCGGGAGGCACATCCTTGATATACTTAGCGGGCGTGCCAGCGTACATCGTGTAGGGCGGGATGATCGTATTGGCTAGGACGACCGCCCCAGCGGCTACGATAGCACCCTCACCGACCACCGCGTTGTCCATGACGACGGCACCCATGCCGATGAGCGCATAGGCACCCACCTTGGCACCGTGCAGGATCACGTTGTGACCCAGTGAAGCATAGTCGCCCACCTCACATACGGAGCGTCCATGGAGCGTGTGGAGCGTGCAGCCGTCCTGTATATTGACATGGTCGCCAATGTGGATGCTATTGACATCACCACGTACGACAGCGTTGAACCATACGCTGCATCCTTTGCCCATCACCACATCACCGATGATGCGTGCACCCTCAGCAACGAAGGTGCCCTCCCCGAGCTGAGGCGTAAAGCCCCGCACGGGGATAAGGCTTCCTGCTGGATATTCGTATGCCATACAGATTAGAGAGGTAGGGTCTTGTTGCGTAGCCACTCAGCCTCCTCAGGGGTGAGTAGGGG
This sequence comes from uncultured Porphyromonas sp., assembly GCA_900538385.1. Taxonomy (GTDB): domain Bacteria; phylum Bacteroidota; class Bacteroidia; order Bacteroidales; family Porphyromonadaceae; genus Porphyromonas. The sequence continues at coordinate 50,636 of UWSO01000002.1, forward strand.
AGAGAGCTCCTGGTAGACATGCTCCTGATAGTCGTTGTACCAAGCTATCTCCTTGTCTGTCAGGAGTGACTTGTCTACGAGCGCATTGTCTAGGAAGCAGAGTGTCATGGTCTCAAAACCGTAGAAGGTGCCGAACTCGGTCTGCTCCTTCTCGACCGTCAGGATCAAGTTCTCGATGCGTATACCATACTGGTCCGCACGATAGAGACCAGGCTCATTGCTGGTGAAGGTGTGCAGATGCATCGGGGTCGGGTTATTGTCCGTGCGGATGTTTTGCGGACCCTCGTGTACATTCATAAAGACACCGACACCATGTCCCGTACCGTGCCCATAGGAGAGACCTCTATCCCAGAGAGCTTTGCGGGCTAGTATGTCTAGCTGGTTGCCGCGGGTACCCTTGGGGAAGCGTGCCGTAGCGATCGCTATATGTCCCTTGAGGACTAGCGTGAAGTCTGTGCGCTGCTGGTCGGTGACAGGGCCGAGAGCGATCGTGCGGGTGATGTCTGTCGTACCATCGATGTACTGTCCACCGCTGTCTAGTAGAAGCATGCCTTCGGGCTCTAGCTTGTAGGCACTCTCAGGTGTGGCGGAGTAGTGCACGATAGCTCCATGAGCCTTGTAGCCGCAGATGACGCCAAAACTGTCACTGACGTAAAATTCTTGCTTCGCACGGAACTGCTGGAGCGTCTCGCCTGCTGAGTACTCGTCGACATGCTCGCCCTTTTTCAATGCCTGCTCGAGCCAGATGAAGAAGCGAGTCAGGGCGACACCGTCACGGTGCATAGCACGGTGGATGCCTGCGATCTCAGTCTCGTTCTTGATCGACTTGAGATGCGATATGACTGAGTCGCCTGTGATGACGGGACGATCGCCCAGCTCCTCACGGACACGCTGTGAAGTGCGCTTTGGATCGACCATCACCTTGAGGTCCTGTGGTAGTTTGCTGAGGAAGTCGTAGAAGGTGTCGTAGTCTCGAACCTCTACGCCCTCGCCATTGAGTATCTGGCGTAGCTCGGGGACCGTCTTCTCGGGCAATGCAAAGAGATAAGCCTGCTCATTGTCGATAAAGCCGAAGGCGATGCCGACAGGATTGTAAGAGACGTCGTTGCCCCTGATGTTAAAGCTCCAGCAGAGCTCATCGACCATCGTGATAGCGACCGCCTCAGCGCCATAGCTTTGGTAAGCCTCACGGATACGTTGCAGACGATCACGGGTACGCTCACCTGAGAACTTGACATCCTGTAGGTAAAACGTATTGGTCGGCACGCCTGGTCTGTCGCTCCACACCTCCTCGATGAGGTCATACTGGGAGACCAGCTTGATGCCGTGGTTCGATAGTGACTGAGCAAGCGGTGCGTACTCGGCCATAGAGTAGCAGGCACCATCGACACCAACGACGGCACCCTCGCTCAGGTGAGCAGAGAGATATTGCTCGATCGTAGGCGTGTCGGGATCGTCGCCACGCTGTAGCGTCATCTCGCTACCTTGTAGCTCGTTGGTCGCCTGCAGATAGTAGCGTGAGTCGGTCCACATGAAGGACTTGTCTAGCGTCACGAGCGCTGTACCTGCAGAGCCGGTGAAGCCGCTGATCCAGGTGCGCGACTTCCACCGCTCGGGGGTGTACTCGCTCAGATGAGCATCGCCACTAGGTATGATGTAAGCATCTATATGATGCGTGCGCATCGCTTGGCGGAGCGCCTCGATACGCTGATTGATAGGACTGTTTGTTGGCATATATATGATTGTTTGTTCTTTGAATCTATAGTTATGGGTCTAATCTGCGAGCGGTTGATGCTCTGGGCGGAGCAGGTCTAGGACTGTCTTGACAGGTGTAAAGGTGTCGCTCGGAACCTCGACGAAGATCGTATTCCAGTCGTGCATAGCTCCATTCCAAAGTCCTGGATGCTCCAGCGCTTTGAGCGGACGCCCCTCGACGCTCTTCTCACTGATGAATGCGGTCTGCGGATTGACATACTTGTGCAGGTCAAAGGGGTTGCCCTCGTAGTCTCGTATGTAGCAGCAGAGGTCGACCGGGTTGAAGTGGGTTCCCTCGCGCATCATCTCAAGTGCCTCGGGGTTGTTCTTGTCCACCTGTACGCTCTCTAGGATCTGTAGCGAGGTGGTGCCGTCCGCTTCGCGTACTAGATAGGGACCACCGCCAGGCTCGCCCTCGTTGCGTACCATACCGCAGACTCGTATGGGGCGATTGAGCTTAGCCACCAGCTTAGGTATCAGCTCCTCCTCGCTGAGTAGCTCGGCGTGCGGGATCCGTATGCACAGCGTCTCATCGAGGAAGGTCAAGATCTCCTCCGTCAGTGCCTTGCTCACCTTCGAGCGCTTGAGTTGCTGTAGATAGCCGAAGATGCGGTCACGTACTGCGAGGAGGATACCGCCGAGGAGCTTTTTGTAGAGGACTGTATTGCTCTTCAGGTGGTCGGGCGTGACGTTGTCAATGTTTTTGATGAAAACGACAGAAGCGTCCAGCCGACCAAGATTGCCAATGAGCGTGCCGTGACCTCCAGGGCGGAGAAGCAACGTGCCGTCAGCACGGCGGAAAGGCGTGCCGCGCTCTAGGTCTAGAGCGATCGTGTCAGTGCTAGACTCCTGGACACTGTAGGTCACTTGGTAGCGGCATCCGAACAGATCCTCAAAGCTCTGTATACGCCTATCCACCAGAGAGCGAAAAGCATCCAGATGCTCTGGCGATACGGTGAAGTGTAGTCGTACACGTCCGTGGATGTCCTGCGCATAGAGTGCCCCCTCGACCATGTGCTCCTCAATAGGGGTGCGCTTGGAGCCATTGGGATAGTCGTGGAAGAGGAGCATCCCCTTCGGTAGCGAGCCGTAGCTCATGCCGTGCGTGTCGAGGAGGTTGTCAATGATGGTGCCGTACTGCTCACTCTCCATCAACTTGCTCATGGTACGCCAATTGTTGCGCAGGCAGGCCTCGCTCAGCTTCTCATAGAAGGCAAACAACTCTAGATGATCCACAAACGTCTGCTGGTCGGGTGTCAACTCATCGTGCGAGATCTGCTGCTCCTTGGGTAGCCCGTAGAGCGACTTAAACATTCGACTCGCAGCTCCTGAGGCAGGGACAAACTTGATTACGTCGGCTCCTGGCTTCTGTAGGTAGTCGAGCCACAGGTCGAGGTACTGAACCATTTCGTTAGGTGCCAAGCGTATGATGCCGCGCTCGAGCTTTGCCGAGTCGACAATAACAAGGTAGGGCGTCCCCTCGACGAGTAGCTTGAGCTGTCGCTCCGCTTCGCTGTCGGAGATGCCCCGCTCAGCGAGGTAGCTGAGGTCTTCGGGGGTAAATGCTGTGGTGTCAGACATACGCTGTAAGGTGTCAGAATAATAGGTAGCTCAAAGATACGAAAAAGTAGTTAGAGGGGGTTAGAGGTTAGAAATTAGAGGCACTAATCGTATAAGTGGTACTAATGATTCTTGCTAGCAGGCGACATCCAAATGCTTACTCACGTAGGAATTTCCAAATCGCCACGTGGAAAATAAAAAATAGCCACGGAAAAAATGGAAATTTCTTCGGAGGAATCAAACGATACTTCGGAAGAATCAAATGATACTTCGGAGGAAATGATTCTTTCTTCCGTGGAAAATGAAAAATAGCCACGTGGAAATTTTGAATTTCCGACGTGGCTATGATGTGAGAGTCGTTTGATTATAATGTGTCCCTCCTTGAGGCGTGCTTGGGTCAGTTGTTGAGCATCTGCTTGAGGGCGTCGAGCTGCTTGAGGGCGTCCAGGGGCGTGAGGTTGTTGATGTCTAGCTCGTTGATCTTGGTACGGACAGCCGTGAGAACTGGGTCGTCTAGCTGGAAGATAGACATTTGCACACCGCCGCTTTGGGACGTGCTAGGGGTGGCTGACTCGGAGCCTTGGTCACTCTCGGTGCGGTAAGCCTCTAGGTGCTGGAGCACTTCGCCGGCACGCGCCACGATCCAGGTGGGCATACCAGCCAACTTCGCCACCTGTATACCGAAGCTGTGCGCTGAGCCGCCTGGGACCAGCTTGCGGAGGAAGAGCATCTCGCCATCGATCTCACGTGCCGAGACGTTGTAGCACTGCACCCGCTCGAGGTGGTCGGCTAGCTCGTTGAGCTCGTGGTAGTGCGTGGCGAAGAGCGTCTTGGCTCGTCCTTGCGTCGTGCTGTGCAGGTACTCGACGATGGCCCACGCTATGGAGACCCCATCGAAAGTACTGGTGCCACGCCCCAGCTCGTCAAAGAGGATCAAGCTGCGAGGGGTCAAGTTGTTAAGGATGCTGGCAGCCTCTTGCATCTCAACCATAAAGGTGGACTCGCCTACGGCGATATTGTCCGAAGCACCCACACGGGTGTAGACCGAGTCGACGATGCCGATGGTGGCTGAGGTGGCGGGCACGAAGCTTCCCATCTGCGCCATGATCACGATGAGCGCCGTCTGGCGGAGCAGGGCACTCTTACCGCTCATGTTAGGACCGGTGATGATCATGATCTGACAATCGATGGGGGAGAGCTGCACATCATTGGGGATGTAAGGTTGCCCCGCTGGGAGGGTTCGCTCGATGACTGGGTGGCGACCGTCGACGATCTCCAGATCGTACCCCTCGTTGAGCGTGGGGCGACAGTAGTCATATGCCTCGGCAACAGCGGCTAGCGAGGCAAGGACATCGAGCTGCGCTAAGATCTGAGCATCTTGTAGGAGTTGGTTGGCAAACTGCTGGAGCGTTCCGATGAGCTTCGCAAAGAGTTCCTGCTCTAGTGCTAGGATACGATCTTCGGCGCCGAGGATCTTCTCTTCGTACTCCTTTAGTTCTTGGGTAATGTAGCGCTCGGCACTGACGAGGGTCTGCTTGCGTATCCACTCTTCGGGTACTTGCTCCTTGTAGGTGTTGCGTACCTCGAGGTAGTAGCCGAAGACATTGTTGAAGCCTATCTTGAGACTGGCAATGCCGGTGTGCTCCGTCTCACGGGCGAGGAGGTCGTCGAGGTATTGCTTGCCCGACTTGAGCAAGCGTCGTAGCTGGTCTAGTCCTTCGCAAAAGCCCTCAGCGATGGTCTCCCCCTTGCCGATCTGCTGTGGTGCCTCGGGATTCAGTTGGAAGGTGATCTGCTGACACAATTGCGTGCAGGGATCGAGTAGCGAGCAGAGTGTCGTGAGGGTCTCCTCGCCTTCGTCTAGAGCGAGCTGGCGTATGGGGGTGATGAGTGCGATGGAGAGTCCGAGGCGGACCACTTCGCGAGGGGTGATACGTCCCATGGCGACACGCCCCACGAGGCGCTGCAGGTCGCCTATCTCCTTCATCTGGTCGGTGAGCTGGGTGCGCAGCTGAGGATTGTCCACAAGGTTTGCCACAATGCTCTGACGCTGTTGGATCGCTTGGAGCTCTTTTAGCGGGAAGGCTATCCACTGATCCAGTAGACGAGCACCCATCGGGGTGACCGTTTGATCCAGGATCTGGCGGAGCGTGGTACCGCCCGCATTCATCGGGGTGGTTAGCTCCAGACTATGTGCCGTAAAGCCGTCGATGCGCACATGTCGCTGCTCGTCGATGCGCACGATGCGGGTGATGTGACCGATCTCGGTGTGCTTCGTCATGTCTAGATAGTGCAGCACGGCGCCCGCAGCAGTGATCGCTAGCGGGAGGGTGTCGATGCCGAAGCCCTTGAGCGAGAGCGTGCCGAAGTGTTGCAGGAGACGCTCCCGGTTGTTGCTCTCGGAGAAGATCCAGTCGTCGTAGTCCGAGAGATGTCCCTCGGGCTGGAGAAGGCGCTGCAGATGGTCACGATGCTTGCGCTCGATGAGGATCTCCTTGGGGTTGTATCCTGAGATGAGCTTGGCGAGTACCTGATCGGTACACTCGGTGGCGTAAAACTCTCCCGTCGAGAGGTCGAGCAGTGCTAGGCCGTAGCGGTTCTCCCCCTTAGCTTGTGGGTAAACAGCTGCGAGGAAGTTGTTTTGCTTGCTCTGGAGGACATTGTCCGTGGTGACCACGCCGGGGGTGACGATCTCGGTGATGCCACGCTTGACCAACTTATTGGTCAGCTTCGGGTCTTCGAGCTGATCGCAGATAGCCACCCGCTTGCCCGCCCGCACCAGCTTAGGCAGGTATGTGTCGAGCGCATGGTGAGGAAAGCCCGCCAGCTCGACATGCTGCGCCGCTCCGTTGGCACGCTTGGTGAGCGTGATGCCGAGGATCTTAGACGCCTCGATAGCATCGTCGGAAAAGGTCTCGTAGAAGTCGCCCACACGAAAGAGCAAGATAGCATCGGGATGCTTCTTCTTGAACTGCATGTACTGCCGCATCATCGGGGTTTCGGCGATCTCTTTCTTAGCCACGGGATAAATAGTCTATTAGGTCGTTATAGGTCCAAAAGTACCAAAAAAAAGCATACCCCTCAATTCCGCAAATCTCACGAGTCGTCCGTTGTGTCAAAGGTTATAGTCTCGTCATTTTAACGGGGACGGACGCTCAGACCGAGCGTCCCTACATTATCCGTCACGAGCCGTGCGTCCCTACAAGTCGTTACACGTAAGATTTGTGGCAGTGGGGCTAGAGGAGTCCCTCTTGGCGGAGACGGTCACGCACTTCGCTGGCGGAGGTGTAGCGCTCGATCTGCTCGATGAGTTGACGCAGCTCGACAAGTTCGTCGCGCACCGCTTTGAGCTGGGCGATCGCCTCGGCACGCTGCTCCGCCTCTTGGGGATTGTGTCGGAGGGTTGCCTTGGCACCGTCGATCGTCAGGTTGGACTCTCGTAGCAGGTGACGGATCAGCTGCAATTCGCGTAAGTTATCCTGCGAGTACTTGAGTCGTCCCGTGCTGCTGCGACGCACCTGCACGGCAAAGGTCTCAACCCAGTAGCGCACCGTCGACTGCGTCTCTTCGAGCATCTCGGTTACCTCTCGGTGGGAGTAGTAGAGCTTCTTGCTGTCCATAGGGTCTTACGCTTTGTGGGGGGTGAGCTTCTCCTTGAGGTAGTGACCCGTGATCGAGTCGGGACAGGCGACCACCTCTTCGGGCGTGCCCGCCACCACGAGCTGTCCACCCTTGTCGCCCCCGTCGGGCCCAAGGTCGATGATGTAGTCGGCACTCTTGATCACCTCCATGTTGTGCTCGATGATCAGCACCGAGTGTCCCTGATCAATCAAGTCTCGGAAGGCGGCTAGGAGCGTAGATATGTCGTGAAAGTGTAGTCCCGTGGTCGGCTCATCGAAGACGAAGAGCGTGTGCGGCTCGTGATCGCGCCCCAGGTAGTAGGCAAGCTTGAGGCGCTGGTTCTCACCGCCTGAGAGCGTCGAGCTGTTTTGCCCCAGCTGCAGGTAGCCTAGGCCGACACGCTGCAACCCCTCGAGGAGACGAATGATCGAGGTGGTCTGGTCGGCTGGATACTTGGTGAAGAACTCAATTGCTTGGTCCACCGTCATCTCCAGCAGGTCGTAAATGTTGACACCGTGGTAGGTTACCTCGAGGATATTCTTCTGAAAGCGTTTCCCTTCGCACGCATCGCAGACTAGCGTGATGTCCGTCATAAACTGCATCGGTACCTCGACGACACCATCTCCCTTGCACACTTCGCAACGTCCACCCTCCTTATTAAAAGAGAAGAAGTAAGGCTTGTAGCCCATCTGCTTTGCCAAAGGTTGTTCGGCGTACAGTTCACGGATCGGCGTAAACGCATCTATATAGGTGACCGGGTTGGATCGCGTGCTACGCCCCACGCTGTTTTGGTCCACGTAAAGGACCTGCTCCACGAGGTCAATGTCTCCCGTCAGCATACGGCTCTGCGTCTCGCGAGGACGCGCATTGATGATGCGCTGTAGCTCCTCCACAAGGAGGTCGGAGATGAGGGTACTCTTGCCCGAACCACTCACGCCCGTGACCACCGTCATGTTAAAGAGCGGTATGTCTACGTCGAAGCCTTTCAGATTGTTCTTATGCACATGGTGCATCGTCAGCTTGCGCTGCACCGGGCGACGATGCTTGGGTACAGGTATCTCCTCGCGCCCTGTGAGATAAGCCGCCGTGTAGCCCGGCGTCTTGGGCGTTATGTCGCTCGGCTTGCCGTGGTAGATCACCTCGCCACCGAGACGACCCGCGTCAAGCCCCATGTCGATGAGGTAGTCGGCGGCACGTATCGTCAGCTCGTCATGCTCCACGACGATGACCGTGTTGCCCTGATCACGTAGCTCCTTGATGACCGCGATCAGCCGATCGGTGTCCCGGTCGTGCAGTCCGATGCTCGGCTCATCCAGTATGTACATCGAGCCGACGAGGCTGTTGCCCAGACGTGTCGCTAGGTTGATGCGCTGGCTCTCACCGCCAGAGAGCGTGTTAGAGCGTCTGTCTAGGGTCAGGTAACCGAGTCCTACGCCGTCTAGTGTGCGCAGTCGGTTGCGAATTTCCTTGAGCGGACGCTCCGCAATCTTAGCCTCCTCGGGATTCTCCAGCTCTTGGGCAAAGAAAGTCAATGCCTCACGGATCGACATCTGCCCGATCTGGTGAAAGTTCTTACCCATATAGGTAAAGAGCAGGGCATCCTCCTTGAGTCTACCGCCGTGGCAGGCGTAGCACTCGCTTTTGCCCCGATAGTGCGCCAGGCGCACACGGTTCTGGATCTTGTAAATATCCTTCTGGAGCATGGCGAAGTAGTCGTCGATGCCGTAGAGCGTTCCTTTGCCCCAGCCTCCGCCTTCATGTCCGTGCCAGAGCAGGTCACGCTGCTCTTGCGTTAGTTCAGCGTAGGGCGTGTGGATGGGGAAGTCAAATCGCTTCGCCTCGTGCATGAAAGCTTTCGCCCACTCGGAAGACTTAGCCCCACGCCAGCAATCCACGCAGCCCTCGTAGAGCGAGAGACTATCGTCGGGAATCACACGCTCGGGGTCAATGCCGAGGATCGAGCCAAAGCCTCCGCAGACGGGGCAGGCACCCGCAGGACTATTGAAGTTAAAGAGGTCTGGCGTAGGCTCCGTAAAGGTCCGCCCATCCGCCTCAAAGCGTGCACTAAAGTTGCGCCTGCCCTCGCTGCTCCACGCGCCCTCGCTATCTTGCCAGCGGAGGGCACAGGTCTCCCGCCCCTCGTAGAGCGCTATCTCGATAGAATCCCCGAGACGCGACTCGTAGCTGTCGTCGCCCGTGCGGACGGTCAGACGATCTACGATCAACTGCACTTGCTTCGCCTCACGCAGCTCCTTATTGCTCACATCTTCGATACGATAGATGGTGTCGTCGATGAGGACACGGTTGTACCCTTGCCCCTGTAGGAGCATCAGATGCTCGATGAGACGTCGCCCCTCAGGCGGATAGAGATCTGCCAAGATGTAGAGCTTGCTATCTGTCGGGATCTGGTGAGCCACCTCGACGACATCAGCAGCGGTGTGACGCTTGACCAGCTCGCCACTGATAGGCGAGTAGAGCTTGCCCACACGAGCCATCAAGACACGCAGGTAGTCATCGATCTCTGACGAGGTGCCGACGGTAGAGCGTGGGTTGCGACTGACCACCCGCTGCTCGATAGCGACGGCAGGCGGGAGGTTCTTGATCTGGTCGCACTCAGGCTTCTTCATACGCATGAGAAACTGCCGTGCGTACGACGACAGACTATCCACATAGCGGCGCTGCCCCTCAGCGTAGAGCGTGTCGAAGGCGAGCGAACTCTTGCCCGAGCCACTCACGCCCGTGATCACGACCAACTCCCCACGAGGTATGTCGAGGTCTATACCTTTGAGGTTGTTGACGCGGCAACCACGGATTATGATGTCATTGAGGGGACTCCTTTTCATAGCTACTCCTTTTATCAAAGCAAAGATACGAAATTAGAGGTTAGAGATTAGAGGTTAGAGGTTAGAAGCTAGAGGTTAGACTTTAGACCCTAGAGGCACTAGCACTCCGACTCCTCCGATCTCTAATTTCTAACCTCTAGCACCCACGAGATGCCACAGCTCACGCACCCAGAGGACGAGCGAGGAGCCTACGAAGATGATGATCCAGTCGGCGAGCTTGAGTCCCGTCACGTTGAAAAACTGCTGTATTCCTGGCACCTCGACCATCGCTATCTGACCAATGAGGATGATAGCAACGATGGTGAGCAGTCCGCGGCACCCCTTGAAGTGGAGCGCACTGCGTCCGGTCTCGAAGGCGCGCGCATTGAAGAGGTAGAAGAAGTGCGTCATCACGAAGATCGTGAAGAGGAGCGTCTGCTCGTACGCTGAGACATGACCCTTAGGACCGAGGTGCACCGTGAGTAGGTCGGTCAGCTGCGTTACATCGGTGCGCTGGAAGATATAGAGTAGCACCAGTAGCATCGCAAAGAAGAAGCTCCCCACGCCGATGATCTCACGCAGCATCGGTCTGTTGAGTATGAAAGCATTGCGGTCTCGTGGCTTCTCCTGCATCACACTCTCGGAGGGCGGTAGCGAGGCGAGCGCCATAGCCGCAAAAGTGTCCATAATCAGGTTGATCCAGAGCATCTGCGTGACAGTCAGCGGGGACTCCGTACCCATAAAGGCTCCGCAGAGAACCAGTAAGCAGGCGGTCACATTGACCGTCAACTGGAAGAGGAGGAAGCGCTGAATGTTTTGATAAAGCGAGCGTCCCCACATCACCGCCTTGCCGATGCTGCTAAAGGAGTTGTCGATGATCGTAATGTCCGAAGCCTCCTTGGCAACGCTCGTGCCATCGCCCATCGAGAGCCCGACGTGTGCCGCACGCAGAGCTGGCGCATCGTTCGTCCCGTCGCCCGTGACAGCCACCACGTGACCGCTACTTTGGAGCGCCTCTACGAGTCGCTTTTTGTCCATCGGACGCGCCCGAGAGATGATTTTCAGCTCGCTGACACGTGCTAGGAGTTCTTCGTCAGAGAGCGCTGCAAAGTCAGGTCCCGTGATGATGCTCTTTGCCCCATCTCGGTTGTCGACCCACAGACCGATCTGACGAGCTATCTCGCGTGCTGTGCCGGAGGTGTCGCCTGTGACCACCTTCACATTGATTCCCGCATCGATACACTCCTGCACCGCGGCGGGCACCTCCACGCGGACGGGGTCGGCGATGGCAACTACGCCGACGAAGCGGAGCTTGCTAGCGGTCAATTGACCAGACTCAATCACCGAGTCACCCTCCTCGACCAATTGGTAGGCGAATCCGAGCGTACGCATAGCACGCCGCTGATACTCGGCCAACTGCTGCTCCAGCTCCTCACGGCTGACGGCAGACTCAGCGCATAGGTCAAAAACGATCTCGGGCGCTCCCTTAATATAGAGTACCCGCTTGCCTTGCAAAGAGGGAGACGCAACGAGCGTCGCCATATATTTGCGCTCTGTGGAGAAGGGCACCTCGGCCACCGTCTCTGCATCTTCTCGCAAAGAGCGGTAGTCTACACCCTGACCGTGAAGCCATAGGAGCAGCGCGCCTTCGGTCGGGTTGCCCAGCACCTGTGGATTGGCGGGGTCAGAGAGGTCGAGCGAGGCAGTCGAATTAACCGCAATGCCCTCGTGGAGTAGTGCGTGCGGCGTGTCGCCATAGAGCTTCATCTCGTCGACACTCATCTGGTTTTGCGTTAGTGTACCCGTCTTGTCGGTGCAGATGACAGTCGTCGCGCCCATCGTCTCGCAGGCGTGCATCTTGCGCACTAGGTTGTTAGTTCGTAGCATGCGACGCATACTGTAGGCTAGGCTCAGGGTTACCGCCATCGGCAAGCCCTCTGGCACTGCCACGACGATGAGCGTCACAGCAATCATCAAGGTCTGTAAGATGTAGGCAAAGAAGGGTGTCGCCTGCTCTAGCGAGCCAAAGAGGTCGGTGCCATTGGCGACAAGGTAAGCGATGATACGCCCCACGACGATGAGGACTGCAATGCCGTAGCTCACCCTCGTGACCCATCGGCCTAGACCATCGAGCTGTTCGCTGAGCGGTGTTTTGACGTCATCCTCGATTTGAACCGCTTCGAACACTTTGCCCTGCTCCGTCTTGTCGCCCACGGCGAGAACTTCGCAGATGCCGTGCCCCTCCATCACCTTAGTGCCTTTCATCACTTGATTGGTAGGGTAGGTGGCGCTTTTGTCAAATTCCTCGGGATGAACGCTCTTGTTGCAGAAAGGCTCTCCCGTGAGGGTCGATTCGTCCATCTGCAGCATCGTCGCTTCGAGCAGTTGACAGTCTGCCGGCACCTCCTCGCCAGTTCCGAGGAGTACAATGTCGCCCACGACCACCTCCCGGCGTGGCATCTGCGTTACGTTGCCATTGCGAATCAGAGTCACCAGCTCATCGTCATGCACCTGATTGAGGATGGTAAACTCCTTGTCTGCCTGTAGCTCAAAGTAAAAGGCAAGCCCCGTAGCCAGTAGTATCGCTACGAAAATGCCCACCGGCTCGAAGAAGACCTCGGCACCCTCGCCCAGCCCAAAGTACTCGTAGCAGGAGATACCGATAGATAGTCCGCCAGCAATCAGCAAGATGATGATGAGCGGGTCGGTAAACTTATCCAAGAACTGCCGCCATAGCGGTGCTTTCTTAGGGGGTGTCAGGATATTTGCGCCATGCACCTTGCGGCTCTCCAGGACCTGCGCATCCGTTAGTCCTGTGTAGTGATGTCTTTCTTCCATTGGTTAGTGTGTATCTGACAAATGTACGAAAAAAGCTTCGCCTCTCAGTTAAGCCCTATTGGAAGTTTAGGAAAAGAGCTAGGGGCATGCATGGTGCCCTAATGACTCGAGCTCGATAGCCCCGTGGAAAATGCCAAATTTCCACGGGGATATTTTTTATTCTCCACGGAGGAAAGAATCATTTCTTCCGAAGTATCATCTGATAGTTCCGAAGTTTCATTTGATAGCTCCGAAGTATTATTTCTTTCCTACGTGGGGATTTTTCATTTCCTCCGGAGGTATTTGGAAATCTCCACGTGAGAATTTCCAAATTCTCAACCGAAGTCACTTCGACTCATCCGAGCGAGAGGTCCCAACGCACGAAAAAAAGCCTCGCCCCCCCTAAGCTGTGTGCTTAGAGAGGCGAGGCTTTTCGTTGTGCTCGATGAGTGTTTACTTCAGCACCTCATCAAGGAGAGCGTCATCCACGAGGAAGGGGATGGTGATGTGGTAGAGGTCGGAGTGCTCCTCGTTGAACTCGCGAGAGGTAGACAGTGCGTTCTCATTGCGAGCCCACGCACGGCGAGCTACACCGCCCATGACATCCCACGTCATAGCCTGACGGAGGATCTCGTCGACACGACGGCTACCATCGAGGACCATACCAAAGCCGCCGTTGATCGCCTTGCCGATGCCGACGCCACCGCCGTTGTGCAGAGCGACGAGGCTCATGCCACGAGCGCAGTTACCCGCAAAGCACTGGACAGCCATATCGGCCATGACGTTACTACCGTCACGTATGTTGGACGTCTCACGGAAGGGGCTATCCGTACCGCTCACATCGTGGTGGTCACGACCGATCATGATCGGGCCGACCTCGCCACGACGTACCATATCGTTGAACTTGAGGGCGATCTTCAGACGGCCCGCAGCATCCTGATAGAGGATACGCGCCTCGGTACCGACGACGAGCTGATTCTTCTCAGCGTCACGTATCCATATATAGTTGTCACGATCCTGCTCACGACGATCCGGATCGATGCACTCCATAGCAGCATGGTCGGTCTTGATCAGATCCTCATGGTCGTGGCTGAGGCATACCCAGCGGAATGGACCATAGCCGTAGTCAAAGAGCTCAGGACCCATGATGTCCTCTACGTAGCTTGGCCAGATGAAGCCATCCTTGTCGTCTACGCCATTGCGAGAGATCTCCTGGATGCCAGCATCAAAGCAAGCCTTCATAAAGGCATTACCATAGTCAAAGAAGTAAGTGCCACGAGCTACAAGCGCCTTGATAGCCTCGTAGTGACGGTGCAGACCCTTGTCTACCTCCTGGCAGAAGCGCTCTCTGTCGTGTGCAAGTAGGTCGGTGCGCTCTTCAAAGGTGAGCGACACAGGGCAGTAACCACCCTCGTAGACAGCATGACAGCTCGTCTGGTCAGAGAGTAGGTCGATATGTACATTGTGCTCGACGCAGTACTCCAGCAGGTCGACCACATTACCATGATAAGCGATAGAGCAAGGCTCACCAGCCTTCATACCCTCCTCGGCTAGCTTGAGTGCCTCGGGGATCGTCTTGGCAATATGCTTGACCCAGCCCTGATTGTAGCGAGTCATGATACGAGACATGTCCACCTCAGCCGTGATAGAGGTAGCACCAGCTATGTCGGCAGCCTTAGGCTGTGCACCACTCATGCCGCCTAGACCAGAGGAGATAAAGAGCTTGCCAGCGAGGTTGCCACCGCTTGGGATATGTAGCTGCTGACGACCAGCGTTGAGCAGCGTATTGAATGTGCCGTGTACGATACCTTGAGGACCGATGTACATCCAGCCACCAGCAGTCATCTGACCATAGTTAGCAACGCCCATCTGAGCAGCTATTTCCCAGTCCTTGATATTGTCATAGAGACCGACCATCATCGAGTTGGTGATGATGACACGAGGAGCTGAGGGGTGCGAAGCGAAGAGACCCAGCGGGTGTCCGCTCTCGATGACGAGTGTCTGATCCTGTGTGAGCTCCTCGAGATACTTGATGATGAGGCGATACTGGAGCCAGTTCTGGCACACCTGACCTGTCTCACCATAAGTGACAAGCTCATAAGGGTAGAGAGCTACGGCGTGTGAGAGGTTATTGTGGATCATCACCTGGAAGGCCTTACCCTCGATACACTTACCCTTGTAGCTATCGATAGGACCCGCCTTGAGGTCACCCTCGGGACGATAGCGATAAGCGTAGATCTTACCACGCTCCTTGAGCTCCTTGAGGAACTCGGGTGCTAGCTCAGCGTGTAGCTCTTTAGGTACATAGCGCAGCGCATTCTGTAGTGCCACACGTGTTTGTGCAGGGGTCAAGCTGTAGCCCCTATCTGGTGCTCGACGGATGCCCTCCTCAAAGGTGGGGTACTTGGGCAGTGTAGCGTCGAGTGTAAACTTACAAGTTCTCTTCATACTTACTGGTTGCGATCTTAATTTCGTGTTCCACAAAGATACTAAAAACTCGCCGATATAGTGGTGTGACGCAACCGAAATGGCGATCTTCTGGTAGGGCTAGGTCTCGTACGGGTCGATGCCAGAAGCTATAATCTAGTCGAGTAATGATGACTGAGCGGTAGTCACAAGACTCAATAAAAAAGCGAGCCGTCTAGGCTCTGAGTACTAGGCGGTTCGCTTTGAGTATGTCTTAAAGGAAAGAGTGGGGGAGAAGACAGTCGATTGCTGTCTTCAGAAAGAGGGTGCTATACACCACTCTGCGCTAGTTCGAGTAGGTGCTGCATCACCTCTTGGTGATGCGTGGAGCGTCTCGCTTGTGCGGCATCGTTTAGAGCCTGAGAGAGGGCTGTGGGGGTGAGATAAGGTAGTCGTATATCCATAGTCGTCTAGTCATGTGATGGGGAGGATGCTGCTATCAGTCCTATGGGCTAAAGCTTGCTCGATCCCCCTTACACAGACTAAACGCTTAGACGGGCGCAATATTGCGCTCTCGTACCATCTTGCGCAGATTGATCAGAGCATAGCGCATACGCCCGAGGGCTGTGCTGATGCTTACCTCGGTGCGCTCTGCTATCTCCTTAAAGGGTATGTCCTCATAGATCCTCATCTTGAGGACCTCTCGCTGTGCTTCGGGTAGATCCTCTACACAGAGTGATATCTGGTGGTACAGTGCCTCCTGATCATCGAAGAAGTCCTCAGGGAGGTCACTCGCAGGTGTCAGGTCGAGGATCTGCTGATTGGCGTCGTAGTTGGTCACGTAGAGTGTCCGCTTCTCCCGGCGGAAGTGATCCATCATCATATTATGCGTCAGGCGTAGGAGCCAAGCTTTGAACTTACCCTTGGCATGGTACTTACCCTCCTTTAGGGTACGCATCACCTTGATGAAGACCTCCTGAAAGAGATCGTCAGCGACATCACTATCGGCGATAGTCAGAAAGATATAGTTATGTATGTCAGTTTCGTACCGACGGAGGAGCTCTGCAAAAGCTCTATCACAGCCCTCACAATATTGGCAGACGAGCTCATCGTCGCTGCACGTACGGAGTGTGGTCATATAGAGAGTATCCTTTATATTTATAAAAGGTAGCTGTCTATTCTATAGGCTGTGATTACTTTGTGATTACTATTACACCGCAAAGTAACCAAATCTCCACGAGATATGCAAATCACGAGGAGCTTTAGGGTCAAAATAAAAGAAGGAGCGGGGAGCTTTAGTTCTCTCCAGTAAATATCTCTGAGGTCTCACCCGTTGCCGAGGAGACGTCTTTCATCTGGAGCGTTAGTGCGATGGTCTCAAGGATGATCTTGACATCTAGCGCAAAGGAGAGATTGTCGACATACCACACATCATACTTAAAGCGATGCTGGTAGCTCAGCTTGTTGCGGCCATTGATCTGCGCTAAGCCTGTGATCCCTGGGCGCACCTCATAGCGCCTACGCTGATTCGGCTTCATGAGCTGCAAGTACTCTGCTAGGATGGGGCGAGGACCCACGAGACTCATATCACCTCGTAGTACATTCCACAACTGCGGTAGCTCGTCGATGGAGGTCTTGCGGATAAACCGTCCCATAGCGGTCAGTCGCTCTGAATCGGGGAGCAGATTGCCCGCAGCATCTCGCTCATCAGTCATCGACTTGAACTTGTACATATTAAAGAGCCGCTCTCCTCGCCCAGGACGTGCTTGAGAAAAGAAGACTCCAGCCCCCTTGTTGGCAAAGAGCATCACCACAATCACCACAAGAAGCAGTGGAGACAGGATGATGAGTCCTAGTAGGGAGCAGATGATATCTAGAAGTCGCTTGATATAGTTACGATACATACTTGTCTATGCTACAGGGGGGAGTATGTGAGCAATTAGATTGAAGAGCCAGGGGGCGCGGTGGGCTATGCAGATGAGCGGAGCACCCTTACGACCCGCATAGCGCATGAGGAGCTTGTGGTCTCCCGACTGCTCCATACGTTGCGTGTACGCTTTGAGTTCGGAAACCTTGCCATAGCGAGTGATCATGCGTAGGCTGAGTCGATAGCTGGTGGAGGCTTTGTCTAGGTAGAAGTCTCGCAGAGCAGGAGTCTCCTCAGCATACTGCATTAAGATCAAAGATCCTTCTAGACGGGAGAAAGCGCGAAGCTGTAAAGTGTGCGAGCTATGGATAGATGAGTCTGCTCGTTGATAGTAGTAATAGGCTACGATAGGGACGAGGAGTACCTGCTTAGCAAAGGCTGTGTAGTGCCAGTAGAAGAGCGCATCCTCATGGAGCAGCCCCTCCATAAATCGAGCCTGATGCTCCTCCAGCATGGTGCGTCTCCAGAGGAAGGCCCAGATACCACCTGATAAGTTGTGCTCTGTCAAGAGCGCTCTCCCGTCGGTACACTGGAGTTGATCAAAGTCATGTACCGAGCTGTCCATCCACTCAGAGGGGACCTCCTCCTCTTCACTACGATTGCGTACGCCAAAGCAGAGCATGTCGTACGACTCCTCCGCAATGAGCGAGAGTAGGTACCCAGCTGCCACACTATCGACCCAGTCATCGGCATCGACAAACCATACGTAAGCTCCCTGAGCCATCTCTAAGCCTCTATTGCGAGCTGCGGACTGCCCTTGATTGACCTGGGTAGTGACGCTTATAGTCTGCTCTGGGTGCTGTGCCTGGTAGTTGGTTACTACCTCTAGTGTCTCATCCTGGCTCCCGTCATTGATCACGATGATCTCTAGTGCTGTCGCAGCGTTAGGGATAGCGACGAGGGAGTCTAAGCAACGAACGATCGTCTTCGCTCCATTATATATAGGTATGATGACAGAGAGAGGTAGTTCTACACTCATAGCTTTGCCTCCTTAGGGATATAGCGCGCATTGACCTCTTTGCGCTCAGCATCGCACCACCAGCCCCACTTGTTGAAGTACTTAATCATCGAGGAGATGTGGTGACATAGGAGCTTAGCATCATGATAAGAGCCTCGGCTGTGGACATGTGTGATCTTAGCCTCGGGGTGACAGATCGTCTTAGAGATCTGTCCGATGCGTCTAGAGAGATCGGTGTCCTCGACATACATGAAGAACCGCTCGTCGAAGCCCCCCACACGCTCCAGTATCTTCATGCGTGTAAACATGAAGCAACCTGACAGATAGGGCACCTCTACGGGCTCGCTATAGTCTAGCCAGTGCATCTCGTAGCGCTTGTTGATCTTATTACGTACCCACTGACTGAAAGAGAAGCGACGCAAGAGCACATCCCATGGTCTAGGTAAGAGCTTGCAGAGCTGCTGCGGACGACCATCCGGGTAGGAGACAAAAGGCGATACGAGTCCCACCTCCTCGTGTGCCTCCATGTAGGAGGTCAGGGTGTCTAGGACTGTCTCGTCAAAGCGCACATCGGGATTGATGATCACATGGTATCGTGCTCCCTGATCGTGGGCTAGGCGTATGGCTATGTTGTGTGCCTTGCCAAAGCCTAGGTTGCTCGGCTGGTGCTCATAGTAGATACGTCCACCGCCGACGGGCAGGTCTGCTAGGAAGCGTAGTGCATCTGTGGGCGAATTATCAATCAGGTAGAGCTGCTTGTCGGTCTCCACCTGTGGCTGTGAGGGCGTCCGAAAGAAGTCCTCAATAATCTGCTCCACAAAGAAGGCATTACTCTTGTAGAGTACTATAGAGCCAGTTGTTAGCACCTAGTTATTGTCTATCTATTTATGAGTTATCCAAGATACTTACGCAGGAGTTGCTGGTAGATGCGGTGGTACTGTAGTGCCATACGCTGGCGACCATACAGACGTCCCATTTCCAGAGCTTCCTGTCTATCAAACGCTACAGAGGGTGCTTTTAGTATACATTCGGCACATTGAGATACATTTCCCATGTCAAACCGTAGAGCAGCCATCTGCGGCGCGGATTCCAAAATCTCGCCAAAGATAGGCAAATTCGAGTGAATGACCACGCAACCCGATGCGACGCCCTCTATGACATTGAGCGGTAAGCCCTCAGCATGACTGGCCGTGATTAGGGCATCTGAAGCGCCTAGATAGTCCGATACACGATCGGTAAAGCCGACAAACTGCACCTGCTCACCCAAGGGCTTCGCTAGATGCTTGCAGCGTCGCTCTAGAGGACCCTTGCCGAGGATCAAGAGACGCAGGTCACTCGGTAGCTGGTGTCGTCTCTTCAGCCGGCGCAAGGCGCGTAGTATCAGCTCTGGGTCTTTGCGCTTGATGAGCCCTCCGCAATAGGTGATGATATAGCCCTGCTCGGGGAGTGCCAACTGGCGACGTAGCTCCATCTGCTCAGAGGGACTGGCGGGAGGCGTGAAGCGTGCATTGTCTATCCCATTGGGAGCAACATAGACATTGACCTTGGTGGGGAGCGACTTGCGGTAGTAGTCACGACAGACGTGCGAGACGCAGACCACCTCACGGTGACGAGACAAGGCGCGCATTAGGCGGCGACACATATAGTTACCGAGCAGACGCCCCTTGCCGTAGGTGAAGTCAAGCTTAGCGATGTTGTGCTGTGTCGTTAGCAGTATGTATCTGTGAGTCAGATAGCTAGTGACGATGTCAGGCTGGTAGGTGTGACTATGCACCAGTGTGATGTCGTAGTGCTGCAGGCACTCGTCGAGCAGCCTTGCCGCCGATCGAGGGAATAGCTCTAGTTGTCCTCGTGTGAAGCCCAGCTCGATGATTTCGCATCCCAGCGCTTGCAGTTCGTCAGCCATCGCCTCGCCCTGAGGCTCTAGAGAGCAGAGCTGTATGATGTAAGGCTTGTAGTAGCCCTCGGGTAGTCCTGCGACAATGTCTCGCACCACAAAGAGAGGTCCTTGCGGGCGGATCTGATTCACCACAAAGGCAATCGCTCTAGGCGATGTAGGCTCATTGGTTACCATAGCGTAGGGGTATAGATGTAGTCGTCATAGATCCATCGGTAGGTATGGAGGGAGCTACCAGGATCCATCACATTGTTGACCGTAAAGAGGAAGTAAAGAATCATCACGCCAGCAATAGCCAGCTGATACCAGCGATCCTTTGCCGATAGGAGGAGGTTAGGCAGTGCCACGCAGATCATGATGCCGGGATTGTACATAAAGCGCATAGCCACGCTTGACGAGAGGGTGCAGTTGTAGATCATACTACTGAAAGCGATGAGTAGGATAGCTAGATGTGTCACCCGATCACGCTCCTTATCTAGATAGAGTGACCCGATGAGTAGAAGGAGCGTCATCCCGTTTTGAACCAATATATTGACCCAGCCCTGGTGTGTATCCCACTCCTGACCAGATATGTAAAAGGCGTAGCGCTCGGGAAGCATCGGCTCCAGGACATGTCCTACTACTTTGAAAAGCGGATTGCCCACCGCGAGCGTCACCACAAGCAGAGCTGTCAAGACACGCCAGTCCCACCTTATCGACATCAGCGGTAAGAGGATAAACCATATCACCGAGGAACTGTGTACCAGACAGGAGAGAACCACCCAAAGGAAGAAGCGCCAGTAGCGCCGCTCCACATAGAGGTGAAAAGCCGCAAAGGTGATCATCAAGGCGAGGCACTGTCGCACCCCATTGAGCGTCTCCAGATAGCCCGTATTAAAGAGGACAAAGAAGAGGATCCCTAAGGGATAGGAGATGGAGAGCCGCCGTATGCCCTGAAAGAAGAGAGCGATCGTAACGGCTGAGGTGAGTATCATGAAGGATCGAAAGCTCAGCCCCACGGCACGCATCCCTAGTATTAAGCCTCGCCACAACGGCTCAAAAGCTTCAAAGGACTCGGACTTGATCCAGTTGTACCCGTTCTCATACACCTCGTAGTCCTGCCCCAGTCCGACACGCAGACCAGCGAAGCCGACCAGCAGGGTAAAGGTAAAGAGCTGGTATAGCCCCTCGAAGCGCTGATCTCTGTAGTACAGTGCTGTGAAGAGAAGCAGTAGACTTAGTAAGATGATGTAGGGGATCACAGGCCTATATACTCTTTGATACGACCTTGGTGATACTTCGTGCGCTTGTTATAAGGCGTCGCAAAGACACCCATATTCCACAGCTCTCGCAGTTGCGGCACGAGGGTCTCACGACTTGTCTCGTCTTGCACTTTATAAAGCTGCTTGGAGATGCGATCGCACACGACCGCCCAGAGACATTGCTGCTCCCAGCACACCCTTTGCTCTACCGACGCTGACGCAGCATACTGCGGGAAGGTGTGCCGGATACCAGCTATCCAATGCGTTATCTTGTGACACTCTGTCGAGGCACTCGTGATGGACTCCTTATTATAGTAGTAATAGTAGAGCGGTAGCTGCGTGATGGTGACACGTGGAGAGCGGAGCATTAGGTCGCTCCACCAGGGGAAGTCTTCAAACTTCAAACCCTCCACAAAAGGGGTCTCTACTGCTAGTTCACGACGCACCAAATGACGCCAAGCGTAGAAGTAACGGATGGAATCTGTGACGCCATCATGCCAACGATGATTCGTCGCATGTCTTGTCACCTCAGTCGTGCAGACCGCATGCACCTTACTCAGATCGTAATGATGAGACATGCTCCAGGGGATCATATCGTCATACGACTGCCCCAGCTTAGCACGCAGGAGCAACCGACGCTTGTAGATCATATCAGGCACCCACGATACGATGTCAGACCTATCACGCTCTGCTAGAGCCACTGCCAGCTCAAAGGTCTGCGGATGGATGAAGTCGTCCGAGTCCACATAGTTGACATAGTTACCCTGCGCCCAGGCTGTTCCGGCATTGCGCGCAGAGGAGAGCCCGCCATTTTCCTTCGTTAGGATACGGAAGCGACTATCACGCTCGGCATACTCTGTGAGGATGCTCGCCGACCCGTCAGGGCTGCCGTCATCGACACAGATCGCCTCCCAGTCAGACATCGTCTGCCCTAGGATGCTGTCTAGACAACGACGAAGGTACTGCTCGACATTGTAGACAGGTACGATCACTGACACCTTAGGCGTATGTGCTGCTGCGGGTTCTTCTTGTGGTAAAGACATCTCGTGGGGAATCAATGGATGAGCAAAGAGTTCTTAACCGCAAAGATACGAAATTAGAGGTTAGAAGCTAGAGATTAGAGGTTAGAAGCTAGAGGTCAAGGACTAAAGGTTGTCTCTAGTGCCTCTAAGAGCATTACTGTTTTTAATTTGATCGTTTCCTCGGTAGGAAATTCGAAATCTCCACGTGGCTATTTTTTATTTTCCCGCGAGGAAAGAAAAAATACTTCGGACTTATCATTTGATTCTTCCGAAGTTTCATTTGATTCTTCCGAAGAATTACAGCATTCCTCCGTGGAAAATATTTTTTCCCCACCTGAAGAATCGCAAATAGCTACGCGGGGGATCGTTTCTTGACATCAATACGGCTAATTTCTAGTTTGAGATAGCTTCACCCCAACGCCGTAAAATGGGAATTAACAAAAACGCAGCTCTGGGTGTAAAGACACTCAAAGCTGCGCTTTAGTATGAGAGATGTGCTCTTTGGATGGTATTCTACAGAGCAGTTAGGACTTCTGATTAGAAGTTCTTGGGTTGCTTCGTAAAGGTGATATTTGGCTGATCAAACTGCGATAGAGGGCGGAAACGCACGAAGGCCCAAATCTGCTTCTCTTCGTTGAAGTACTTACTAATAGCTTGACTCTCCTCACTATCGAACTCAAAGCCAAGCTTCTCTAACTGCTTGGTCAAGTTTTCAGATTTGTTAATGCTGAAGTTCACCGCAGTGATAATAATGGAGTGGCATTTAGGATTCCCATCTTGAAAGAAGAAGGAGACTCTATTTTTATATGCAGGATTATCTACGTTAACGTCGAGGAAAGCTGAAGAGGTTTTGGTACCACAGCCCTTTGCTTCATAGTAGCTTTTTATTTCCTCTTTTGTCTTCCCTAATCCATCTAAATAGAGATCTGGCAGGACGACAGTGCTCGGATCGATATCTTCTGCTATACGGCTAAATATGAATGTGACACTGGGGTAGGTCTTCTTTACATTGTTAGTGCGAGTGTGTACAACAACGGAGCCGATCTGAGCTTGAGTACCATTGATTTCGCGAAGCAGTAGAAAAGCTGCATCGCACTGTCCATTGCTCACCGGAGTAGTCCATTCGCGCCACCCCTTTTCCTTTAATTCTTTAGCTAGCTGAGGGAGAATCTCTTTTACAGCCTCGCCACTAGTACTAGGCTGATAGACTTCCACGATCCGCTTATTCTGTAGACGATATACAGTCTCGGAGAATTCCTTTTCGCCAGTGCTAAAGGTGAGGGTTGTAGCATCAGACTGGCTCTTGTCAAATGTGTGTCCCAATGCAGTCTCAAAAGCTACAATATCATCTGTTGACCCTTTGAAGTCGTAGTCGATAATTGGAAGTTTGTAGGAGATTGCCTCCGTCTCTTGATCTGGATTTGGAGTCGGCTTCTGGGGCTGGCAGGAAGCCGTAGCAAAGAGGACAAAAAGCAGTAGTGGAGTACTCCACGAGATTAAAGTCTTCATATGTATATGAGTTCGTTAGTTGGTTTGCTCTATTTTAAAGCACGAGACTGCTCGTGCCGTAACGTACTAGGAACCGCTGATTTGCATCTCTAAGGGTTACAGCCCCTGTATCAGCAACTGGGAATGTCACAAGCAGAGCGCCTGTGATCGAATAAACTTGTAGTTCCATGCCATCTAGACCTTCAAAACAGATCTGATCACCATTACGCCACACTTTGGCTCCGGCTACAGTAGCTTCTTCTACAGATGCGGGCTTTTCCTTTGATGAAATCTGGATGTTGTCCACTTCAACTGCAACTGAGCGACTAGCACTCGTTGCTCCTTGGTAATAGAACCCTATGAAATACTTCCCAGCTAGGGTGTCTGGAGCTTTCACCTTAATGTTTTTGAGAGCAGCATACTCTGCTTGCTGGTCATAATTGACAGTGAATAGTGGAGTCTTTATATCCATAGATCCATCAGCTAGAATACAGTAGACAGAAGCTGTAGAACTAGCAAAGAGTTCGTTTGACTTCATAACTGCAAGGTCGTAAGAGATCTCAGGCTGGTGCCCCTTGGGGTTGGTCATACAAGGGGTAATAAGAAATGATGCGCAAGTAAAATCTTCGAGCGAAGACTTTGCTGCATTCATCGTTGCCACAAAGTTAGTCTTATCAAGACTAGATGGCTGTATACTCCAATCCTCATATCCAGCTGTGATAAAGGTCTTCCATCCTTCAGGTATGCCAGCCTTAGCAAAAGACTCTTGTAGCTCTACCTTAGGATTATCTTGAGACATCCCCTCTATTGGGTTACCTCCTAATCCTCGGCCCTTAAGGTTAACAGTATGCTTAAGAGTACCGCTTGTGATAATAAGCTGAGCCGTGTGAACTCCCGGCTTAAGGTGAGTCACAGTTACAGACACTTTACCGCCATCTTTTGTTAAGTCGCCTGAAGCTGTAAACTTGACCTCATCAGCATTAGCTCCTTCGATTTTATAAGTGGGGGGCTCTGAGAGGTTGTAGCCCTTTACTGTTATTTCCTTGGCATAGCTCTCGTCATTTATCTCAGAGTCTAAGAAAGTAATATCTGATTCATTTACGATGAGTTGAGGATCTGTAGTAACCTCTCTAGGATTTAGTACCTCGACCGTTATCTCATCTAAGAAGACTCCTGTAACGGATCCAAAGAAACCTGGTTTAGTGGAGATCTGTAGTGCGCACTTTTCGCTACCAGCAGGCATCTCAAAGGTCATTGCCTGCCAGTCTTTGCTACAGTCATTGTCTATAAACTGAGTCTCTTGCTCAGCTCCTTCTGATGTTAGCTTGAAGGCAATCGGAGACATAGCACTAAAGGCTTTTACTTTGCATGAGATACGTAGCTTGTCTCCTAGGAAGTTCATTTCTTTGGTAAAAAGCGAAGCTCCATTAGCATTGTAAAAGAGGATCGCACCTCCTGCTTGATAGAGGGAGCTAGACTTAGTTAGGTCAAACTTCTCAAGAGTTTGATCTTTAATTAGGAGGGATGCATCAGGTTCTGTCGAAGTGGTATTGGAGCCTTCTGAAAAGACATCAAAGGTCTCGTGAATTACTGTGACCCACTTGTCATCTTGAGCATACCCCTTTAGGTTTGTTGTCAGCAATGCTACAAGCGTTAGCAAGACAGCATAAGACGTCGAACTACAATGTTTCATAAGACTAGAGTTTTGTTTTAGGTTATACTTGATTGATTTAGTTCCGATGAGTAATCTTTTGGACAAGGACAGAGCCATCACGTAAGCTCATGCGTACCACATAAGTTCCAGAGGATAGGTTTATATAGCTTACTTGCTCTGGAGCTATCTTGTCAAGGCACCTGCCCGTGAGATCATAGAGTGCTAACTCGGCAACATCCTCCGCTTGCGACAGATGCAGCCTTCCATGGGAGCTCCAAAGGAAGGGTTGAGTCTCGCCATGAGACACTGCCACTAGACCAGTAGGTTTTTGATCATCAATGATGGCAAAGATCCTAAACTTAGATTTGTCAGGATACTCGGTGAGAGACAAACTGTAGGTGCACTTCTCCTCACTTGTCATAAGCGTGCCGACTTCTTTGTCTCCATACATAACTTTGTACCCCACAATCTGAGGAAATGCACTAGGCATAGCACATCGTACGACTTCTTGAGGCTCTCCATTAGAGAGTGATGCAGTAACGACTGTCTCCATTGCTAGACTATGAGATAGAGTCTTGTATTCAAAAAAGTTTTTACCGTCTAGTGAAGCCACCATACTACGTCCAAAAACGCGGGGGTGATTGGTCATAGCAATGAATGGAGTTTTCGTGTTTCCTCGAAATTTCAGCCCTATAAAGATAGGATCCCTATCATTGAGGACAAAGGGTTCTTTTAGCTGGATCGTGGTAAGCACATCTACACTCTTTGAGTCCGTAATCTTTTGTGAGTACTCTCTATCTCCTTGGCGAATGTATATATATGGAATCACTGTGGAGCTGATAGGTACATATCGTATGGCTGTAATGTAGGAGTGAGCTAAAGCTGCACGATGTAATTGATCAGCTCCATACCATACTCCTGCATAGAAAAACGTCACAACAGATATATCTCCTACTCTACGTAGTTCAGCCGTATTAATCTCTGGCTCTGCAAAGGACCAAGTCTGCTCTAAGCGAGGCTTAAGCCAAACCAGCCCAGAGTCTGCATGGACTTCAGATACAGGTACCTCGATTTGACGCATTCTATTAGAAAAGTAGGCTCCTTTAGGACGGCTTTCGCCAGAGGCGTATTGTGCCACAACTGACAAATAGTGATCGCCAGACTCTTGGAAATCCAACACAAGTGGAAAGGTTGTATCAGGTGCTACCTCTTGAAGCTTTTTGTTATCTACATAGATGAGATAGCGCTGAACCTTTTCAGCAGACACTGCAGGCTTTGACCACTGAGCATGGAGTCCTTTCTGTCCCATCCAGACAAGAAGATCCTGCACCTCCGCAAGGCTTTCACCCTGTGTGTAGCGACCTGAGAGTGAGATACGATCGGATTGTTGGGGAGCCAGCCAATGTGCTAACTTCATACTCTCAAAGTGACTAGAAAGGCGTCCATAGTAGTTTGTACCCTCTAAATGAGTACAGGACGCATTGCCACCAGTCAGTGTCCCCACTAGAAGATGCTCAGAGTTAAATAGTCCCGACCCACTCGAACCCTTTTCGGTGACAGCATGTCCATGAGACGTACCTTGGTAGGCAACGTTGATGTGTGCAGAGGGTTGAGACTCTTCGTCCCATGGCTCCAACTTAGGACGGGTTGTAAAGGTTGAGATTTTAGTTGCATCACCTGATGGGTGATGTAACCCCACCCCTGACTGGGGTAAGGAAGTCGTTCTAGACCAGCCATTAAGATACAGGTTGTAGCTCGCTGGAATTGCCGATTTAAGTTGCAAAAAGAGGCCGTCGGTTCCGCCTGTGAGTGGGCTGACTGCCAGAAGCTTTGCGCCAACTAGGGATACTGCATTTAGCGTTGCGGCACTGCTGTTATCACATCCAGCCTTTTCGTAGTGAAAGTAGAAAACCCACTGATCCAAGTCTTCGGGAGTGGCCTTGTGCCCCTCCGCAGGGATAGCGCAATGAGCTGCAGTAATGAGATATGGAGTGTCATCCTCAGCTGCGTTATTAAGGAGCGTACCACTACACACTCCAATATATTCGCCTACTTTAGTTTGAATAAAAGCGATGCCATCCTTTTCATTTTGCCACGCATCTCCTTCCTCACAGTTTACATTAACCATACAAGAACCCGAGTTGTTTTCTCCTGCGAAGTCATAGCTATCGGTATAGCGTAAACTATTGCCTTGAGGTAGATGGACAATATATCCCACAGCGGATGGTTTAACAGCGGGCTTTTCACCTACAGAGGATGGTTGATACTCTAAAGTCAAGTGATCTCCTGGTAACATTTCCGTAGCATATCGTCCCTCAGAACCTTGAGGTAGCGAGGTAGACGTGTAAGCTCCTAGCACTCGATCGCTCAAGGATGGATTATAGATATACAGCTTAGCTCCTTCAGGTATGTGGAATGCATCATAGTAGAGAGATAAAGCCTTTGCGCCCACAGCTTCAATTTCCAGCACCCATATATCTGAGGAAGGATTATATTGCCAGTCTAATGTGGCGGAATCTAGGGTAATAACTTTCCCAATATAAGATGTACCCTCTTGCTGACTCTTCCAAGACAAAACAGACTCAGCATCCGTGGCACTCTCCACTATTTGGATGACTCTTGATGATGGTATGCGAGTAATGTGGAGTCCCTTAGGGGATCCTCCAAAGGCCTCTTGAGCCCCTAAGTAAGCTGGAATAAGGAAAAACAATAGCTCAAAGAGAAAAATGAACCTGCGCTGCAATAAACTACTCATTAGATAGATTGTATAGTATATGCGAAAACATCCCCCCCCCTAGTCTAGTCTGCTTTAGCTCACTGAGACTATATAGAGATAGAGCTGGTTTTCGCTAAAACGCCCCAATTCGAGACTTGAATTCTTTGTGTCGCAAATGTACAGAATATTTCACAAAGCACAGCCAGTCAACGCATGGCTGTGCAGGTATACACAGGTTAATCGAAGTTGGCTGGCTGGGGGGGCGAATTATTCGCAAAATCTTCGTACCTTTGAAGAGTTGTACGACGAAAGCTACATAAAGGCTGATTCTTACAGTGTCACGAAGAGTATGCTAGGCGGGGAATTGCTTGACTCCTCCTTACTCCGAGCGGTTCTGAAGCTATGCCCGTGCCTAGAGGGCAAGTGTGGGCTGTACGCCTCAGTGGCTATGTCGTAGCGGTGCCAAGATCTGGTGCCTCGAGCGACCAAAAACAATCTACGATAGTAAGTTCAAAATATATAAACACACAGATCTATGAAAAAATCAATCGATAAGGCAGGGCTCAAAGCTAAGCTGCACGATGGTATGTCTATCATGATCGGGGGATTTCTCGCTAATGGGACTCCTGAGCGTATTGTCGACGTGCTGGTCGAGAGTGGGGTCAAGGATCTCACGATGATCGTCAACGACACCTCTTATCCTGACCGTGGCTGTGGTCGTCTCATCGCTAATAAGCAGGTCAAGCACCTGATCGTCTCGCACATCGGAACGAACCCGATGACTGCTGAGCAGATGAACAATGGTGAGCTAGAGGTCGAGTTTAGCCCTCAGGGCACGCTCGCTGAGCGTATCCGCGTAGGTGGCTGCGGTCTCGGTGGCGTCCTAACGACTACGGGTCTGGGTACGATCATTGCTGATGGCAAAAAAGTGATCAACATCGACGGCCAGGACTACCTCCTCGAGTTGCCGCTACGTGCTGATATGGCTTTTGTCAAGGGTACTGTCGGTGACGAGACGGGTAACCTCGTTTACAAGGGTACAACACAAAACTTCCAGCCTCTGATGGCTATGGCTGCTGACTGCGTCGTCGCTGAGATTGACGAGATCGTTCCCGTAGGGCAGATCAGCCCCGAGGCAGTACACACCTCTGGCATCTTTGTAGATTACATCTTTGAGTAAGTCGCACAGAGACTCTATACAACAATCGGAGCACTGTCACAGGCGTCTCTAGGGAGGCTCTCCTGGATGGAAGCTCTGACCAATCAATCACTTTAATTATCCCCAAAACAATGGCAAATCCAAAATCAATGATCCGTCTACGTATGTCTAGTGCTGATGCGCACTATGGTGGTAATCTCGTAGATGGTGCTAAGATGCTGCAGCTCTTTGGCGATGTGGCTACTGAGCTACTTATCATACAAGATGGCGACGAGGGTCTCTTCTGCGCCTATGACAATGTCGAGTTCCTCGCTCCAGTATATGCTGGAGATTATATAGAGGCTGTCGGTGAGATCACCGAGGTCGGTAACTCATCACGCCAGATGCAGTTTGAGGCACGCAAGGTTATCGCTCCACGCACCGATATCAGTGCTTCTGCAGCAGATGTACTCGAGGAGCCTGTCGTCGTATGCCGTGCTCATGGTACCTGCGTAGTACCTAAGAAGTGCCAGCGCAAGTCTTAATCTATTTATCTCTCTAAAGCAGTAACTATCTATGGATAAACTAATCCTAACGGCAGCGATCTGCGGTGCCGAGGTAACCAAAGAGCAAAATCCCGCTGTCCCCTATACGATCGATGAGATCGTCCGCGAGGCTAAGTCCGCATATGATGCTGGAGCTGCTGTCATTCACGTACACGTCCGTGAGGACGATGGTACGCCTACGCAGTCTAAGGCACGCTTTAAGGAGGCACTAGATGCTATCTACAAGGTGATTCCTGATGTGATCATCATCCCCTCGACGGGTGGTGCGGTAGGTATGACCGCTGAGGAGCGTCTACAGCCTACAGAGCTGATGCCTGAGATGGCTACGCTAGACTGTGGTACGTGCAACTTTGGCGACGATGTCTTTGAAAACACGATCCCCATGATGCGTGCCTTCGGTAAGCGTATGATCGAGAACAAGATCAAGCCTGAGTACGAGTGCTTTGAGATGGGGCACCTAGACACCATCCTGCGTCTTGCTCAGAGAGGTGAGGTGCCTGGAGATCCTATGCAGTTTAACTTCGTGCTGGGAGTCTTCGGCTGTACCCCTGCTACGGCTGACAACCTTGCTTGGCTGGTTAAGAACATTCCCGCAGGCTCTACTTGGACAGCTACCGGCATCGGTCGTCACGAGTTTCCACTAGCAGCAGCTGCTATCGGCATGGGCGGTCACGTACGTGTCGGCTTTGAGGACAACCTATATCTCTCTAAGGGTGTCCTTGCTAAGAGCAATGGCGAGCTAGTGGCTAAGGCTGCACGCATAGCTCATGAGCTGGGTCGTGAGATCGCTAACCCAGCTGAGGCTCGTCAGATCCTTTCGCTGGCTCCTCGCCACTAAAAGGATATTGATTATCCCCCTATTTACTAATACAATCACACAATCAATCATATCAACTTTTATATGCAGAAGAAAGGAAACAAGTATGGCACGCATCGTGTCATCTCTCCTAAGGGCGTACTACCACAGCCCGCAGACAAGATCGACAACAACATGGATGAGATCTACGACAACGAGATCCTCATCGATGTACAGACGCTAAACATTGACTCAGCTAGCTTCACACAGATTGAGGAGCAGGCTGGTGGCGACAAGGCAAAGATCGCCGAGATCATGATGGGTATCGTCGAGAAGCAAGGTAAGCACCGCAACCCAGTCACAGGCTCTGGTGGTATGCTCCTCGGTACTGTCGAGAAGATAGGTGATGCCCTCAAGGGTAAAATAGACCTCAAGGAGGGCGACAAGATCGCTACTCTCGTATCTCTCTCTCTGACACCTCTACGCATCGACAAGATCAAAGATATCCGTTCTGACATCGACCAGGTCGACATCGACGGTAAGGCTATCCTCTTCGAGAGCGGTATCTATGCTAAGATCCCCAACGATCTGCCCGAAAACCTCGCACTCTCAGCTCTAGACGTAGCTGGTGCTCCTGCTCAGGTGGCTAAGCTAGTCAAGCCAGGCGACACAGTGCTGATCATCGGTGCTGGTGGTAAGAGCGGTATGCTCTGCTGCTACGAGGCTAAGAAGCGTGCTGGTGTCACGGGTAAGGTCATCGGACTATGCCACTCACAGCGTAGTACGGATCGTCTGAAGGCTCT
This sequence comes from uncultured Porphyromonas sp., assembly GCA_900538385.1. GTDB lineage: Bacteria > Bacteroidota > Bacteroidia > Bacteroidales > Porphyromonadaceae > Porphyromonas. Next base: position 81,823 of record UWSO01000002.1, read on the forward strand.
CGGCTTCTGCGACTACGTATTCTCAGCCAATGCAACACAGCCTGTACCTGTCATGGAGGAGATCGAGAAGCTCACAGACGGCAAGATGTGTGATGTCACAATCAACAATGTCAACATCACCGATACGGAGATGACTAGTATCCTCTGTACGAAGGATGATGGTGTCGTCTACTTCTTCTCTATGGCTACGAGCTTTACCAAGGCAGCTCTCGGTGCTGAGGGTGTCGGTAAGGATGTGACGATGATCGTCGGTAACGGCTACACCAAGGGTCACGCCGAGATCACACTACAGGAGCTCCGTGAGTGCGAGGCTCTACGGAAGATCTTCACTGAGCTATACGCTTAAGTAAATGGATAAGAGATTAGAGCGCATCCAAGACGCTCTAATCTCTTACTCTTTACAAGTCGAAATTCAATCCCCTATCAATCACACACACACAATGAACGAAAGCAGAAGAAAGGAATTCTTTCCTGAAGTCTCTGACGCTGATTGGAATGATTGGCACTGGCAGGTGCGTAACCGCATCGAGACACTTGACCGGCTTAAGAAGTATATCAAGCTAACACCCGAAGAGGAGGAGGGTGTACGTGAGTCGCTCAAGACGATCCGTATGGCTATCACGCCTTACTATCTAAGCCTGATCGATCCCAATGACCCTAACGATCCTGTACGTAAGCAGTCGATCCCTACGATCAATGAGCTACACGTAAGCCCAGAGGATCAGCTAGACCCTCTGAGCGAGGATGAGGACTCACCCGTACCAGGACTGACACACCGCTATCCTGATCGTGTCCTCTTCCTAATTACCGATATGTGCTCTATGTACTGCCGTCACTGCACGCGTCGTCGCTTCGCCGGACAGAAGGATGCCGCCTCGCCTAAGGAGCGCATCGAGAAGTGTATCGAGTATATCGAGCAGACACCTGAGGTGCGTGACGTGCTCCTCTCAGGTGGTGACGCACTCATGGTCAGCGACCAGATGCTGGAGTATATCATACAGCGTCTGCGTGCTATACCTCATGTGGAGATCATCCGTATCGGATCACGTACCCCTGTCGTATGCCCACAGCGTATCACGCCTGAGCTGGTTCAGATGCTGAGCAAGTATCACCCGATATGGCTCAACACGCACTTTAACCACCCCAACGAGGTGACTCGCGAGAGCCGTGAGGCTTGCGAGCGTATGGCTAATGCTGGTATACCTCTAGGTAATCAGTCGGTGCTGCTACGTGGCATCAACGACTGCCCCTCGATCATGAAGCACCTCGTCCATGAGTTGGTCAAGATGCGCGTACGTCCATACTATATATATGTATGTGATCTCTCGCAGGGTATCTCACACTTTCGCACGCCTGTCTCCAAGGGTATCGAGATCATCGAGGCTCTACGTGGACATACGTCGGGTTATGCTGTGCCTACCTTCGTCGTAGATGCTCCAGGTGGTGGTGGCAAGACGCCTGTCATGCCAAACTATGTGATTTCTCAGTCGCCTCACCGTGTGGTGCTACGCAACTATGAGGGCGTCATCACGACCTACACAGAGCCTAGCGACTATAAGGAGGAGCCCTGTCAGTGTCCTGACTGCAAGAAGGCGCGTCACGAGGGGGTCTACGGACTACTCACAGGTGATCGCCTAGCTATGGCTCCTGAGCATCTAGACCGCAAGGAGCGTAGCCGTAAGTGGCGCGAAGCTCACAAGGGATAAGCGTCTCACACCTTTGATTACGTAGCTCTCCTATTAGATCAAACTATCGACTGATGCCATTCATCGCAAACATAGCTCAACTCAAGAGTCTCGCTATCGTAGGGACCGCCAAGAATGTGGGTAAGACGGAAAGTCTTAACTACATACTCGGTGCGCTACGAGAGCGACACCCAGAGCTGCAGCTCGCGCTGACGTCGATAGGCATCGATGGAGAGCTACGTGATCAGGTGACACAGACGGACAAACCAGAGATAACCCTGCACAACGGGATGCGCTTTGTGACGGCTGAGAACTTCTTTCGCAAGAAGCTCCTACCGGCCGAGATTTTTGACATTGATCGCATCTACTCCTCCTCGATCGGACGGCTTATCTATGCACGAGCACGAGGCATCGGCAAGACGCTCATAGCGGGTCCCCCCTCGACGGGAGGTCTGCGCCGTGTAGTCGCCCGGATGAGTCAGGAGGGGGTTGATCTGACACTCATCGATGGAGCACTCTCACGACTCTCGCTAGCATCACCCTCGGTAGCCGAGGGGATGGTACTCGCCACGGGTAGTGCTTACTCGGCTCAGCCCGAGCAGTTGATCAAGCGAATGCGTGAGTTGATGCGCCTGATACGTCTGCCACAGTTGGCCGACAGAAAGCTTGCGGAGCAGCTCGCTGAGGTGGACAAGGGCGTTCGTCTCTTAACGACTGAGGGGGCTATCGTAGATCCAGGCTTTGCCTCTGCGCTTACCCCCGACATGTGGCGTGACACAACTTGGCTCGCTGAGGGCGATATGCTCTACGTACCAGGCGTGGTCAGTGACAAGCTGCTGAATCAGTTACGGCTCATAAAGCGGCACCGGCAGCTTGTGGTCAAAGACTTTACTCGTATCTTTGCATCGGGACAAGCTGTACAGAGTTATCTAGCTACTGGCAGGGAGATAAAGACTCTATATAGTAGTAAGCTCATGGCGGTCACCTTCAACCCGCTAGCCCCCTCAGGCTATCGGCTAGATAGTGAGCGCATGTGTGAGCGTCTATTCGAAGCTCTGGGGGTACCTGTATATGATGTCAGAAGGCTATGAAAGACCTACGTAGTTGTATAGACCAAATAAGCGGACTGCGCTATGTTGTGGAGGAGATGCACTTCAACTCTTCTCCAGGACGTATGGCTATGCTGGCTACGCTCTGGAGTAGCCAGGTGGAGACTATCGAGCAGCGACTAGATGAGGTCGCCCGCTACATAGACTACCTCTCTGACCATGAGCAGCAGAAAGGCATGCAAGAGGTGGCGATACATCTCTGCGAACTGATGAATGTCTCGGGCTCTATCGAGACGATCAGACAGCCTCAGGTCATCTGTAGCGACATCGACCTCTTTGAGATCAAGCGACTCGCACTCATCGAGGAGAAGGTGCGTCGCCTCGCCGAGCAGTATCATCTAGAGATCCTACAGTGCCACACACTCACTGAGGTCGTGGATATACTAGATATCGACGGGGAGCGACTACCGAGCTTCTACATTAGCGATAGCTACAGCGCTGTGTTGCGCTCGCTACGCAAGCAGATGGAGCGCACCTCCGAGGAGACCGAGCGAGACGAGCTAGCCGTCCAATGCGCTATCGAAGAGGATCGCGTACGGAAGCGACTCACCGAGGCTTTGCACCCTTACGCTGACCAGATAGAGGAGGCTCTAGAGGCTTTGGCTCAGATAGACAAGCTCCACGCCATCGCTCAGTGGGCTTTGGCACATGGCTGTTGCCGTCCTAAGCCTATACGCTCTGGCGAGAGCACTTTGACAGACTTGATACACCCAGAGGTGGCTCATCACCTAGCTGAGAGACAGGATAGGTTCCAGCCAGTGACGATCTCTTATACAGATCAGCCTACGCTCATCACAGGAGCTAATATGGCAGGCAAGAGCGTCCTGCTCGCTTCCATAGGACTGGCGCAGTGCCTCATGCAGTTTGGCTGCTATGTGACAGCACAAGAGGCTCATCTGGTACCAGTCGATGAGGTGATCTTCTCCATCGGAGACGATCAAGATATCAAGTCGGGGCTCTCTTCCTATGGTGCTGAGATGCTACGCCTCAACCGAATTATCGAGTCGGTCAAGGAGGGTAAGCAGGTCTTAGCACTCATTGACGAGCCTGCCCGCACGACCAATCCCGAGGAGGGACACGCTCTGGTGAGTGCTCTCGTACAGCTCTTCGCTCAGTATGCTGTGCGAGCTATCATCACGACACATTATAGTGGCATCTTGGGGCGATGCCACAGATGGAGAGTACGTGGCTTCGTGGAGGAGCGTCTACGCAAGCCACTCGAGATCAACCAGCTCAATCGTTGTATCGATTACTCTCTCATAGAGGATACCCAGACCGATGCGCCTCACGAGGCTCTGCGCATAGCAGAGATACTAGGCATGGATAGGGAGCTATTAGATTTATGCGAAAAGAACTTAGCAACAAAGAATGAAGACAAGTAAAGTAGGTATAGACTTTGCCAAAGTGGACAAAGCACGCAACGCCGCCGGCACTATCGCTGAGGAGGTGCAGAGCTTTGTTGACCGCTATACGACTGTTACGGTCGAGCGCACGCTCTGTCGCTTCGTCGGGATTGACGGAGTAGACGAGCATGATGTGCCTCTGCCCAACGTCGTCGTGACACATCTCAAGGAGCAGGAGGCTCTCTCAGACGGAGTCTTCTTTTACCTTGCCAACGCAATGCTGGCTACGGGCATGGATCCACAGCAGATCGCTGAGGGGGTAGCTCGTGACGAGATCAACTTAACACACTATCCGGCGCGCAAGCCTGAGGAGATAGCTGATGTACTAGAGCCATACATCCTCAAGGGTATGCAGCGCATCGTCGAGCATAGAGAGCGCCGTGAGAACTACCTCAAGACGATCGGGGAGGGGCCTAAGCCTTACCTCTATGTGATCGTCGCTACGGGTAATATCTACGAGGATGTGATCCAGGCGCAGGCTGCAGCACGACAGGGTGCTGACATTATCGCTGTGATCCGTACTACGGGACAGAGCTTGATCGACTACGTACCCTACGGTGCTACGACCGAGGGCTTCGGTGGTACCTATGCGACACAGGAGAACTTCCGCATCATGCGCAAGGCGCTTGACGAGGTAGGCGAGGAGCGTGGCAAGTACGTACGTCTCTGTAACTACTGCTCGGGTCTCTGTATGCCAGAGATCGCTATCATGGGTGCTTTCGAGGGACTAGACGTCATGCTCAACGATGCCCTCTACGGTATCCTCTTCCGCGATATCAATATGCAGCGCACGATCATCGACCAGTACACGAGTCGTGTGATCAATGGCTTCGCCGGCGTCATCATCAATACGGGTGAGGACAACTACCTCACGACGGCTGACGCTATCGAGCAGGCACACACGGTGCTAGCGTCTGACTTCATCAATGAGCAGTTTGCCTTACGGGCTGCCCTTCCTGAGGAGCAGATGGGTCTAGGACACGCCTTCGAGATGGATCCGATGACCGAGAATGGGTTCCTCTACGAGCTGGCGCAGGCTCAGATGACGCGTGAGATCTTCCCCAAGGCTCCACTCAAGTATATGCCTCCTACGAAGTTTATGACCGGAAACATCTTCCGTGGTCACATACAGGATGCACTCTTTAATATAATAGGTATCTGGACGCATCAGGGACTACAGCTCCTCGGTATGCCGACGGAGGCTATCCACACGCCTTTTATGAGCGACCGCTTCCTCTCGATCGAGAATGCGCGCTACATCTTCAACAATATGCGCTCCATCGGTGACGAGGTTGAGTTTAAGGATGGTGGTATCATCCAGAGCCGTGCTCGTGAGGTGCTAGATAAGACGCTAGACCTCCTTGAGGAGATCAAGGGAGAGGGTCTCTTTACATCCCTCTCTAAGGGTATCTTTGCAGATATCAAGCGTCCTCTCGATGGAGGACGTGGGTTGGACGGCGTCAAGCCAAAGAGCGAGCGCTACTACAACCCGACACTAGAACTAATGAAGAACCGTAAGATACAAGGCAAGCTATGAGTGGAGGACTATATTCAATGGAGTCGAAGGACTTTGACCGTACCCTCGACCTTTCGCAAGTAAAGCCTTACGGCGACACCATGAATGATGGTAAGGTACAGCTGAGCTTCACGCTGCCTGTACCTAAAGGGGCTGAGGCCGAGGAGGCTGCTAAGCTCCTACTCAAGGAGATGGGACTACAAAACCCGATGGTTGTCTTCTCGGAAGAGCTGACCAAGGGCTTTACCTTCTTCAATTGTTATGGTAGTTGCACTCATACGGTTGACTACTCCAACATTTACGTGCCCAAGGTCGAGTCGACCACCTGGAGCATGGAGGAGACAGATGAGTTCATCCGCACCCACATCGGGCGTAAGTTGGTGGTGCTAGGAGCTAGCACGGGAACCGATGCGCACACGGTGGGTATCGATGCGATCATGAATATGAAGGGCTTCGCAGGTCACTACGGCCTAGAGCGCTATGATATGATCGATGCTTACAACCTCGGTAGTCAGGTGCCCAACGAGGAACTCATTGCCAAGGGTATCGAGATGCATGCCGATGCACTGCTCATCTCCCAGACGGTCACGCAGAAGGATGTACACATCAAGAACATGACCGAGTTCATCGAGCTCATCGAGGCTGAGGGTCTACGCGACAAGATGATCGTCATCTGTGGCGGGCCACGTATATCGCACGAGCTGGCCAAGGAACTAGGCTTTGACGCCGGCTTTGGCGCCAACACCTTTGCCGACGATGTGGCTTCGTTCATCTGTCAGGAGATCGTGCGTCGCAAAGAGGCTGCGGGTAAGTAACGCCCCCCTCGGCTCCACAAACTAAGAAGTAATATAAATCAAGGTATAATACGATATGGAACTAGACAAGAATCAAGTCAGAGAGGTTATCGCCAAGCGCGTAGCCCTAGAACTAAAGGATGGCGATGTCGTCAACCTCGGCATCGGTCTACCCACGATGGTACCCAACTATCTCAAGCCAGACGTGCATGTGATGCTACAGTCTGAGAATGGTATGATCGGTATGGGTGGTGCTCCTGCAGCAGGCCAGGAGGATCCCCTTTGGATCAATGCTGGTGGTGGTGCTATCACCGCTGTACCAGAGGCTGCCACCTTCGACAGTGCTACCTCCTTCGGTATCATCCGTGGAGGTCACGTAGATGTCAGCATCCTCGGCGCACTACAGGTCGATGAGGCTGGTGACCTAGCTAACTGGATTATCCCTGGCAAGCTCGCGCCCGGTATGGGTGGTGCTATGGATCTGCTCGTAGGTACACGCAAGGTGATCCTTGCTATGACCCACACCGCAAAGGGCAAGGCTAAGATCCTCAAGAAGTGTACTCTGCCGCTCACAGCAGCTGGTCAGGTAGACCTCATCATCACCGAGCTATGCGTCATCGAGGTGCGCAAGGGTCAGGGACTCTACGTCACAGAGATCCGTGACGGCGTCACACGTGAGGAGATAGAGGCAGCCACAGAGGCTACGCTACACTACGTGGACGATGTCAAGCCCATGCGTCAGTAGTCTTACGACACTACCCTTAGAGCCTGCCGCCTTCAGGCGACAGGCCTTATCAAGCAACAACACACTATTATAGACAATCATATTTCAAACTATGGACTTTAGTAAGACCCCACAAGAGGAGCTATTCTTGCAGATGATCAGAGAGTTTGCAGAGAAAGAGGTCAAGCCTCTCGCTGCAGAGATCGATGAGCAGGAGCGCTTCCCCATTGAGACTGTTCAGAAGATGAGCAAGCTGGGCATCATGGGTATCCCCATTCCCAAGGAGTACGGAGGCGCAGGCTCTACCGTACAGATCTACACGATGGCTGTCGAGGAGCTCAGCCGTGTCTGTGCTACCACAGGCGTTGTCGTCTCTGCTCACACATCACTATGCTGTGATCCTATCATGAGCTTTGGTACGGAAGAGCAGAAGCAGCACTATCTCCCTAAGCTAGCTTCAGGCGAGTGGATCGGTGCCTTTGGTCTCACGGAGCCCAATGCTGGTACAGACGCTTCTGCACAGCAGACCTTTGCTGTCGAGGAGGAGGAGTGCTACATACTCAATGGTAATAAGATCTTTATCACCAATGCTGAGTACGCTCACGTCTATATCATCTTTGCCATGACGGACAAGAGCAAGGGCAACAAGGGCATCTCCGCCTTTATCGTTGAGAAGGACGACCCCGGTTTTTCTGTCGGTAAGCATGAACTCAAGCTCGGTATCCGTGGCTCTGCTACGTGCGAGCTGATTATGGAGAACTGCCGCATTCCCAAGGATCGTCTACTAGGTAAGGTGGGCGGTGGCTTCAAGGTTGCTATGCACACCCTCGATGGCGGACGTATCGGTATCGCAGCTCAGGCACTCGGCATCGCTCGTGGTGCTATGGACGAAACTGTCAAGTACACCAAGGAGCGCAAGCAGTTTGGTCGCAGCATCGCTAAGTTCCAGAACACACAGTTCCAGCTAGCTGATCTGCAGACTCGTATCGACTGCGCTAGCCTGCTCGTACGTCGTGCAGCGTGGTGCAAGGACAATGGTCTCTCTTACAACCTAGAGGCAGCCGAGGCTAAGCTCTTCTGCGCTGAGACCGCTATGGATATGACGACAAAGGCTGTACAGTTCCACGGTGGCTACGGCTACACCCGTGAGTATCCTGTAGAGCGCATGATGCGTGATGCTAAGATTACCGAGATCTACGAGGGTACCAGCGAGGTACAGCGTATGGTTATCGCAGCGCACCTACTCAAGTAATGACCCCTTAGGACACTTATTAGACATATGAAGATTATAGTATGTATCAAGCAGGTACCCGATACCACTGAGATCAAGCTCGACCCCGTCAAGGGCACTCTGATCCGTGATGGCGTACCCAGCATTATGAACCCCGACGATAAGGGGGCACTCGAGCAGGCTCTGCTCCTCAAGGATCAGTATGGCGCTGAGGTCAGCGTGATCACTATGGGACCTCCCCAGGCTACCGCTATCATCCGTGAGGCATTTGCTATGGGTTGTGACAAGGGCTACCTCATTTCAGATCGTCGCTTCGGAGGTGCCGATACCCTCGCCACCAGCTATACCATCTCTCATGCACTCAAGACGCTTGACTACGATATCATCCTCGCAGGACGTCAGGCTATCGATGGAGATACAGCACAGGTAGGTCCTCAGATCGCTGAGCAGCTAGACCTGCCTCAGATCACCTACGTAGAGCATGTAGACTATGATGGTAAGAAGACACTGACCGTCATGCGCAATGTCGAGGAGGGACACGAGACCCTAGAGGTCGAGACTCCCTGTATGCTCACCTTCCTAGCATCTGCTTACGAGCCTCGCTATATGAATGTCAGCAATATCATGACCGCCTTCGACAAGGAGATCACCACGCTGACGGCTGACAGCTTCCCCGTCGAGGAGGAGCGTCTAGGACTCAAGGGCTCTCCCACGCGTGTCAAGAAGTCCTTTACCAAGGGTGCCAAGGCTATGGGCACACTCTATGAGGAGCTGACACCTGAGGAGGCTGCTGATTTGATTATCGAGAAACTTAAAGAGAAATTCATCATCTGATATGGATAAGACACAGTATAAAGGAATTCTAGTCTTCGCTGAGCAACGCGAGGGCGTCATCCAGAATGTAGCCTTTGAGCTCATCGGCAAGGCACGTGAGCTAGCCGATCAGATCAACGAGCAGGTCACCGCCATCCTATGTGGTTATCAGGTCAAGGGGCTAGCTGACCAGCTCATCCATGCAGGTGCTGATCGTGTACTAGTCGTCGATGACCCCAATCTCAAAGATTATCTCACCGAGCAGTACGCACAGGCTGTCTATCACCTCATCACCGTCTACAAGCCTGAGATCGTCCTCTTTGGTGCTACCACCATCGGGCGTGACCTAGCTCCACGTCTCTCTGCTCGTCTACGCACAGGTCTCACGGCAGACTGTACGTCACTTGAGATCGGTGAGGATCGCAACCTCATGATGACTCGTCCCGCCTTCGGTGGTAACCTTATGGCGACCATCGTCTGCGATCAGAATAGACCTCAGATGTCTACCGTACGCCCAGGCGTGATGCGTCGCAAGGCCGACGATAAGACACGCACCGGCGAGGTCGAGGAGGTCAAGGTGCCCTTTGACGAGCGTCGCTTTAAGGTACGCCTCGTCAGCAAGAAGCACGAGACCAAGAACATGGTTGACATCACCGAGGCTAGCGTACTTGTATCTGGCGGACGTGGTGTAGGTACAGACGGTGGCTTTGACAAGCTCAAGGCTCTAGCTCAGACCATCAAGGCTGAGGTATCCTCCTCACGTGCTATGGTCGATGCTGGTATCATCGGGCATGAGAGACAGGTCGGACAGACCGGCAAGACCGTACGTCCTGACATCTACTTCGCATGCGGTATCTCAGGAGCCATCCAGCACCTCGCTGGTATGGAGGAGTCAGAGTATATCATTGCCATCAACAAGGACAAGTTTGCTCCCATCTTCCAGGTAGCCGACCTCGGTATCGTAGGTGACCTGCACAAGGTACTTCCCGTCCTCACGGAGCGTCTCAAGACGCTTCAAGCTAATAAGAAGTAAACACTCCACACTGTCATGACAGACTTCCAGACCATACATTATAGTGTCAGTGCCAATGGGCAGATCGGTACCCTAACGATCGATCGCCCCGAAGCACTCAACGCACTCTCTACGCGAGTACTCAGTGAGCTAGAGGTCATCATCGACCAGATAGCTCAGGAGCGCACCCTGCGCGTCCTCGTCATCACAGGAGCCGGACGCTCCTTCATTGCGGGGGCTGACATAGCCGAGATGGCAGAGCTAACGCCCCAGGAGGCACTCGCCTTCGGTGAGCGTGGTGCTCGTGTCTTTCGCAAGGTAGAGTTGCTCTACTGCCCCGTCATAGCCGCGGTCAACGGCTTTGCACTCGGTGGTGGCTGCGAGCTATCTCTAGCGTGCGACCTACGCATCGCCAGTGACAAGGCTAAGTTTGGTCAGCCCGAAGTCGGTCTAGGCATCCCCCCAGGCTTCAGTGGCACACAGCGTCTACCCCGTCTCATCGGGGCAGGCGCCGCCAAGGAGCTCATCTACACTGCACGTGTCATCAAGGCAGACGAGGCACTCACTCTAGGACTGGTCAACCGTGTCGTAGAGCCTGACGCACTCATGCCCACCGTGACCGAGCTGGCTGAGGAGATAGCAAGCAAGTCGCCACATGCCGTAGCGATCTCTAAGCGAGCTATCAATAGGGGGCTGCAGAGTGATATAGATACAGGCATTGCCATTGAGAACGATCTCTTTAGCAACGCCTTCGCACATCCCGAGCAGCGCGAGGGTATGTCCGCTTTCCTAGAGAAGCGCAAACCACAATTCTAAAACTTACTAGAGCGTGTCGCACTCCTGTGGCACGCTCTATTTTTAACCAATAACTCTATGAATATAGTCGTATTAGGCAATGGCACCATGGGTGCAGGCATCGTGCAGACGATGGCGCAGAAGGGTCTCGCCGTCACGATGAAAGGACGTAGCAACGAGTCACTAGACCGTGCTATGCAACGTATGAACAAAGGGCTTACCCGTCTCGTTGAGAAGGGCAAGATGACCGCCGAGGACGCTGACCAGATCATCGGACGTATCACCGTCACGACTGACTACGCCGACATCGCTCAGGCTGATCTAGTCATCGAGGCTATCTCTGAGGAGATGGAGGTCAAGAAGGAGATACTTCGCGAGATCGATGGTCTCGTACAGCCCTCAGCAATCTTTGCTACAAACACCTCTTCGCTTAGCATCACCGAGCTAGCCAGCGTCACCAAGCGTCCTGAGCAGGTCATCGGTATGCACTTCTTCAATCCCGTACCTGTCATGAAGCTCGTCGAGGTCATCAGTGGTCAGTGCACCTCTGAGGAGACACTCCAGACGACCCTCACGCTCTGTGAGCAACTCGGCAAGACAGCCGTCAGAGTGAGCGAGGCTCCAGGCTTTGTAGTCAATCGTATCCTCATCCCGATGATCAACGAGGCTATCGGTGAGTATGCCGATGGCGTTGCCACCGTCGAGGAGATCGATACCGCTATGCAGCTCGGTGCTAATCACCCCATGGGACCGCTCGCACTGGGCGACTTCATCGGTCTAGACGTCTGCCTAGCCATCATGGAGGTGCTCAACAACGAGTACGCCGATCCTAAGTACCGTCCACATCCCTTGCTCCGCAAGATGGTACGTGCCGGACAGCTCGGCCGCAAGAGTGGCAAGGGCTTCTACGACTACTCTAAGAAGTAGTCAGTACCCCCTAGTGGGCGCTCTACTGCATCAAGCCCAAAGCTAAAGACCTTAAGTCACAAGAGGCGGCTAAGCGGTACGCCCTCTCATAAGAATAGCCACGTGGAAAATCTCAAATTTCCACGTGGCTATTTTTTATTTTCCACGTGGGCGTGATTCATTTCTTCCGAAGTTTCATTTGATTCCTCCGAAGTTTTATTTGATTTCTCCGAGGAATTTTTTCTTTCCTACGTGGGAAATGAAAATTCCCCACGTGGAGATTTTGGAATATCCACGTGGAAATCACTTTTCCCCGACACGGCGCCGCCTCGATATGTAATAGGCTCTAAATTATTGTAGCGACGTACATTCCACCCACTAATGCAATTTCCAACGGTGGAAACATTCTGGAGGACGTGACGTAACAACCATTGCACGAAATAGTCGTACCTTCGCAGTGTCTTTAGGTAGACAGATCTATAGAATAGACGCAAATGATACCACAATACAAGAGTAATCCACCGCAGTGGACAGAGATATACAGCCAGTCTAACCTTCCCGCAGAGCTACAATCGCTCAAGGACCTGACGATGAACTTATGGTGGTCTTGGCAACCACGCGCTATACGACTCTTTCAGTCTATCGACCCCGAGCTGTGGGCGCAAACCGATGGCAATCCTCGCTGGATGCTTCACCTCCTAGGTGCTGAGCGTATAGCGGAGCTTTGCCAGGATCACGACTTCCTCGAAGAGGTGCAGGCGCTGTACGATGAGCTGCAGGCCTATCTGCAGGAGCGTCCCGATGAGACGCGCCCCTCGGTCGCTTACTTCTGCATGGAGTACGGCATTAGCAATACGCTACACATCTACTCGGGTGGTCTAGGCATCCTCGCGGGTGACTATGTCAAGGAGGCGAGCGATAGCAACGTCCGGCTCACCGCCGTGGGGCTTCTCTACCGCTACGGCTACTTCACGCAGAGTCTCGATCCGAGTGGTAATCAGGTGGCGCACTATGTGCCGCAAAACTTTCACAACCTACCCCTCGAGCCAGTACTCAACGAGCATGGCGAGCGACTGACGCTACAACTAGAGATGGCTTCACTGCCGGTCGTTTGTCAGGTGTGGCGCGTGCCAGTAGGGCGTGTGTCGCTCTATCTGCTGGATACCGATGTGCCTGAGAATGGGGATCTAGCGAAAAGCATCACCCATAGCCTCTATGGTGGCGACTGGGAGAATCGACTCCGTCAGGAGTACCTCCTAGGTATCGGTGGTACGATGCTGCTCAAGCAGCTCGGCATCACGTGCGATGTGTACCACATGAACGAGGGGCATGCGGCCTTTATGAATGTGGAGCGACTGGTCAATCTGGTGGAGGATAGGGGCTTGCCCTTTGATGTAGCACTGGAGGTGGTACGCGCCTCTTCGCTCTATACGGTGCATACGCCTGTGCCAGCAGGGCATGACTACTTTGAGGATGCCTTGATCGATCGTTACTTCACCCCCTTCTACAGTCGTCTGGGTATCTCTCGTGATGAGTTTATCCAGCTGGGCAAGGATAGCCACGGGAGCGGCGGTAAGTTCTCCATGAGCGTCTTGGCACTACATACTTCACAGGAGACCAATGGCGTGAGTAAGCTACACGGCGATGTGTCGAAGCGTATGTTTGCCCCAGTCTGGGAGGGCTTCTTCCCTGAGGAGAGCCATGTCACTTATGTGACCAATGGGGTGCATCTGCCTACCTGGGCAGCGCCTGAGTGGCAGCAGTTCTTCGTCCGTCACTTCGGTGCGGACTACCTGAGCCATCAGTCTCAAGAGGAGATGTGGGCTAAGATCGTGAGCGTGCCGAGCGAGGAGATACGTCAGATACGCCAGCGACTCAAGATACGACTGATACAGCACATACAGCACACGATCATAGAGACCCACGGACAGATAGGGCTCCCGCCACAGCTCGCTACGGCAACACTCGACGAGCTACAGGAGCGTGCCCTCTACATAGGCTTCTCACGACGCTTCGCTACTTACAAGCGTGCTCACCTGCTCTTTGAGGATCTAGAGGCTTTGGCAAAGATTCTAGACAACGAAGAGCGTCCCGTTCGCTTTATCTTTGCGGGCAAGGCGCACCCGGCTGATGGGGGTGGGCAGGCGCTCATCAAGCGAATCATAGAGGTGAGTCGTATGCCGCAGTTTGTTGGTAAGATCATCTTCCTGCCCGACTACGATATAGAGCTTGCCAAGACGCTTATCCCTGGCGTCGATGTATGGCTCAACAACCCGACACGTCTTATGGAGGCGTCTGGTACTTCTGGCGAAAAGGCTGAGATGAACGGAGTCCTCAACCTCTCCGTGCTGGACGGCTGGTGGTACGAAGGGTACAAGGAGGGTGCCGGATGGGCGCTCTCAGCAGAGCGCACCTACACCGATCAGCATCTGCAGGATCAGCTCGATGCGATGACGATCTACCACCTCATAGAGCAGGAGATCGTACCCGTCTACTATGCCGACATGCCAGCCGGCTGCTCGGATCGCTGGGTAGACTATATCAAGCGCTCGATGCTCTACATAGCGCCACACTTTACGATGCGCCGCATGCTGGATGACTACTACGAGCGTCTCTACAATAAGCTAGCTGTACGCTCCGAACTCCTAGAGCATCAGGGCTACCAGCAGGCTCGTGATATAGTGGCTTGGAAGCAACAGGTCGCTGCCACGTGGGATACGATCACTGTGCAGGAGGCGACCTTCGAGGGGGTCATGCGAGAGCCAAATTACGACGGCCAGCGCAGTGATCCGACCTTTAGGGTGACGATCGATGCGGGTCATGTCGATGCTGATATCGTTGCCGAGCTGATTGTCACGACGCGGGACGAACGTACGGGCGAGGTGCAGTATGTGGGCAAGGATCTCTTCCACGAGGTGATGCCACGCATGGGGACGATCCGCACCTATGAGCTGACGGTGCCATCGGCTCGGCCTGGCAAGTATCAGATAGCGGTGCGTCTGCGTCCCTATCTGCTGGAGCTGCCTCATCTGATGGACTTCGCTTACGTTCGCTGGATCTCTTTCTGAGTGATGGCCATTGGCTGATGGCTAAAAGTATCGGAGGTGTCAGAGTGGTCGGACCTCTAATCTCTAACTTCTAATTTCTAACCTCTAACTTCCGAGAGGATCTTTCGGTAGAACTGTAGTACCGAAGGAGCGGTGCGTAGGTTGTACGGCTTGAGCGGCTGTGTGAGCGTCAAGCCCTCGAGCGTGCGACAGCGACTGAGTGCGACGTACCCTTGTCCTGGGGCGAAGAAACGACTCGGGTCTACTACGATCTGGTCGCACGTTTGCCCCTGCGCCTTGTGTACCGTGATGGAGTAAGCGATGATGAGTGGCAGCTGCGTGTAGGAGCCGGTCTGTCGCTCGACGATCTCCCCCTTCTCCTCGTCGTAGTCGTAGTCCACCTGTGACCAGGTGTGTGGTGTGACGATGATGGTCTCGCCATTGGGCGTCTCTACCTTGGCATAAGGCTCCGTGATGTCACCGATAGTCCCACCGACGAGCTTCGTGATGACACCCGTCGTACCGTTGACCCACTCTCCGTCGGGGTGGTTGCTCACGAGCATCACCTGAGTACCTACCTTGAGCGAAATTTCTTCGGGGACAGGGAGCGCTGAGGCGGGAATATTGCCCTTAAGTTTACCTCGGAAGGTTACCTCTTTGGCATCAAGCTGTGCGCAGCGAGACTGGTTGTACGCCTCTACATTGGCTCTGTGAGAGAAGAGTAGCACCGCATGCTGGTCGCTCTGGAGTAGCTCCTCCTGCCATTGCGGGGAGACGCGGCTGTTGAGCAGTGAGACCGTCTCCTCGCTGACACGTCCTAGACGGATCTCCTCAAGTGCAGAGACGAAGTGCTGATCGCTCTGGCGATACATGCGACGTAGGACTATGGAGATGGGTGCCAGTGCAGCGTAGGCGTGCGCCTCGAAGAAGTAAAAGCCGTCACTCTCAGGATAAGCGCGCTGCATCTCCTCCTGGTCGGAGGCTGTCGTGACAGGCGGTAGCTGGAAAGGGTCGCCCACCATAAGGAGTTGCACACCCCCAAAGGGCACCTTGCTATGTCTCACACTGCGCAGGATACGATCCATGGCGTCGAGCAGGTCGCATCGCACCATCGATATCTCGTCGATGATGATCAGGTCGAGCTGACGGATGAGCTCCCGCTTGTCCTTGCGGTAGCGGCGTGTGATGGCGGAGGTATGGTTGGGATCTGTCAGCGGTGCTAGTGGTAGCCGGAAGAAGCTGTGGATCGTCTGGCCATGAATGTTGAGCGCAGCGAGTCCCGTCGGAGCCAGCTTGACAAACTTCTTATGAGTCACCTCGCAGTAGTGCTGCAGGAAGTAGGACTTGCCGGTTCCCGCACTACCCGTCAGGAAGAGACTCATAGAGGTTTGCTCGAGGCACTGCAGGGCAGACATCTGCTCCGCATTGTTCTGATCGAAAGCTTCTGGGATAACGAGCATACCGCCACCTACTCCTCGTAAAGCGTCGGGTCCTCCAGCCCGTTTGCCACAAAAGCATCGTGGCGCTCCCGACAGGTGCCGCAGCGTCCGCAGTGGCGCTCGCCACCCTGATAGCAACTATAAGTCTTGCCGTAGGGGACCCCAAGACGAGTGCCCCGAGCTACAATCTCAGCTTTCGTGAGCTTCGTGTAGGGCGCTACCAGCTTGACCCCATTGCTGGTGCCAGCCGTGATCGCCTCTCCCATAGGCTTGACAAAGCTCTCCCGACAGTCTGGGTAGATGGCGTGATCGCCGAAGTGGTTGGCTATGAGTACCTGCTGCAAGTCTCGGCTCTCGGCCAGTCCTGCTAGGATGCTCAGCATGATGCCATTGCGAAAGGGCACCACCGTCGAGCGCATATTTTCCTCTGAATAGTCCCCCAGCTGCATTTCGCCACCCGAGAGGAGGAGGTCACTGCGAAAGTACTCCCCGATGAAGGCGAGCGGGATGATCAGGTAGGGGATCTCTAGCTCACGGCAGATAGCCTTGGCAGCGGCTAGCTCACGCGCATTGTGCTTGGAGCCGTAGTCGAAGCCCACGGCACAAGCTATCTCCTCACGATATTCGTAGAGGAGCGTCGTGCTATCCACGCCGCCTGAGAGTGCGATCAGCGAATTGCGCATTACCGCTGTCTTAGTAAGAGCGAGCGATGATGACCCGGCACTTAGAGGGGCGACCAGTCACCATACAGCGACCAGGCTCTGAGGGTATGTCGCGAGGGATGCAGCGGATCGTTGCCTTGGTCTCCTCCTTGATACGTGCCTCCGTCTCGGCTGTGCCGTCCCAGTGGCAGAGGAAGAAGCCGCCGTCCTCGATGCGCTCCTTGAACTCATCGTAGCTGTCGCAGATGTAGGTGCGATCCTTGAGTGACTGGAGTGAGCGGTTGTAAAGATTGCTCTGGATCTCCTCGAGTAGTTGCTCAATATGTGCGGAGATGCCCTCTAGCGGCATGGTCTCCTTGGTGAGCGTGTCACGACGAGCCACCTCGACGGTGCCATGCTCCAGGTCACGCATACCGAGAGCAAGCCGTACGGGGACACCCTTCATCTCATACTCAGCAAACTTCCACCCAGGCTTCTTATTGTCGTTGTCATCGATCTGAACCGATACGCCATGCTGACGTAGCTCGCTGACGATCTTGTCGGCTGTCTCGTGGATGCGTTGCAGCTCCTCCTCGCTCTTGTAGATCGGCACGATGACCACTTGGATAGGCGCAATGCGTGGCGGTAGCACCAGCCCGTTGTCATCGCTGTGTGCCATGATGAGCGCACCGACGAGACGTGTGGACACGCCCCATGAGGTAGCCCAGACGTAGTCACGATTGCCCTCTTTGTCAAGGAAGGTGACGTCAAACGCCTTGGCGAAGTTTTGTCCTAGGAAGTGCGAAGTACCAGACTGCAAAGCTTTACCATCCTGCATCATAGCCTCGATGGTGTAGGTGTCGATAGCTCCGGCGAAGCGCTCGGTCTCACTCTTGACCCCGACGATGACCGGCAGCGCCAGCATCTCACGGGCGAAGTCCTCGTAAACGCCAATCATCTTGCGAGCCTCAGCGATCGCCTCCTCTTGGGTAGCATGTGCCGTGTGACCCTCTTGCCAGAGGAACTCAGCCGTACGGAGGAAAAGACGCGTACGCATCTCCCAGCGCACCACGTTGGCCCACTGATTACAGAGTAGTGGCAGGTCGCGGTAGCTCTGGATCCAGTTCTTGTAGGTACTCCAGATGATCGTCTCACTCGTCGGACGAACGATTAGCTCCTCCTCGAGCTTAGCATTGGGGTCTACCTCTACGCCATCGCCCGCCTCGTTGGTACGCAGTCTGTAGTGCGTCACGACGGCACACTCCTTGGCAAAGCCCTCGACATGCTCCGCCTCGCGGCTGAGGTAGCTCTTAGGGATAAAGAGTGGGAAGTAAGCGTTGCTGTGTCCCGTCTCCTTAAATCGACGATCAAGGTCTTGCTGCATCTTCTCCCAGATGCCGTAGCCGTAGGGCTTGATGACCATACAGCCGCGCACGGAGGAGTTCTCAGCCAGTCCGGCCTTTACGACGATATCTTGATACCACTGTGAGTAGTTTTCGTCACGTGGTGTGAGTTCTTTGATCTCTTTTTTAGCCATGATGCTAGTCTGTCTAAATTATTTGCTAGCAAAGGTACCGCTTTTCGCTAGAATTCACAATCTGAGACGGTTGACCTCCATTCCTCAAGTCGTACGAGTAACCCTATGTAGGAATGTATGATCGGACGCAGATCGTCGGTTCGTCCGTTGTCGTACAGCTCTACGTGTAACGATTTGCTTTCTAAGTTCATATGCAAGCAAAAAGCGAAGTTTTTTTTCGATGATTTTGCTGGAAAGTCGTGACCGCTCGGCGGGGTGGGAGCCCCCACCCCGCCGAGC
>UWSO01000003.1 GCA_900538385.1 uncultured Porphyromonas sp.
TCCATAGCGCTATGTAGCAAGACTTAATCCATCTATTCCTCGGTTGGCGTCAGCCATAGCTCCTTGGATACAGGGTATAATGCGTCAGCCCTGTCTCATCGGGGAAGGTATGACGAAAAGAACTGTACTAGCTGAAGGTAAACTGTAGACCTACTGTGTTTACGCTAGCAAAGGAGTGAAGCCCTCTGAGTAGCTACGATATAGGGGCTTAGGGAATGTTTGAGAGATTCGTTGATAAGACCTTTTGTGTTGCTTATTCTGCTGTATCTCTTGATTTTGCATGCTTGTTTTGAAGGCGCATTGCTTTTTGTGTGGAAAGAATTTCTCCGAAAGGGTTTGCAGGTTTCGAAAAATGTTGTACCTTTGCACTTGCAAACGGGGAGGAGCACTTCACTTTTGTGATTGTCCAGCTGTTTCAAATCCTTGTTTGTCGTTTTTTTAAGGGTTTAGTTTTCATCGGCCGCGTAGCTCAACTGAATAGAGCATTTGACTACGGATCAAAAGGTTGCAGGTTTGAATCCTGCCGCGGTCACAAAAAGAGCCTCCTGAGATGGGAGGCTCTTTTTGCGTTTATAGGTCTGATGTAAGCGGTGGATTACTTCGTCGCTTCGAGAAGTATCGTAATAGCGCGCTCGATCAGTGCATCTTGGCGCTGCGCTGTCGCCTCGTCTGTCTGCTCCTGGATAATATCTGGCTCGATGCCCCCCTCGATGCTATGCCGCTGAGCGTCGTACATACGAGAGGAGGAGTAGCGTAGCCACCAGCCGTTAGGCAGTTCGCTACTGCGAGGCAAGCCACCGCCACCACCTGTACGGTCACCCATGAAGAGGACGTGACGGGTTGTCCCTTTGACATAAGCAACGAGTGAATTGGCTGCGCTATAAGTCCCGCGATCCATGAGGATCACGGTAGGACGCTGCCAGCTGAAGGGGGCACGAGCGAGCTTGATCTCTTTGAGGGGGCCGAAGTCATTATGCCCAGGTCCGGTCTTCGTACTCATATAGCCGACGACCGTGTCGGAGGGGATCAAGACGCTAGCCAGACGATCCGCATTGGTCAGCAATCCACCACCATTGCTACGCATATCGATGATCAAGCCACGACAATGTGCTAGTCTTGAGAAGACTGCGTGTAGGTGAGTCAAGGAGATAGACGCGGAGAAAGAAGGGATCACCATATAGCCGATCGAGTCAGCTGCATGTCCATTGTAAGTGATAGGCGTATAGTAGATAGAGCCAGCACGGCGCATATGAGGCTGCAGGTAAAGGTTGCGTATGCGACTGTCTAGGCAGTATCTAGAGCCTTCATAAATGTTCCACCCCCCTACATCAAAGGGTGCGACGAGGTTCACATGTCCATCCTTGAGGTGACGCATCAGCTCTACCATGAGGTCAAAGAACTCATCCTCCGACTGGCATTGCTGTACCATAGGCGTGTAGATATCCTTGAGATCGTTCCAAGTGGTATCGCCTGAGGCTGGGAGCTTATCGTCAAAGAAGCAGTACCCCTCGTCTAGGATGGTCCACAGTGCTGTAAAGTTCGTCTGATAGTCCCTAGTGTATTCCTGCTCTTCAGGCTCTTGTGTGCAGGCAAGCAGTAGTGGCAGGAGTAGCAGGTCGACAAGCCCGCTATGTAGTCTCGTTAGATTCATAAGCTGATGGCAGTCGTGTGGTTTGCATTATGTACCTCTTGGTAGCCTCTGAAGGGGCGGAAGTAAGTGGCTAGACCGACTCCTAGATAGTGTCCCGAGAAGCCTCGATAGATGGAGTGGATACGTCTTGCCGAGTCGGTGTAGTCGTAGGTCATACGTAGGGTCATGATGCGCCATATAGGGATGTCTAGAGCCACTCCTATCTGGTAGTAGTGCCGCCGACCGAAGGTGTGCAGTGCGAAGTGGTTGATGATGTTGTCGTAGTAGTAAGCCTGTAGGTAAGACTCATTGTAATAGGGCGCGAAGCCTAGCCCCACCAATGCTGAGGTCATCTGCAAGCGCAGGTCAGCGACGAACCACCCGATGCGTAGACGGTAGGCTGCCAAGGCTTGTGCCGTCAGGTCGCCATTGAGTTGCTGATCGGCTGGGTTGTTTTGGTTGCGCCCGTTGTAGGAGGTAGCCCCCTCGACTAGGACGCCAGGACCTACTCCGACGACCATCCCAAAGGGCAGACGCCACTGATGTACGAAGCTCCACTTCGTGTCGAAAGCAAGGTGCCTGGTGGCACTGTTGCGTGCGGGGTTGAGAAGCTGCGCATAGGCTAGCTGGGTGCTCTGCATGACGAGCCACTCAGGATGCGACTGTGTGAGTGGAGCCTCCGAGGAGAGTCGGTAGCTCAGCGATTGCCCACGGTAGTAGAGTGGTGAGAGGTACTCATTGTATAACTTGTTCCACCCGAAGCGAAAGTCGTGAGATAGGTAGAGTAGTCGGTGAGGCGCAGAGGCAGTCGTATCTGCCTCTTGTGCGGAGAGTGAGGCGCTAGAGCCTAGCAGTGATAGCCCCAAGCAAAGCGCTAGAAGGATCTGTCGTAATCTTTGTGTCATAGCTAGTGATGCTTAGCTTATTCTTCAGTTGGCTCCTCTTCTTCTGTTTCTTCAGTTACAGACTCCACTTTTTCAAAGCTTGCAATAGGTAGTGCGGTAAGTCGCTTGCCTCGTGCGGAGAGCTTCTTGAGTGGTTCATACTCAGTCACTGCGATCTCGATCGTTGTAGCCTTCTTGCGTCCTTGCGGCTGCGTGATCAGTGTAAATTGTGCCTCGGGCTCATCGGTGAGTGCCAGTAGTTGTTCATCAGGATCTACGATAGCTTGTGGCTTCTTCCTATCGGGTAGGCAGACACGCTTGATGTAGGTAACTCCCTCAGGCGTGGTGTAGATGACGCTCCAGACTTTGTCAGGGTCATACTTCTCAATGATCTTGGGCGACTCAGAGAAGTGGTTGCTCTCGCCAAAGTCGGTCGTATAGACTTGCTCCGAAGGCAGAATGACGAGGATGCGGTCGCTCGCCTCAAACTCGCCTAGGTAGTCCCCCTGATCATTGTAGTTAATGCGGTTCACATCTGGGTCAAACCACACCTTGCGTCCTCCGAGCGTTGAGCCTCCCTGCTCTTTGAGCGAGATACGTTCGATTGGAGCTCGGGTCACGATGTTGCCCTTAGCGGTACGCCCTTTGATAGTAATGTCTGCAAAGTCCTTGTCAAAGAATAGGATGCGTCGCGAAGTACCACCACGTAGCAGCTTGACCGTCACACTCTCCGCCTCTCCGTTGGGGTTGGCAGAGAAGTAGAGCACCTTGCTACCTGGTGTCCCCATAGTCAAGTCGTACTCACGGTCACGTACACTGGCCGACACGTGAAAGCGCTTGATAAACGAGGTCTTCGTCTTGCCATCCAGATAGATCGCATTGTAGATCGTGCGCTTGTCGCCGCGCACATACTTATTGATGTGCAGGACACGCTCCTTGCCGAGGAACTTCTTCTCCTCGATCTTGGTAATCAGATAGGTCCCATCACGGAAGAAGACGATCATATCATCGATCTCGCTACAGTCGCACACATACTCTCCGCCCTTGATGCCCGTCCCGGCGAAGCCCATCTTGCGATCTATGTAGAGCTTGAGATTCTCCTCGACCACCTTCGTTGCTTCGATCGAGCCAAAGTGTCCGATCTGAGTGCGTCGCTCCCAGCCTGAGCCATACTCCTCTAGGAGCGAACGGTAGTAGTGTATCGTGTAGTCGGTGATATGGTCTAGATGGTGCTGTATCTGTGCCATCTCCTCGGTAAGGCGTAGGATGAGCTGCTCGTTTTTCTCTAGGTTAAACTTCAGTATCCTTGCCATCTTGATCTCTAGGAGACGTGCTAAGTCATCGTCCGTAATGGGTCTTAGCAAAGAGTCTCCCACGATGGGGGCCAGTGCCTTGCGGATCACATCCAGAGCTGTTTGCTGATCAGGTGCTTCCTCAAAGGCTGGCAACTTGTAGATACGGTGCTCTATGAAGATCCGCTCCAGCGAAGCTCCCATATACTCCTCCTGACGGTCGTGTAGCTGTAGACGTAGATCCTCTTGTAGCAATCCACGCGTATGCTCCACCGAGTGGCGGAGCAGGTCGCTCACGCCGAGGAAGCGAGGCTTGTCGTCCTCGATGACGCACGCATTGGGCGAGATAGAGACCTCGCAATCGGTGAAGGCGTAGAGTCCGTCTATCGTCTTATCGGCCGAGACCCCTACGGGTAGGTAGATGCGTATGTCGGCCGTCTCGGCGGTCATATCGTCTATGCGCTTGATCTTGATCAGCCCCTTATCGTTGGCCTTTAGGATCGAGTCAATGAGCGTTGAGGTGGTCTTGCCAAAAGGCAGATCACGCACACTCAGCACACGATCCTCGATACGCTCGATGCGTGCACGGCTCTTGACCTGCCCGCCACGCTTACCGTCGTTGTAGCGATCCACGTCGATGATACCTCCCGTGGGGAAGTCTGGGTAGAGGGTAAAGGGCTCCCCACGAAGGTATGCGCAGGCAGCTTCGATCAGCTCCTTGGGGTTGTGCGGGAGGATCTTGCAGGAGAGACCTACGGCGATCCCCTCCGCACCTTGCGCTAGTAGTAGAGGAAAGCGAGCGGGTAGGTAGACAGGCTCACGCGACTTGCCGTCGTAGCTCTTCATCCAGGGAGTGATCTTGTCACCAAAGAGTATCTCGAGGGCAAAGTTGGAGAGCTTAGCCTCGATGTATCGTCCTGCGGCAGCCTCGTCACCTGTGAGTATGTTACCCCAGTTACCCTGCGTGTCGATGAGATAGCTTTTCTGTCCGAGCTGCACCAAGGCATCATTGATCGAGGCATCACCGTGTGGGTGGTAAGCCATCGTAGCGCCCACGATCTTGGCAACCTTGTGGAGGGTCCCGTTTTCCATCAGATGCATCGTGTAGAGTACACGTCGCTGCACCGGCTTGAGTCCGTCCTCAATGTGAGGCACCGCACGCTCTAGGATTACGTACGATGCGTAGTCGAGGAACCAGTGACGGTACATCCCGCCGAGGGTGTGCAGGCGTCCGTCGCCCTCCACCTCTTCGGGAGCCACATAGCTCTCGTCCACCTCTTCAGAGGCTGTAGGCGAGGCGGTTTCCCTCTCTGCGGACGTTGCGTCTATCTCTTGTTCTTGCTCTATGTTGTTCTTGTCTAGATCCATGTGATGCGAATTAGCCTTGGTGCCGTCACGAAGGTACGACTTTTTCACCAAAAGTAATATGGGGGCGCTTGGAGCTGCTAACCCAAGCTTCACGGCAAAGGTGTATTGAAATGAAATCAGAGTGATCCGACAAAACTGAAGTTTGTCGGACCACTCTGAACAGTTATTAGATTTCTGTCTGTGTGTACTAGCTCAGATCGATAGCGTAGTACTTCATCGAGCCTCCAGGGTAGAAGCCCTTGACTAGTATCGCCTTGTCTCCAAAGCGTGTCTTCTGAGCTGCATCAACTAGCTTGCGTGCTGCAGAAACACTGCGTACAGCCTTATTATTGATCGAGAGAATGATAAAGCCCTCCTTGACGCCAGCCTCTTGGAACTTGCCTTTGCCGACCTTGACAACCTCGAGTCCGTAGCTGATGCCTTGCTTGCGTAACTGGTCGCCCGAGATCTCTCGCAGAGAGGCGCCGAGGAGGCTACTGCTGTCTCTCTTGACGATCTCTGTGCTACCCTCATCGTTTTTGAGCTTAACCTTGAAGTCTCGCTTAGCACCCTTGCGGTCTACGGTAACGACGATGGTGTCTCCAGGACGGCAACGACCGATACGCTCCTGTAGCTCGCCCATCTCGGTGATCTTGTTGCCATCGATGGCTACGATGACGTCTCCTGCCTCGATGCCAGCAGCGTAAGCTGCGCTGACCTCTGAAAATTCGTTGACGTAGACACCCTGAGAGACCTTGAGGTTCTTCTCCTTTTTGACATCCTCATTGACCGTACCTCCGATGATGCCAAGGACAGCGCGCTGTACGGAGCCGTACTTCTTGAGGTCGCTGACGATTTTGGCTGCGGTATTGATGGGGACAGCAAAGGAATAGCCTGAGTAGTTGCCTGTCTCGGAGAAGATCATGGTGTTGATACCGATGAGTCGTCCCTGAGCATCTACAAGAGCACCACCACTATTACCGCGATTCACGGCAGCGTCTGTCTGTATGTAGCGCGCTATCTGTGCCGTGCCCTGAGGCCCCTCGACAGCGGTGCTACGAGCCTTGGCGCTGATGATACCAGCGGTGACGGTGCCTGTCAGATTGAAGGGGTTGCCCACAGCAAGTACCCACTCGCCAAGCTGGATCTTGTCACTATCGCCAAAGGGAATGGTGGGCAGATCCTTAGCATCGACCTTAAGCAGCGCGATGTCTACGGTTGGGTCGGATCCGATGAACTTAGCATCAAAGGAGCGACCATCGTTGAGGGAGACGGAGATGCTCTTAGCCCCTTCGACTACGTGGTTGTTCGTGATAATGTAGCCATCGGTGCTGATGATGACACCAGATCCGAAACTGGTAACGGTGCGTGACTGCGGCCGGTCGAAGCCTCGTCCCCCACCAAAGAAGAATTCAAAGGGATCTATATAATCGATGGTCTGCTCGCCCTCTACTTTAATATGTACGACTGCTTGTACCGCTAGTTCAGCCGCTGGAGAGAGGTCTGGGGCATTGCCTACGGTACGACTAGAGGTGAGCTCGTAGTCGGACTGTAGAAACCCGTAGTCGTTTTCTGAACTCGGGTAGCCACCCTGTCGTAGAGTGGAGTAGGAAGAGCTTTCTGTTGATGTCGCGTTCCTGAGGGTGGCACGTACTACCCCCCACGAGACGAAACCACTGACGAGGGCTATGCCTAGCGTCAGGAGTGCGTATTTGAGGTATTTGTTCATAGTATTGAGGTTATACTTCTTGCTAATAAATTGATCGGATAGTCCTCGGGAGCGAAGCTTATTGTCGTTTGCGCCAGAGAGGAGTTATATCCATTAGACGATTGAAGTGGCGAAATGTTGCATTGGGAGTGTCTAGAAATAAGCGTTACATCTCAAATGATATGAGAAGACGCACACCCGCTCGTCTGCCGGTGTGCGTCTTCTATAAATTGTGGAAGCGCAATTAGAAACGCTTATCTGTCGGGAATTTTACCAGAAGCGGTAACGTGTGTCCTCGACAGGAGTCTTCATGACGAGCTCTTGCATAGCTCTGTATGCCATCTGCTGTCCATAGGAGCGACGTCTCTGAGCTGTAGCTGCAGGAGAGGGCTTCGTGACAGATGCGTCAACGTTCTCTGAGATAGGCTGGAGGACAACCACCTCTGTACCTGCACGGAATGGAGCAGAGAGCTGACCGACAGCCGTCGTCATAGCCTTACCAACGAGTGCGGATGGCGTGTTGGGAGAGGTGACGTAGCTGATGTTGTAGAGCGTGTCTACGCTCGACTGCATCTCTGTAGCGTAGCTGTCGAGGCTGTTCAGCTTTTTGCTTGCTAGGTTGGAGGCAAGCTGGTCGCCACGCTGCTCCATCAAGACGATGTCTCGTACTTGATCGGCAACCTGCTCGAAGGGCTGGAAGCCCGCGGGGTACTTTGTCTCAACTTCTGCTACGACTAGGTAGTCGTTCTCGCCACAGCGGAAGAGCTTGTCTGATACTGTCCCTGCTTTAGAGCGTAGAGCCCAGCTGATGATCTCACGAGAGTTCGGGATCGATGCGAGAGCTGCTGAGGAGCTGTTGACATACTCGCCACGGACGACTGATAGACCAGCTGCTTGAGCGTCTTCCATCATCTTGTCGAAGCTCTTGTCACTCGTAAAGATCTCGTTGATCTTAGCTTGCGCCGTGCGGAAGGTCTCCTCGGAGAAGTTGATGGGTACTGTGAGCTGCGCGATCTTATAGTGATTGACAGACGCTGATGGAGCTGTTCTGCGGACGAGAAGTGTAGCTCCAGGTCTCTCCATCTTGACAAATTGATTGATAGGAGTCTTGGTCAGTGTGTCTAGCCCCATGCCGAAGAGCTCTGCCTCGGTAAAGGTGCTGTCGGGCATACCTGTATAGTTATCCTGATTGATGAGATAGCCACCATTTGCCTTAGTCTGATCATCCATAGCGTAGGTTGCTACGATCTGAGCAAGTGTGGCAGATCCACTCTGGATGGCTGCTATCAGGCTATCAGCCTTTAGCGCATTGATTGTATCAAGCGGGATCAGATTGACCTTTACCTCCTCGGGAGCTTGCTTGCGATCGAGGAGCTTGATAAGTGTGTAGCTGTCATTGACAATGACAGGCTCGTTGACGCTACCTATCGCACCCTCGCGAAGCATAGTCATGGCGTTGGGGATGGTAGAGAGATACTGCTCTAGCTCCTTGTCTGTGAAGTAGGTCTCGTAAGCATTGCCATTGTCGTAGTTGCGGACCACCTTAGCAGGAGTTGTCGTAGCTAATAGCTGGACACGTGCGGTGTCTACTTCAGCCTTTGCAGCTGCATAGTCAGCCTCGCTAGGACGCACTAGAGTGCTGTAGTAATTGACCTTCGCTTGCTCAAAGGGGAATGCAAATTGCTGCTTGTGGCTATCGTAGTAAGCCTGCACCTGCTGGTCTGTTACTGTGACCTGATCATTTGGCAGGATGGTGCTAGGAGTGCGTACGACAGCAACGGTGCGGGTGCCTAACCCTGTGGTGTACTTCTCGTCGAGAGAGTTGATAGCGTAGCTGCGGGTGAGCAGTGCGTTAACCTTCTCAGAGAGGCGCTGTGTACGGATCTGCTTCTCAGTCTCTAGCCACTGATTGCGTACAGAGATCATCATGCTTTGCTGCTCAGCTGGGAGGCTCTTTATCTTGTTCATATCCAGCTCGCTCATGATATTGCGGATCTGCTCTGGATCGTTCATGTCTACTCCAAACTGTGAGAAGAACTGTGCCGCCCACTGTGACGTAGGTAGCCCCTCACCAAAGATGAGCGCAGAGACCTCTGCAGGGGTGACACGTAGTCCGAGCGCTTTAGCCTCCTGCTCTAGGACGTAGTCGGCTATGAGCTCCTGTGCTAGCTGGTTGCTGATCTGTACACGATCTTGATCCGTCAGCTTGCCTTGGCGCTGACGCTCGTACGGCTCTGTGCGCTGGGTGAGAAGCTGCTGGTACTCGTCGTACTTGACCTTTTTGCCGTCAATTTTGAGAGCAACCATCTTGTTGTCCTGAAGCAGTGATGAGCCAGAACGTAGACCATCACCGATGATAAATGCTAAGAGTGCGACACCCACTACGATGATGAGCAGGCCGGCACGATTTCTAATTTTCTGTAGCGTAGCCATTATATAGTACTATCTGTTTTTTCTTCTCTAGGAGTAATGCTTTCGGCTATTCTCTGTTGGGTAGAATAGGGCGTGAAAGCTATCTAGGTGGCAAAGGTAGTTAAAATTCAGTTATCAGAGGTCTTTCCACATCTTCACAAGTTCTATACGAGTGTCGGTCGACTTGATAATATCAAAGTGAAGCTTGCCAATGAGAATCTGCTCACCTGGCACAGGAATGCGCTCGAGATGGTTGATGATGAGTCCAGCGATGGTGATATACTCGTCGCTAGTGGGGAGTGCGAGCTCCCACTGCTCGTTGGCATCGTCTATCTCTAGTCGTCCGCTGAAAGTGTAGGATCCGTCGGCATTGTGCTTAGATACGATTTTGTTTTGGTCATGCTCGTCCTCGATGTCTCCAAAGATCTCCTCGACGAGATCCTCGAGGGTGATTAGTCCAGAGGTGCCGCCCAGCTCGTCGATGACGATAGCGATGGACTTCTTGCGCTGCATGAGGATCCCCATGAGCTTCTGTCCATTCATACTCTCTGGGACAAAGACAGCAGTGCGTATGCGACCCTGCCAATCAGGACCCTTGAACATCTCCGCGGAGTGAATGTAGCCTAGTACATTATCAATGTTTTCTCTGTAGACGATAATCTTCGTCAGTCCAGTAGAGATAAAGAGAGAGGTGAGCGTCTCAGCATCGGTCCCGATCTCACAAGAGACGATCTCGTTGCGGGGGATCATGCAGTCTCTTACCTGTGTAGTGGAGAAGTCGATAGCGTTTTGAATGATCTTGACCTCAGTGTCGAGATCGCTAGAGCCCTCTCCACTTTGACTCATATTGAGGTAGTTGTCTAGGTCTAGAGTTGTAAGCTTAGGGTGCTCCTCAGAGGCTGGCATAGCATCTTTGGGAAGTAGCAGCATAAAGAGCTTAGAGAGTCCTGTGGAGAAGAGCGTGATCGGGTAGAGGAGTATGTGAAAGAACCCCGAAGGCAGCGCTTTACGATACATCTGCTGATTGGGGTTCATCCGATTTCGAGCTTTAGGCAGATACTCTCCAAAGATGACTATGATAAAGGTAGAGACCAGCGAATTGACCGTGATCTGGAAGACTGCATTGCTACTGATGGGCGTCAGTAGAGGTGCAAAGAGTCTCGTCATGACCATACCGTAGATGACCAGTACGATGTTATTACCTACGAGTAGCGTCGTGATGAAGCGGTCTGGACGACGATAGAGCATCGAGAGCGTACGCCCGATGATGCCTCCTCGCTTAGAGTCGAGCTTGAGACGCAGACGATCTGCCGAGAGGTAAGCAATCTCAGTCCCTGAGAAGAATCCCGAGAGGAGTAAGAGAAGGATTATGTAGATCAGTAGCCAAATCGTGTCAGCCATGTAGTAGGTGCTTCATACGTTTGCAAAGATAGTAGAAATATCCTGATTGCGACTTCCTACTCGTCCAGTCCAGGCTCGTCCTTCACGAGCGTCTGACCACTGCTCCCGTGGAAGGTGTATCGGGTGAACTGCTCGTCACTCTCGAAGTTGCGCCCCTTAATGCTTCGCTCTGGGGTCTCTATCCATACACTGTCTGGGCTATAGATGCGCTTCTCCTCTTGATCCCAGTAGAGGAGGTGGGAGAAAAAGCGTGAGCCAACGCGGTTGCGTACATTGACATCCCCGTGTAGCTCCCATAGCTTACGATCTGTCCAGTAAAAAGCTGAGTCAGCCTCTACAAAGACGGTTGTGCTGTCCTGTTCGTCAAACTGCTCCGTGTAGAGCCCATGAGGGAAGTACCAGTGAGCCTCTCTGCCCACTTTGTCGTTTTTGCTGTACACATACCACTCAGGCGTGATCAGCCTATACTGTGTGATGCCTGAGTCGGCAACGAGTGCTCGCACATCTCGGGTGTACATCGAGTAGGCAGTCTCAGGGTCTAGCCCTACATCAGATAGTGGTGGTGGATCCTTGCGCTGACAACTAGTCACAGCGAGCAGAGCCGCAGCGAGCAAGCTGAAGCAGAATAAGAGCATCTGTCGGCTCTGGCACTCGTGTCTTGTCATCTTAAGAGTAGAAAAGCTAGCAGATCAGCCAGCTTGGCGAACGCTTGGCGTCGCACTAGCTGGCTGACCTAGGTGTATTCGTGAAGTCTACTTAGGTAGATCCATTAAATCTGTCAGGTGAGATCTTAGCGAATGCGTGTAGACTCTCCGATCCAACCTCCCACGTAGAAGGAGTCTCCTGAGTTGAGGTCAGGATGGAAGAAGATATCCTGCTGAGAGGGCAGATAACCCGAGTATTGACCTATCAGCCTGCCAGCCTCACCAGAGACACTACTGTCTATGCTGCGAGCTTTTTGTAGCTTGTCGATAGCAAGTCCATATACGAGACGCTGCTTGACGGGGTCGTCTGGGAAGATGCTCTTAGCAGAAGCTGCGTACATCTGTGCGATCAAGATGAGCGGAGCTCCAAAAGAGGGGTTGGCAGCCATAGCCTTGTTGCAGTATTGACGTGCTGATGCGTAGCTGCGCGCCTTCATATCGATAACACCGAGTGTGTAGTAAGCTGTAGCTTGGAGGCGCTTGTCCGATGTGAGCGAGACTGCATCGTTGAGGTACTGCTTAGCTTGGCTCATTTGCCCCTTATTGATGCAGTCAGAAGCTAGTCCCATAGCAGCGACCGCCGTTGGTTTGATGTTGTATAGGTAGCGGCTTGCGGTAGCGTATAGAGGACTGTTCTCACACTTAGCGTAGCGGAACATGTCCAGCATCGCCTGAAGGTACTTGACATTCTCCTTGTTCTTTTCAAGGCCATCACCATAGATCTTGATCAGCATATCGCAGTCAGCAAGACCGCTTGTGGCGAATAGTTCATCGAGCTGACCCTTGAGAGCCTGTATGTTTTGTAGCTTGACCGTGTCGCCAGCTTCAGAGAGCGCATCGACATCATTCTGTAGGATGCCATTACCCGTCATGTAGTCATCGACATAGTGCTCATGCCAGTCTGGATTGCCGATCGCTTTATTCATAGAGGCGAAGACAAAGAAGTACACCAGCTGGCTCTCAGTCTCCTCGCCCATATCCTCAACTATAGGCTTCGCCCAGTCATAGATTTTGTCATAGCTAGCCTTATCTCCATAGAGGCGTAGGTAGTCGTTGATCTTGGCGGTGGTTATATAGTCCTTACCATATTTAGGATCGTCGCCAAAGTACTTGATACGCATATCGTACAGCTTGAGGAGCTTTTCGATAGCATCTTGACGTGCAGCGTCATCTTTAGCCGTTTCGATCTTCCAGTTCATGATCTGCACTCCGTAGAGGTAGATGTTTTTCGTTGATCCAGGGCACTTCTCTAGAGCTTCAAGCCAAAATGGATAGGCTTCCTTAAAGTTGTTTCCCTTGACATAAGAGGTGAAGAGGCTAATGTTCTGTCGACATTGAATGCTGTCGTCCCCAGAGCCAAAAGGAGTTCCCGTCTCCACGCCAGTCTGAGCCCCGAGTGTCAACGATGTTGCTAGTAGGGCTAGTATTGGGGTTAATAGATTCTTCAGTTTCATCATTGTCTGTATGTGCAAAATGTTCTTTTTAATCGAGTTTGATAGGCTTGAACCACGCCTCGTTAAAGCGTAGTGCTACACCCAGCGTCAAATAGTGCTCCGCAAGTCCCGTACGACTAGAGGGTCGTAGGTAAGAGTATCCGAGAGTTACGTCCACATGTGACCGCTTGTCTACGAGTGGTAGTCCCAGTCCCAGATTAGCTCCTATTTGGTAGTAAGAGTTGTAGCCTCCTAGACTGTTAGGGATACGTAGGTATGCATTCTCACCTTGCAGGCCTGCGCGGTAAGCTATGCGCTGTCCGTATTGTGAGGAACGGTCGTTAGGTACCCACGACATGCCTAGAGCTACTTGCCACTGGTCTACCCCCTGGTAGCCTGACTTCTCTGTGTCTGAGAGTGCTTCACTCCATCTGCTATATTTGACATCTGCGCCAGCGATAAGTTTATTCTCTATCTGATATGCTATACCAGCACTGGCTACGTGTGGACGGGCAAAGAGCGACTTACTAGAGATCGTGTCGGCATGAAGTATCTGAGCTCCTTGTCCTGTTATAGTCTCCGTCTGGAGCCGTAGTTGTCGGCTCCACATAGGTAGTTTGGGTTCGTAAGTGAAGCCTATAGTAATTTGGTGCCCATCGGCAGAAATGGGGATGATGCCTTGCGAACCAATACGCACACCTACTGACCGGATACGGAGGTGATCTAGGAAGGTCGGATTTTGACTCTCCTTAATATCGTATGTGATGCGGCGCTCATGCTGTAGATTGCCAAAGAGGTAAGAAGCGTTGACTCCGAGCGACCAGTAGGGGAGGACTTTCCATGCGAAGCCTAGATAGACCTCTTGTAGATTTCCCTGCCCCTTGTAAGCATAAGCTGAGTAGTGATCCTTGACACCGGGTACAGGGACTCGTGTGCCGTATCGATAACCGACGGTCGAGTAGGGGACAAGACCTGCGCTAGCGGCAAAGTGCTTGCCGAGCGGTATCAGAGCCGTAGCGTAGTCAAAGTTGCCCACCATACGTGCGTCCCTCTTTCCCGACTCGGTGAGCATATTCATACCCATCGATAGTCCGAAGTCAAAGAGAAAAGTCATCGAGTCGACTGCCGTGTAGGAGGCAGGGTTGGCAGGATTGATGATCATATTGTCTCGTATAGCGGAGGTCAGTCCACCCATTCCTCTGAGAGCGTGGGACGTCTGCTTGTCCAGTCTACCCAAGCCGAAGCGACTGTATGGAGACTCAGTATTATTACTCTGAGCAGAAGCTGCGATCGGGATCAAGAAGAGAGTCGCTAGGAGCGTCAGTATGGTAGTGGGGCGTGCTATGTATCGAGACATATATGCTGTATTATATAATAAGGAGTGGTAGCTGTAACCATTGCAAGTTACAGATAGCTAACTGTCACAAGAACGCGCTGCTTGATATTGTAGTATATCACGTAGCCCTCGCTCGACAAGGTTTGACTCCACAAAGGTCGGATATTTTAGCCACTTGACAAAATCCGATGCATATCCTCCCGTGATCCACACCTCTAGGCTAGGGTAGCGCTTGCGCAGGCCTTCTACATAGGAGTCTATCTCGTGCACGATGCTTCGTGCCACACCGAGCCATATCGCTTGATTCGTCTGCTCGCCTAGCTCTTGGTTCCATAGATCTAGATGAGACTGGATGCCTGACCATGGTACACGAGGCAGCCGAGCTGTGTAGTCGTGTAGTGCTTGTAGCCGTAGCTCAGGCCCAGGAGATATGTTGCCACCTATGTAGCGTCTCTCGGGGAGGAGTAAATCGTAGGTGATTGCGGTGCCTATATCGATGATTAGAGAGGGCGCCGAGGTGAGTTGCGCTACACCGACGACACTCGCTATGCGATCTACACCTAGACATTGTCTGTCGTATTGTATCTCAGATAGAGGTAGAGTCGTCTCGGCATCGAGCGTGACGAAAAGCTGACAAATGCTCTTGATGGGGGCGAGCCAAGGAGCCTCTCGCTCTCCTACAGAGCTGTAGATGGCGTGGAGCGGCTCTGCTGGGAGCTCGTAGGCGTGTATCAGCTCCAGTAGCTGGTCACTCGTGGGTGGCTCAGGGTAGAGTCTCGTCGGGTAAAGCCGCTCGTCGGTCGCCAGAGCGATCTTGAGGCGACTGTTGCCCTGATCTATAAGGAGGTATGTGGGAGACATGGATTCATATGCTACTGCTTGGCTCACAAAGGTACGTATTTTAGAGGTTAGAAATTAGAGGTTAGAGTCAGGACTGACGCATTATAAAAGTGAGCTTGTTCCAGTTCCTCCCTGGGAATTCCCAAATAGCTCGGTGGATATTTTTGATTTGCTCCCGAGGAAATGGCAAATTCTTCGGACTTATGATTTGATTCCTCCGAAGTTTCATTTGATTCTTCCGAAGAATTTTCTCTTTCCTCCGTGGGCATTTTTGATTTCCTCGGGAGCTATTGGGGAAATTCTTCGGGAGAAATCCAATTCTTCGGGAGGAAGGTGTAACCAGAGAGGATCTGTAGCCACTGTGTAGTGATAATCTAACTGAGACTGTTGCAAAAGTCAACAGTCTCTAACTGCGTATTTCCTAGTTATCGCTATGCACAGCTTATAGATGGTTGGTTATAATGCGTCAGCCCTAAGAGGGTTAGGAGCCGAGTGGCTCTAGAAGTCCTAGGGGCAATTTACTTGGATCTGTTTACTATGTGATCGTTTCTTTCTAGGAAGCAGGGCGACGTTTTGTTTTGTCGAAGACGGATGACATCTCGGTTTGACGTAACGGACGCAGCGGGACGACCCGCTGTAGGGACGCTCGGTCTGAGCGTCCGTCCCCGAATCAGCCGAAATGGGGAATAACTTAACGCTATCACGGTTTGACACAACGGACGCACAGACCGTGCGTCCCTACAGGATTCGTTTTGTTTTGTCAACGACGGATGACGTATCGGTTCGGTGTACTACGACGGACGTAACGGGACGACTACTGTAGGGACGCTCGGTCTGAGCGTCCGTCCCCGTTAAAACCACGACGCTGTAACTTTTGATACGACGGATGCATAGACCGTGCGTCCCTACTTTAAGAGGACCGTTTTTTTTCTCTTACACCGCCTCCTATTTGGTTAAGTCAATAAATAATACTACTTTTGCAGTGTATTACGTGTCTTGGAATACCAACCTCCGGGTGCGAAGGAGGCACTAAGACGCACTAAACTAATCAGAAACAAACCAGTAACAAGACAAAGTATAATTATGAAAGTAAAGCTCTTTCTGATCTCCCTCTTGTTGGGAGTAACGACTCTAACGCTGAGTGCTCAGGAGACTGTAGCACCTCAAGCTGGCACAAAGCCTGTCTACAAGACAACCTTTGAGCGAGGCACGGCAGCAGATCATTGGTTCCTTACGCTGCAAGGCGGTGTGGGAGCTCAGTTTCTAGAAGGTAATGAAGAAAAGCCCTTTGCGGATCGTCTTCAGATGTCTTACTCACTCTCTTTGGGTAAGTATCACACACCTTCCTTCGCTACGCGACTCAATCTAGTTGGAGCGCAGGCACACACCTATTATAAGGTAGGCAACGATGTGATGAACTACGAGACTAGCTTCGTAGGTGCTCACTACGACTTCATGTTTGACATGATCAATCATTTCAGCCGTTACAACGCTAAGCGTGTCTTCCACATCATCCCATTCGCAGGTGTGGGCTACAACATGAAGTTCAACAAGGCTTTTGAGGATCTGCATCATACTGCAGCTATCGACGCTGGTCTACAGCTCCAGTTCCGTCTAGGTCGTCGTGCAGATCTTGTTATCGAGGGTAAGGCTATCTACAACAACTTCAACTTCACCATGAATAGATGCCCACGCTCTATCGCGTGGAATCCTAACGCATACAATGGCCTCTACGGAGCCCTCACTGCAGGATTTAACTTCCGTATGGGTGGTGTCGAGTGGACAGAGGTTGTTCCTATGGACTACGATCTAATCAACGATCTCAATGGTCAGATCAGCTCACTACGTGCTGAGAATGCTGAGCTCAGCAAGCGTCCTGTTGCTTGCCCTGAGTGCCCAGAGGTCGTACAGCCTACTACGACAGAGGTTATGTCTGACAAGACGATTCTCTTCAAGTTCGATAGCTCTCGCATCGACAAGAACCAGATGATTACACTCTACAATGTCAGCGAGTATGTCAAGGAGCACAACACGCCTATCCTAGTCATCGGCTACACCGACACGACTGGTGATGCCAACTATAACCTAGGTCTCTCAGAGCGCCGTGCTAAGGCTGTCACAAATGCCCTTGTCAACGACTTCGGCGTTTCTGCAGACATGATCACTACGCAGTGGGAGGGTGCTACAGACAAGCTATTTGACACAAAGGCTTGGAACCGCGTCGTCATCATACGCTCTAAGTAAGTCTATAGCTCACTCAAATCATCAATCTACGAATTAAACACACTAGAAATATGAAAGCAAAAGTATTTATGCTATCACTCGTTGTCGCCCTGACAGCTTTCGTGGCTCAGGCTCAGGAGGCTCCTGAGGTCGACAACCGCCCCGCATACAAGACGGAGTTCGAGCAAGACCCTGCCGCTCATTGGTTCATTGAGCTACACGGAGGTGCCGCTATGCTACCATTTGGCAATAAGGCTAATGGGGAGGCTGAGTTTGCAGACCGCATCTCACCCATCGCCAGTCTCTCTTTCGGACGTTGGCACTCACCATACTTTGCTACTCGCCTACGTGGCTACGCATGGAACATCTATAGCTTTGATCAGCCAGCTAAAGAGATCGTTCGCTATCAGAACGTCTTTGGCGCTGCTTCACTAGAGTTCATGTTTGACCTAGTCAACTACTTCGCTCCATACAGAGAGAACCGCGTCTTCCACCTCATCCCCTTCGTAGGTCTAGGTGGACAGATGAAGTTCTACTCAGCTGAGGATAAGAGCGGCAATAAGATCGGTGAGGAGAATGACTACAGTGGTCTCCTCAACGGTGGTCTCGCACTCAAGTTCCGTCTGGGCAAGCGTGTCGACCTTAACCTCGAGGGTCAGATGATGCTCTCTAAGACCAACTTCCAGGGTACTCAGACCATTCATCAGCCAGCAGATGCTACGGCTCTTGTATCAGCAGGTCTAACCTTCAAGCTCGGTCGTGTAGCATTCCAGCCTATTACTCCTATGGACTACGATCTAGTTAATGATCTCAATGGTCAGATCAGTGCACTACGTGCTGAGAATGCTGAGCTCAGCAAGCGTCCTGTTTCTTGTCCTGAGTGTCCAGAGGCTGTAGCTCCTGCTACCACGACAGTTATAGAGAATGTCGTAGCCTTCCGTATCGGTAGCGCTAAGATCGACAAGAATCAGATGATCAATGTCTACAACTCTGCTGAGGCTGCAAAGGCAAACGGTGGTAAGATCTACATCGTCGGTTATGCTGATGAGCAGACTGGCAATGCTAATATCAATATGTCTCTCTCTCAGCGTCGTGCTGAGGCTGTCAAGAAGGCTCTCATAGACAACTACGGAGTCAACCCTGACAACATCGTCATTGACTTCAAGGGTGACACTGTACAGCCATTCGCTACAAACGAGTGGAACCGTGTTGCTATCATCAATATCAAGTAAGGAGTATTGATACAGCATAAGGCAACTCCAGTACGATATTCGTATTTGCTACGCGTTACAATACAATCGTATTAAACACTATAGGAGATTGCGTCCGAGGCTTTTTGCCTCGTGGCGCAGCTCCCGATAGTGAGTGTCGTGAAGACGAAAAATTGCTAGATAGTTTGTTCGCTTGAAAAAAAAAGTATACCTTTGCATCGAGAACATCATCTAGGAATGCTCCTGAGTTGCTGTTGTTCACTCCCATTTAGGTAAGAACTAAATCAACAGATAATACAATCACTAATTTTAAACAAACAAACAATGAAACGAAACAGTCTGGTTTTCAACAAGCTGTGGCTAGTTATGGCTTCGATGGCATTAGCGCTGTCGATGTCCATCTTCACAGGTTGTCGGTCGTATGAAGACGACATCTGTTCGCTCCAGGAGCGGATGGATAAACTGCAGAGCGAACTTCAAGCCCTACAGGGCAAGGTCGTCAAGGAGGTCCTCTCTAAGGATGGTAAGCTTGTTATCGTCTTTACGGATGGAACTCAAAAGGAAGTTGATGCAGGTGACCTCATCAAGCTAACAATCAACGATAAGGGCGAGTGGTGCATCAATGGTAAGTCTACTGGTGTATCTGCCAAGGGCCAGAAGGGCGACAAGGGCGACAAGGGCGACAAGGGTGATACCGGCGCTGCTGGAGCTAAGGGCGACAAGGGCGACAAGGGCGAAACTGGTCCTCAAGGTCCTCAAGGTCCTAAGGGTGACAGTCCTAAGATCACTATCGGTGATAATGGTAACTGGTATATCGATGGCAAGGACACAAACATCTCAGCTCAGCCTAAGAACGGCTCTGTAAACTGTATGATCGATGAGGATGGTGGGTTTGTATACCTAACATTCTTTGGTGAGGATGGCAAGGCTCTTAATAACGGCAATCCTATCACGTTCATGCTTGAGAGCGCTCGTCTGACCTCTATGGTTCTTGTACCAGAGAAGGTATACCAGGGCTTCCCTGCTATCGAGTTCCCGCTTACTTCTAACTCTTTCAAGGAGGTTGATGCTAAGACACCAGCTACTAAGAGTGACAATGGAGATAAGTTCCTCGAGAAAACTTGGTACTGGAAGGACGTTATGGAGTCTGAGGAGGATGTTCAGGC
This sequence comes from uncultured Porphyromonas sp., assembly GCA_900538385.1. Taxonomy (GTDB): domain Bacteria; phylum Bacteroidota; class Bacteroidia; order Bacteroidales; family Porphyromonadaceae; genus Porphyromonas. The sequence continues at coordinate 19,588 of UWSO01000003.1, forward strand.
TGCCGTTCGTCTGAATCCTTCTACTTTCGGTGCTCAGTACATCAAGAATGTAGAGCTCGAGTTCAAGGATGCTAAGAATCTTCGCACGGTCGAGATCACTGATGACAAGGGCAACATGCCAACAGTCATCGCTCCTAAGGATAATAAGTGGGAGAACAACGTCAAGGACGGTGTCCTAACCGTTGGTCTCAAGGGTTACTTCGCTGGTAAGAAGGCTATGACGCCAGGCACGCCAGCAGAGACTCTACCTCTTGCTCAGATTAAGGTTACTACGACTAAGAGCGACGTCGCTGTCCGCTCTGACTGGGCTGTCCTCTATATGGTCAATGGTGGTCTCAAGCAGCCATACCTCTACATCAACAACAGTGATGGTGAGGACGATCCAGAGCTACTACCTCGTCAATTCTCAGCAGCTATGAGGAGCATCATAGAGATCCCTGTCAAAAAGACTACTAATCTGAAGGATCTTTTGAGTGCACATACTGGTATGCAAGGTGCTACTGTAGCTAATATGCTAGATGAGAAGAAGCACGAGCTACGCTATGAGTTCTACTCAATGCCTCTCGAAAACGACGGTAAGGAGTACTACAAGATTACTAAGGATGGTGTCGTAACTCCTCAGGATAAGCAGGGTCGCGCATTCGAGTCTGGCGCTGAGGGTATGAAGGGTATCGCACAGGTACGCCTCTTCATGAAGGATAAGCTTGTTGCTCTCGCTTACATCAACTTTGAGATGAACACCAAGCAGGTAGACGATGCATTCTACAAGTACTGGATAACGAGCAAGAGTGGCAAGTTCACCGATGCAGCCTCTGCTGGTGGTGACGCTTACACGCCTGTCTTTAGATCTAAGGTTATCACAGGTGCAGGTGACGTGTTCACGACTACACTTGAGTGGGCTAAGATCAACTACCTCTATGACTTTAACCTTGACCTAGAGCAGTTCCACAACCTACCTCGCTATAAGTTCGCGGGTGTTGCTCCTAAGACGATTGCACCTCTTGCTAAGGTTGGCGATTCAACTATTAAGCCAGAGCAGTACATAACTTTGGATAAGTTGAATGACGCCATCTCAGTTGAGTATACGAGAAACACTGGTAAGTTCACGATCACGCGTGAGGCTAACTCCAAGTGTATGGAGGCTGGTACTTACTACCTACCTGTATACTTCGAGCAGAACCATCCTCACCACGGCTTCGACTACAAGAAGGCATACCCAATACATGTTGTGGTAATCTTTAAGTTTGAGATCACCGATGAGAGTCGTGAAGCAGTAGATGCTGCAGCTAAGAAGTTTGACAGCTACAAGATGCCAAATCTCTGGGAGGGCAATAAGGTTTATGCTAAGGGTCTTCCAAGTAGCAAGGCTGACGGTTATGTACCAACGCTGAAGTCTTCTCTAGTCTTTAGAGATCTTGCTAAGTTCCAGTCTGATGTTGAGAAGGCTGCTAAGAAGACTTACACAGGTCTTCAGTTCGCAGCTCGAGTAGTGAAGGTCGAACGCGGTGCCGCTGATAAGACCCTATATATGGTTGAGAACGGTGCCAAGGACTTTACGATCACACGTACTGACACGCTCAGGGAGACTGAGCTAGTAACTGTAGAATACGGTTTCTATAGTGCTGAATGCCCAGATAACTTCCGTCAGCTCACGACGTTTGTCATCGAGTTCCAACATGCAGCTCTGTACAAGATCGTAGGTGACAATCTCAAAGACGAGAATATCCGAGTAGCCAAGGACGGAGCTATTGAGATCCGTGATCACAAGGATGAGCACTCATTCTTGATTGGTACTGTACTTCAGATGTTCTCTAATGAGGCTAATCCAAAGCTTCTTGTAGACAACGCTAAAAAGACAGCTGAGGAGAATAGACTTGGTTTCTTAGGCGAGGGTGACAAGTTTAAGGTTGCTGTAGTGCTTCCTAAGGATCATGACTTTGTCGAGAAGCGTCTCTTGACGGTCAGCGCTCCAGCTGGCTGGGCAGGTACTTCAACCAAGATCTCTTGGAGAAACCTTGAGGCTAATCCTGCAGGTCACGGTGCTGTAACGAAGACAGCCACCATCAATGCTACGCTCCTCGTCAACTACGGTACAACCTACCAGTACAAGAGGACTCTCACCATCCGCATCATCCCGGATAAAGAGTGGAATAAGTAAATCGCTAAGTTAATTCACCAGAGGGCTAGACACCCGTCTAGCTCTCTGATGAATCCATCGCCAGATCACTGGCTATACTAATCAGTAGCGGGGCTATGTCGCAAGGACATAGCCCCGCTACTCCTTTATTGTATCTTGCTTCGAGTATTGTCTTGCTTCAAGGTTACAGCGTCCGTTACGTCACCCTGTAGGGACGCACGGTCTGTGCGTCCGTCGTGTCCAAGCGTTACAGCGTCCGTTACGTCGCCCTGTGTGTGGACGCACGGTCTGTGCGTCCGTTGTAGTACAGCGGGTCCTCCCAGTGCGTCCGTTGTAGTACATCGGGTCGTCCCAGTGCGTCCATTACGTCAAACCGATACGTCATCCTGTTGTCGACAAAACAAAACGACTCCCTGTAGGGACGCACGGTCTGTGCGTCCGTTGTAGTACAGCAAGACGTGATATCGTTGTGTTTTTAACGGGGACGGACGCTCAGACCGAGCGTCCCTACAGGGAGTCGTTTTGCTTTGTCGACAACTACAGTAGTCGTCTCTGTGCGTCCCTACAGCGGGATACACGTATCATCGTTACACGTCAAGTCGTCACTCGATGTGGTGTAGTATCTCAGTTATTACTACTTTTGCGTCGTATCTCAAGTATGCGTCCTATATGTGTCCCCCTTGTTACAATGATCGAAAATCTCCCCGCGCCTTCTTTCACGATTACAAAGCAGGCGTTTACTTCATAACTATCTGCACTAAGGATAAGCAACATTACTTCGGCAAAGTCCAAGATGGTATCATGCACCTCAGTCCTATAGGGGAGTTTTGCCAGCAACAATGGGAAAGGGTCTCCGAACATTACCCCTATGCTACCGTTCCGCTATTCGTCGTCATGCCGAACCATGTCCATGCTATCGTGTTGATCAATCAAGAGACGGAATGTGCTATCCAGAAGACGGATCGAGAAACTTTAGCAATTGTTATAGGAGGTATTAAGCGCGAGGTCACCATGTTTGCACGGAAGCGTAAGATAGTGTTTGACTGGCAGTCAAGGTACTATGACCGTATCATTAGGAACATGAGAGAAGGAAACAATATAGCGAATTACATCGAGAACAATGTGGCACGCTGGGATAGCGATGAGTATTACAGCAAGGAGCCATAATGACGTGTCGTTTCCCACGGCGTTGCACCCCCACGTCGCCCTGTTTCCGTACCCCCCACGTCGCCCTGTAGGGACGCACGGTCTGTGCGTCCGTTGTAGTACAGTGATACGTCAATTTGTAGGGACGCACGGTCTGTGCGTCCGTTGTAGTACAGCAAGACGTGATATTGTTGTGTTTTTAACGTGGACGGACGCTCTCCGACTCGATACTTCCGAGCGTCCCTACAGTAGTCGTCCCGGTGCGTCCGTTGTAGTACAGCAAGACGTGATATTGTCGTGTTTTTAACGGGGACGGACGCTCAGACCGAGCGTCCCTACAAGAAGTCGTCCCGGTGCGTCCGTTGTGTCAAAACGTGATATTGTAGTGTTTTTAACGGGGACGGACGCTCAGACCGAGCGTCCCTACAGCAGTCGTCTCTGTGCGTCCGTTGTGTCAAGTCGTTACAGCGTCGTGTTTTTAACGGAGACGGACGCTCAGACCGAGCGTCCCTACAGGGAGTCGTCTCGGCGTGTCCTCAGTATCCGTCATCGATCCTCTCTAATTTTGTTACCTTTGTGGTGACGATCGAGGCGTCAAAAAAATGAGCGCGCTTCTGTCGACAAAACTTTTATACTTGATCTACTATACAGACTATGTCACAACCGACACAAGATGAGTCGTACCTCTTTTTGGTACGCGCCTATGGCGTGCAGGAGCTCGCCATCCGTTACTTCCCCGATGTTTTACCCGCTAGCGCTACGCGTCATCTGACACGTCTGATACGCGGTGATGGCGAACTCCTCGACAAGCTCACGCAGATAGGTTACAAGCGTGGCTGTCGTATCTACACGCCCGCCATGGTGCACCTGATCGTGCGCTACTTAGGTTTACCGCAGCACTATATATTTGCTGACGATTGACTTCAAGCGACCACAAATAAGACGATCAAAGTGCCACAAATAAGACGATCGAAGCGCCACAAATAAGACGATCAAAGTGTCACAAATAAGACGATCAAAGTGCCACAAATAAGACGATCTTGTTGTTTGTTTGCTTCTTGTTTAGTACCTTTGCGACAGTAGATCGTTTGAATATGGTATCGTATTATAAAAGAACCTCTGATCGTGTGCTTCGGGAGCTCCTTGAAGCTTTTGGAGCAGTTCTGATCGAAGGGCCTAAGTGGTGTGGTAAAACAACGACAGCTTCTCAAGTCGCCAAAAGCATTATAAAGATGCAGGATACAGATATGAGAGCTGAATACCTCGCTACAGCTCAATCTAAACCCTCACTCTTGCTTAGAGGTGAGTCTCCACTCTTGATAGATGAGTGGCAAGATGTACCTATCCTATGGGATGCTATACGTACTCAAGTTGATGAGAGGGGACTCCCAGGTCAGTTTATCTTGACCGGCTCTAACACTGTAGATAAGTCTGAAATACTACACTCAGGTACTGGAAGAATAGCCAAGTTGCGAATGCTACCTATGAGTTTATGGGAATCTAGAGAGTCTACAGGGGAAGTTTCTTTGCAAAGGCTCTTTGAAGACGCAGACTATGATATCGATGGCAAGAGGTCGATACTCTCCATAGAAGGCCTGATATTCGCTGCATCTCGTGGCGGGTGGCCAGCATCTTTATTTGCTCGATCGGAGAAAGCGCAACTGATGATTGCTAAAAACTATGTACGATCTTTATGTGACGAAGATATTTCTCGTATTGATGGGAAACAGCGGGATAGCAAGATCGCTGAGTCCTTGTTGAAATCCTATGCGCGAAATATTTCTACTATAGCGCAAAAGAAGACCTTATTGTCAGATGTCTCAGGGGCAGGAGAATATGCCTTGTCAAAGGATACGTTTACTGATTACGAAAGGGCTTTCGAGCGTCTTTTTATTATTCAGAATATTGATGCGTGGAGTCCAGCGATACGAAGTAAAACAGCTATCAGAAGTACTCCCAAAAGAAGTTTTTGTGACCCATCTATTGCGGTGGCATCACTGGGCGTTTCCCCAGAGGCGATGTCTGTCCAGCTAAAAACATTTGGCTTCATCTTCGAGCAAATGTGTATCCGTGACTTGCGGGCATATACGATGGATCTAAATAGTCATGTCTCATACTATCGAGATCGTTATGGGCTAGAGGCGGATATTGTACTTCATCTTCAAGATGGCAGATATGCCTTGATAGAGTGTAAGCTTGGAAGTCGAGAGATAGACGAGGGAGCCGAGCATCTGCTTGAATTAGATAGGCTCATCAAGGAAAACAACAAACAAGAGGTACAAGTCCCCCTGAGGGAGCCAGATCTCTTGATTATCTTGACAGGTGGACAGATGGCTTATACTAGACCTGACGGCGTTAAAGTCATTCCTCTTGCTTGTTTGAAAGAGTGACAGCTTCTTGTCACCTATCTTTTCATTCATAACTTCACGAACTTACGTCTCGCGAGGCTCCGTAGGAGCTTAGCGAGACGTATCTTACTTAGCAAGACTGAGACAACGATGCCGGCAGCTAAGCCGACAAGGAGTCCTACAAGCCAGTAGGAGCGGTGACGTGTGGGCTGGCGCTCGGTCAGCTTCGTCTCCTGCTGACGGTTCAGCTGCTGCGTGTCGCTCTCGAGCACATTCCGTTGCTGCGCCACGCTATCTTGCTCCTTGACGGCTAAGCGCCGAGCACGCAAGTAGCGCACGCGGGGTGGCTGCTGCTGACTGACGATCGCTGTCGAGTCGCTAGCTTGTGACGCTAGCGGCTGCCTCTCTAGTGACGTGATCGTGTCTAGGAGGAGTAGCTCCCACTCCTCCAGGGTGGTGTCACGGAGGTGCTGCGTCTCACGGCTCACCGCCCGCTCGCTACGATGCTGCGACTGCTCATGTGACTGCCCTAGGGAGCGTTGTCGCTGTGAGCCACAGCTCAGAAGGATGCAGGCGGTGAGGAGGAGTGCGGTGCGTTGTGCGTTACGACTCCGCATGGTACCTATACTTATAGTCAAGCCCGAGGAGTGCTCCCGCGAAGGTCATCACCTCACCATAAGCGACCAGCACGGAGCTGTCGATGACCCCCAGTGGGGGGACGGTGAATCCCGCCACTAGGAGCCCTATGCCAGCGATGGAGAGGGAGACAGCTAGGTATAGCTGCTTTTTCCCTTGGGGTCTTATCGTTTGTGCCATAGTGATAGGTACTCTTTGAAAGCGTCAAAGCAAGGACATGCCTTCATCCACTCGTGCGGCTCTATGACGCCGTTGTGGTTAAGGTCGGGGCTCAGGTCCCTGTGTCCTACGATCCGTGCGTTGGGATGGATCGCTATGAGTGCCTTCAGTAGCTTGCGCATGGCTGCGCGCTGCTCGGGGGTACGCGTGTCCCAGGGCGTGCCGTCGGGTCTCAGTCCACCTTCGTAGCATACGCCTAGGCTGCATCGGTTGTAGCCTATAGCGTGTGCCCCTGGCATGGAGGGTGGTCTCATGGACTCGATAACGCCTGCGCGTGTGATGTAGAAGTGGTAGCCAGCCATGGCAAAGCCTCTGGCGCGGTGGTCTTGGTCTAGCTGCCATGCGCTGTAAGTCATGTTGCTGCGCGTGGCGCTGCAGTGGATTACGATATACTTAATGTCGTCTGGTTTCATAATTGTTGTTAGGAATCGGAGTGGATCGGAGCTGATCGGAGGGTATCGGATGGATCGGAGGGGGACGTCGCCCTGTAGGGACGCACGGTCTGTGCGTCCGTCCCCGTTAAAGGTTACTGCGTCAAGCTGGTTCAACAACGGACGCTCAGACCGAGCGTCCCTACAGTACTCGTCCCCTCTAATCTCTAATCTCTAACCTCTAAGTTCTAATTACACTCCTATCTGATCATTGCCTGTGTTAGAGCCGCCGCCCGTTTCGTTGCCTGTTGGGGGCGTCTGCGAGCCTGAACCTTCGCCCGTTTCGTTGCCCGGTTGGGTGGGATCTGCTGATGGGTTGGATAGATCAGCTTTGAGGTATTTAGCGTATGTCATCTTGTGACGGATCTGTGGTCCTGGGACAAATATCACCCTATTGCCGTGTATCATCTCACGCTTGAACTCCTCGAGCTTGTCGCACGACTTGCTGCGCAGTGTGGCTCTAAATCGTCCCAGATCGCCTAGCTCTACGATACGTCCATTGGCTAGCTCTATGGAGAGCAGCATGGAGACCGTGTTCATGACGCTGAGCACGTCTCCGACAGATATAGCGGAGATCTGTGCGACCATCTGAGCGATGTCTGCCTGTGAGGTGACGCCGTCGTAGCGAGCCTGTGCGTAGTACTTAGTTTCAGAGGAACCAGGGGTTACACCTTTTCGACTGATTTGTTGGATAGCATACTTGATTGCCATAGTAAATTGATTTTTTTGAGTTGATGAAATTTAGTTTGTCTCCCTCGGGATCTGCGACTGCTACGTTGAGGATCTCCTATATATAATAGGTGTCATGGAGCGTGCCGGCGAAAGCTCTCAGAGGTGATCCTGTCGATAGGCGTCGTAGAACCCATTTTTCTCTAGTTACTCAGTCTCTATCGTGGAGCGAGTGGCAGTATCTCTGAGGAGACGATGCAAAGGTACGACAGCGGGGTAGGGGTGCCTGCTGTCAATATCCCCGAGCATCCCTCTCGTGACCTTAGCGGATGGCACACGCCCTGTAAGGTATCGACGGCTAGATGGACGGACGCGCTTGTAACATAGATGGCAAGGCGCGAAGGATGCTGTGCAATGGTCTCTGTCTATGTGCGATACGGCGGATGTGTCAGACCGTTGAGGCGTCTGATCGGTGGGGCAGAACGTATGTGACGAAAAAAGTTGCTCGAAACGCTTGCATTGTTCAGAAAAAGTTGTACCTTTGCATCACGGTTCAGGAAGGAAGACCCAGATGGGCTCCAGAATGAAGCTTGACTTCGTAGCTCAGTTGGTAGAGCAACTGACTCTTAATCAGTGGGTCGAGGGTTCGAGCCCCTCCGAGGTCACAGCGGATCATAGTTTTAAGTAGAGAAGCCTCTTGCATGACGCAAGGGGCTTTTTTTTTGGATCGGAGTGATCGGTGCTGATCGGAGGGTATCGGAGGGTTACGTCGCCCTGTAGGGACGCACGGTCTGTGCGTCCGTTGTATCAAAGGTTACTGCGTCCGTCCCCGTTAAAGGTTACTGCGTCAAGCTGGTTCGACAACGGACGCTCAGACCGAGCGTCCCTACAGTAGTCGTCCCTGCTTTCATCCGTTTCTGCGTCAGTCACCCCCACGTCACCCTGTAGGGACGCACGGTAGTGTCGAGTCGGAGGGCGTCCGTCCCCGTTAAAGGTTACAGCGTCAAGCTGGTTCGACAACGGACGCTCAGACCGAGCGTCCCTACAGGGTGACGTCTACGCTATTGGAGCTATCGTTGGGGGGATCGTTTGCGCCGAATAGTGTATCTTTGTAGGGAGGATCCACGGCTGTGCCGTTGGGTCCGGAGCAGCGATATGCTGCGTGCTTTTTGCCTCTTTACATCTCATGCTCAGTCTCATGAATCAAACTCCCGACACTCCCCATAGTTCCTCGGCAGGGACACGTATGTACGTGCCGCTGCACGTTCACTCGCACTACTCTATACTAGATGGTATGGCGCCCGTCGAGAAGCTTCTCGACAAGGCGGTCGCTTGCGGTATGCCGGGCATTGCACTCACCGATCATGGTGCTATGTATGGCATCAAGAACTTTACCAACTATGCGAACGATAAGATCAACGGCGACAAGCTCGCCCAGATCAAGTCGCTCCGCAAGCAGATCAAAGAGCTAGAAGCTGATGCGTCCAACGCTGAGGAGGTGGCGCGCATCGAAGGGGAGATCAAGACGATCGAGCAGAGTCTCTTCAAGGCGATCGTAGGCTGCGAAGTGTACGTAGCACGCCGATCACTCGAGCTGAAGGACAAAGATGCCAAAGATCCCGACAACCCCACCCGTAGCATAGACCGCAGCGGCTACCACCTAATCCTCCTCGCCAAAAACCTCCAGGGCTACCGTAACCTCATCAAGATGGTCTCGATAGCGTGGGAGCATGGCGAGTACTACAAGCCACGTATCGACAAGAAGCTGCTAGCGGAGCATCATGAGGGGGTCATTGCCTCTAGTGCTTGCCTCGGTGGCGAGATAGCGCAGCATATCCTGCATGGTCGTCTAGACGAAGCACGTAAGACGGCTCTGTGGTACAAGGAGACCTTTGGCGAAGACTACTATCTAGAGATCATGCTTCACCCGAATAGCGATTCGGCGAGTGGTCAAGAGACCTACCGCAAGCAGCTGCAGGTGGCTCAAGAGGTGATCAAGATGGGGCAGGAGCTGGGCATCAAGGTCATTGCGACGAATGACACCCACTTCCTGAACGAGGAAGATGCCGAGGCGCACGATCACCTGATCTGCATGACGACCAATTCGCCGATCTCGGATCCCAACCGTATGCGCTACACCAAGCAGGAGTGGCTCAAGTCGCCCGAAGAGATGACAGCACTCTTTGCCGATTACCCCGACGTGCTGGAAAACACGCTAGAGGTGTGCAACAAGGTGGAGTACTACAGCATCGACCACGCCCCGCTGATGCCTCACTTCGAGCTACCCGAGGGCTTTACCAGTGAAGATGACTATCTGCGCCACCTCACCTACGAGGGAGCCAAGAAGCGCTACGGAGACCCTGTTTCCCCGGAGGTACAGGAGCGTATCGATATGGAGCTAGGCGTGATACAGAACATGGGCTTCCCGGGTTACTTCCTCGTTGTGCAAGACTTCATCGCAGCTGCCCGAAAGTTAGGAGTGCGCGTAGGACCAGGGCGTGGTTCGGCAGCAGGCTCTGCGGTCGCTTACTGTCTGTCGATCACGCAGATTGAGCCGATTAAGTATGGCTTGCTCTTCGAGCGTTTTCTGAACCCCGACCGTATCTCCATGCCCGATATCGACATTGACTTCGATGATAAGAATCGCTGGCGTGTCCTCGAGTGGGTGACTAATAAGTATGGCCGCGATCATGTCTCCAACATCATCACGCTCACGACGATGGCTACCAAGGGCGCGATCAAAGGAGTGGCACGCGTCGAGGAGCTGCCTCTAGATCAAGCTAACAGGCTCTGCAAGCTGATCCCCGATAGAGCCCCCGAGGGGGTCAAGCACCTCAACATAGAGTGGATGGTGCAGAACAATCAAGAGTTTCGCGAGGCGTCAGTCAGCCAGAACGAGCAGCTCGCCAATACGATCCGCTATGCCCGCCAACTGGAGGGTACAGCCAGCACTACGGGTGTACATGCCTGCGGCGTTATCATCAGCGGGCCTCCTGTCAGCGATGTGGTACCGCTCTCGACCGCCATCGACCCAGACACCAACGAGCGCAAGCTGGTGGCGCAGTATGAGGGCAAGGTGATCGAGCCGACGGGACTGATCAAGATGGACTTCCTCGGTCTGCAGACTCTCAGCATCATCAACGATGCCTTGCAAAACATCAAGATGTGCTACGGCATAGACCTAGACATAGACACGATCCCTGTCGACGACCCCAAGACCTTCGAGCTCTACTCACGCGGCGACACCGTCGGCACCTTCCAGTTCGAGAGCACCGGCATGCGCAAGTACCTGCAGCAGCTTGAGCCGACCGAGTTTAAGGATCTAGTGGCTATGAATGCGCTCTACCGCCCAGGGCCTATGGACAATATCCCCACCTTTATCGAGCGCAAGCATGGTCGTCAGGAGATCACCTACGACCTGCCCGAGATGGAGCCTTACCTCAAGGATACCTACGGCATCACCGTCTATCAGGAGCAGGTGATGATCCTCTCTCGTGTGCTAGGCGACTTCACACGAGGCGACAGCGATAGCCTGCGTAAGGCGATGGGTAAGAAGAAGGAGAAGGAGATGGCGAAGTACCGCATCAAGTTTGTCGAAAACGGTGTCGCCAAGGGGCATCCACGTGACACCCTCGAGCGCATCTACGACGGATGGCAGAAGTTTGCCAGCTACGCCTTCAACAAGAGCCACTCCGTCTGCTACGCTTGGGTCGCCTACCAGACCGCTTACCTCAAGGCGCACTATCCCGCACAGTTTATGGCGGCACTGCTGACCTGCAATCAGAACAAGTCTGACAAGCTCACTAAGTACCTTGAGGAGGTGCAGCACATGGGACTGGAGGTCAAGGGCCCCGATGTCAACGAGAGCTTCACCGCCTTCTCGGCAAACAAAGAGGGCGTCATACGCTTTGGTCTCGGCGGTATCTCACACGTGGGGCTATCAGTCGCTGAGTCTATCATACAGGAGCGCGAGGAGCATGGCGCCTATCAAGATGTGTACGACTTCTTCCAGCGCACCGACCTGAGCAGCTGCTCACGACGCGCGCTCGAGGCACTCATACTATCTGGCGCCTTCGACAGCTTTGGCATCGATCGAGAGGTTTACTTTGCCCCCATTGCTAAGAGTGGAGCGAGCAGCCTCTCCTATGGCAAGGACGAGACCTTCCTCACGGCACTCATGCAGTACGGGAAGATCCTCGAGAGCGAACGCACGCAGGTGCAGGCATCCCTCTTTGGAGATAGTGATCCCAGTGTCAAGCTTCCCAAGCCGCTGCCGCCCAAGGATGTGGAGCCATGGAGCCATCTAGAGCGTCTGACCAAGGAGCAGACCTATATAGGGATGTACCTGAGTGCCCACCCGCTAGATCCCTACGCCTTCGCCCTCGAGTACCTCTGCAATTGTCCCGCCTCCGAGCTAGACAAGTTTGCCGAGCTAGGGCTCACGCAGCTCACCTGCGCTGGTCTGGTCACGAAGGTGCGTCAAGGCATTAGCAAGAAAAACGAACCTTATGCGATTATTCAGATCGAAGATACCTCGGGCTCTGGCGAGATACCGCTCTTTGGGCAGGATTACGTGAATTTCGGTAACTTTGCGCAGGAAGGGCTAGCTATCTTAGCGAAGATGAGTGTCACGCCAAGCCGATACGATCCGAATCGTCTCTATCGCTCTGTGCAAAGCATGCAGCTCCTCTCGGACATCACGGAGGATGCGTTCAGGAGCATTCAGCTGACGATCGATCTGAGTCAAGGCGAGGACGCTACCCCAACGGGTTCATACGAAGAGGGTGCCGATGGCGAGGAGGAGATACTGGATCGTCCCAACACCCTCGAGGGAGCTATCGAGCTGGGCAATGCGATCAAGGATCACCCGGGTCAGACGGAGCTGGAGATAACCTTCTGCTCCTCGATGGTGCCCTACACGACCACCATGTATGCGCCTAGCATAGAGCCGGGTAAGTGGCTCCTGGAGATCGTCAAGAAGTACCAGATCCAGTGTAGTGTGCAGACGGCTAAGTGATAGACCCTACCTTATATATATAGAAGACATTTCATACTAACTCTAAATACACAAGAACTATGGCAATGGAAATAACAGATGCGAATATAGCCGGTCTCATGGCTGAGGGCAAACCGATGATCCTAGACTTCTGGGCTACCTGGTGTGGTCCCTGTCAGATGATTGGCCCGATGATTGAAGAGCTCGCTGAGGAGTTCAACGGCAAGATCATCATCGGCAAGGTCAACGTTGACGAGAACAGCGACCTGCCCAGTCAGTACGGCATCCGCAACATCCCAACGATCCTTTTCTTCAAGGGCGGTGAGATGGTGAGCAAGCTGGTCGGCGCACAGAGCAAGGCTAAGCTACAGGAGGAGGCTCAGAAGCTCCTCGACTAGTCACCGCGAGACGTAAGTAACGGACGCACCGGGACGTCGCCCTGTAGGGACGCACGACCGGTGCGTCTGTTGTAGTACAGCGAGACGAGTAACGATGTGTAGGGACGCACGGTCTGTGCGTCCGTTGTAGTACAGCGAGACGAGTAACGTGGTTTTAACTGGGACGGACGCACGACCGGTGCGTCCGTTGTGTCAAATCGTTACCAGTCACGGGTTTGACAACGGATCCACGATCGTGTGTTCGTTTCCTCCGGAGGTATTTTTTATTCTCCAGCGAGGCATGAAAAAATTCTTCGGACTTATCATTTGATTCTTCGGAAGTTTCATTTGATAGTTCCGAAGAATTTTTGCTTACCCACGTGGATATTTTTTTTTATCCAGGGAGCTATTGGGGAAATTCTTCGGAGTGATCGGAGCGGATCGGAGGTGATCGGAGGGTATCGGAGTGGATCGGAAAGGATCGGAGCGGATCGGAGCCGATCGGAGTGGATCGGAGCGGATCGGAAAGGATCGGAGGTGACCGGAGGTGACCGGAGTGATCGGAGTGGATCGGAAAGGATCGGAGGGTATCGGAGTGGATCAGAAAGTATCGGAGTGATCGGAGGTGATCGGAGTGGATCGGAGTGGATCGGAGTGGATCAGAAAGGATCGGAGCGGATCGGAGGGTGATCGGAGTGATCGGAGTGATCGGAGGGTGATCGGAGAGGATCGGAGGTGATCGGAGGTGATCGGAGCGGATCGGAGGTGATCGGAGGGTGGATCGGAGGTGATCGGAGGTGATCGGAGGGTGGATCGGAGGTGATCGGAGGTGATCGGAGTGGATCGGAGATTAGAGGTTAGGGGGGAGGATTGTTACGGTGCTTTTTTCGGTGTCGATTAAACCTTACCATTGATAGGGTCTCTAAGGGAACAGAAAAACCCGCACGGGCTGTGCGGGTCTCGGAAGTGAAATAAATGTATTGCGTGGTGACACGCGCTGTGCCTGCCTTTGGATTTAAGCTTTTTACGAGGGCGCTACGGGCACCAGAAAGAAGGCACAAATGTTTTTATCGATATGGTTGTTCCCCTGTGCCTTCTTTCTTTTTTTCGTATCTTTGGAACCGTCAATCGTCCCGACAGTGTGGACGGTTGATGGTTTCTCCTTTTATATACAGCATATATCAATCCTAATAATATAGTAATCAAGAACTATGACAAAGAATGCACTGACTAGGCTCTTAGCCCTACTCACTACACTTCTACTCCTAGGCACGAGCCAGAGCTACGCCTGCACAGGGCTGCTCGTCGGCAAGAATGCCTCCGCCGATGGATCGGTGATGATCTCCTATAGTGCTGACTCACACACGCTCTACGGTGAGCTATACTACTGGCCAGCTGCTGACCACGCTGCTGGTGCTATGAGACAAATCACTGAGTGGGACTCGGGCAAGCCTCTCGGGCAGATACCTGAGGTAGCACACACCTATGCTGTCATCGGCAATATGAATGAGCACGCTCTAGCTATCACTGAGTCTACCTGGGGTGGTCGTGAGGAGCTGACAGACCCTAATGGTCTGATGGACTATGGCAGCCTGATCTATGTAACCCTGCAGCGCGCCAAGACAGCTCGTGAGGCTATCGAGGTGATGACTACACTGGTCAAGGAGTATGGCTACGCTAGCTCTGGCGAGAGCTTCTCCATAGCAGACAAGAACGAGGCGTGGGTCCTCGAGCTAGTCAGCAAGGGTAAGTATGGCAAGGGTGCTGTATGGGTCGCTATGCGTATCCCTGACAATGCTATCTCAGCACATGCTAACCAGGCTCGCATCCAGCAGATCAAGTTCAACGATCCTGAAAACTGCATCTACGCTCCCGACGTGATCGACTTCGCTCGTGAGAGAGGCTTCTTCACGGGTTCGGATCGGGACTTTAGCTTCCAAAAGGCTTACAACCCCTACACACCCAGTGGTCTACGTGGCTGCGAGGCTCGTGTATGGGCTTTCTTCAATAAGTTTAGCGACAACATGAAGCAGTACGAGCGCTTCGTTATGGGTGACGAGAAGGCCTCTAAGCCTATGCCGCTCTACGTAGTCCCCAACCGCAAGCTCTCTGTCGCTGACCTACGAGACATGATGCGTGACCACTACGAGGGTACACCGATGGATATGACCAAGGACGTAGGTGCTGGCCCCTACGCTGTACCTTACCGCTGGCGCCCGATGACCTTCGAGGTAGATGGTCAGACCTATGTCAATGAGCGTGCGATCGCTACGCAGCAGACGGGCTTCGTGCTGGTGGCTCAGCTCAGACCTAACCTACCTGACGCTTTCAGCATCTTGTGGTTTGGTGTAGATGATGCGAATACAGCTGTCTTTACGCCAGTCTACTGCTCTTCACTCCGCACACCTGAGTGCTACCGTGTAGGCAATGGTGATATGATGCACTTCTCCTGGACGAGTGCTTTCTGGATCCACAACTGGGTGGCTAACATGGCTTATGCGCGCTATGCACCTATGATGAAGGACATTCGTCCCGTACAGCAGCAGCTGGAGCAGAGCTTCGACAAGATCGTCTCGGAGATAGATCAGCAGGCGCTAGCTATTTATAAGCAAGACCCGATGAAGGCGCGTGAAGTCCTCACGACCTTCTCCTGCGAAACCGCTGACTATGCGACCTACCGCTGGAAGAAGCTCGGCGAGTACCTGCTCGTCAAGTATATGGACGGAAACATGAAGAAGGAGGAGAACGGGCAGTTCAAGACCAATGGTTATGGTTTGAGTGAGATGCCTTACTTCCCCGGCTACGACAAGGACTACTACAAGCGCATCGCTGAGACTACAGGCGATCTGCTCAAGATCGATGAGTAAGCCCTAAGAGCAATATCTGTAGTAACAAAGTGGGCAATGCTAAGTAAGCGAGACGACTCCTCCCATGGAGCTGGTCCGTCACTGAGCGTTGCCCACGATTCCGATATATTTGATAAGCAATGTCTCTATACTTAGGTATTGACATCGGTGGCACCAATACGGAGCTAGGCGTTGTCAACGAAAGGGGGCAGGTCGTCTCCTCGCAAACGCTCTCCACGACTCGCTATGGCGCCGACTATGAGAGCTATATAACAGCACTCGCCGATCTAATCAAGCAAATCTCCGCTAGTCCCGACCTCGAAGGCGAGGTCATTGGTATCGGTGTCGGAGCGCCCAACGCTAATTACTTCTCAGGTTGTGTCGAACAGGCGGTCAACCTCCCATGGACTAAAACGACTCCAATCGTTGCCGATCTGGAAGCACGTACAGGGCTACCTGTAGTCCTAGACAATGATGCTAATGCGAGTGCGCTTGGCGAGCATAGCTACGGTGTAGCGCGTGGATTAGATCACTTCGTCGAGATAACGCTCGGCACAGGCGTAGGTAGCGGCATCTATGCTGATGGTCGTCTGATACGAGGCTACCAAGGTAAGGCGGGCGAGCTGGGCCACATGGCTGTGGGTGAACCAGATCAACTCTGTGGCTGTGGACGCTATGGCTGTCTCGAGGCTTCTGTCGCAGCTCCAGCTGTGGCACGACGTGCTGTAAGACTCAAGAAGCTCTGTCTGGAGCAAGGTATGTGGAGCGAGCTCTGCGACATACCTGATGAGGAACTAACTAGCAAAGTGGTCGCAGAGGTAGCGCTAGCGACAGGCGACTCATTAGCTCGTCAGGTCTTCGATGAGACGGGAGAGGTCCTGGGTCGTGCCTTGGCGCAGTTTGCTTGCTTCTCAGCACCACAAGCATTCATCCTCTTCGGAGGCGTAGCGCGGTGCGGTGACCTGCTCCTACAACCAGTGCGCAAAGCCTTTGATAAAGAAGTGCTCCACATCTACAGAGGCTCTATCGAGATCCTTCTCAGCTCACTACCGAAGGGACAAGCTGCCGTGCTGGGTGCTGCTTCGCTAGCACGCGAACGGAATCTATCGTATGATTCAACGCGAGACCTTCGACTACTGTCCACGTTGTGGCACTGATCGCCTAGAGGCGCATGGTGTCAAGGCGCAGCACTGTCCGTGCTGTGGCTTCACCTACTACCACAATCCGAGCGCTGCTGTGGCGCTCCTCGTGCGGGATCTGCGTGGACGACTACTCGTAGCGACTAGAGGCAAAGAACCCGCCAAGGGGACGCTAGATCTCCCAGGCGGGTTCGTAGATAAAGGCGAGACAGGCGAAGAGGCAGCGCAGCGAGAGCTATACGAGGAGAGCGGACTGCAACTTCCGACGGAGCAATTTGACTACGCTTTTTCCCTGCCCAACAGCTACCTTTACAGCGACTTCCTTGTGCCGACGCTGGACCTCTTCTATCGGGTTCAGCTACCGAGTGAAATGCCCTCCGTACAAGCTATGGACGATGTGGCGCAGCTCAGCTGGCTCGCACCCGCAGAGATTGACCCGTCACGCTTCGGATTAACATCCATCCGCCAAGGGATCGCTCGCTACCTAGCGTCGCTCGCAGACTGACCTTTCGCGGCAAGAGCATTGCGAGTCCCTCTTTTTCTTACATTTGCACTGTATGTCAGTAGAGCAGATACCGCTAGCGGAGCGGATGCGTCCTAAGACGCTCGAAGAGTATGTCGGACAGTCACACCTCGTCGGTGCGAATGCCCCGCTGCGTGTGATGCTCGAGCGGGGGCACATACCCTCGATGATCCTATGGGGACCACCCGGCGTCGGCAAGACGACCCTCGCACGGCTTCTCTCGCAGTTGATGCAGTGTCGTTGCTACAGCCTCTCGGCGGTCGGCTCAGGCGTAGCCGATGTGCGCAAAACTTTACAAGAAGCCAAAGAGGCGCAGTCTGGACTCTTCTCACAGCATCAGGGGCGACCGATACTATTCATTGACGAGATACACCGCTTCTCCAAGTCCCAGCAAGACTCCCTACTGGCAGCGGTCGAGCAGGGGGTGGTGACACTGATCGGAGCTACGACGGAGAACCCCTCCTTTCAAATAATTCGCCCGCTCCTCTCACGCTGTCAAGTCTTCGTCCTCAAGCCCCTGGAGCATAGCGACCTCTCCCAACTCATCGACCGTGTCTTCGCCAGCGATCCGCTCTTCTCTCGCTATCAGGTAACCCTAGAGGGTGCCGACCGCGAGATGCTCATCCACCTCGCAGGAGGTGATGCCCGCAAGCTACTCAACCTCCTCGAGATGACTCTCTCGATGGCTCTCGAGCAGCACCCCGACGAGACGACCGTACAATTGACGGGCGAGGCGATCGCTAGCGTAGCGCGTCAACAGCCCGCAGCCTTCGATCGTGACGGTGAGCTGCACTACGACATCGCCTCGGCATTCATCAAGAGCATACGTGGTAGCGACCCCGATGCAGCGCTCTACTGGATGGCTCGCCTCATCGAGGGTGGCGAAGAGCCTCGCTTCATAGCGCGTCGTGTGGTCATCTCAGCTGCCGAAGATATAGGCCTGGCCAACCCGCAGGCGCTAGTCGTGGCGCAGGCTGCTGCCGATGCAGTGGACTTCATCGGATGGCCCGAGGGACGCATACCGCTTGCCGAGGCGGTCGTCTACCTGGCTGGTTCGCCGAAGAGCAATTCGGCCTACCTCGCTATCGACGCGGCCCTCGCCAAAGTGCGTGAGACGGGCAATCTGCCAGTTCCGCTCCATCTGCGCAATGCACCTACGAAGCTGATGTCTGACCTCGGCTACGGAGTCGACTACCGCTACCCGCACGACTTCCCCAAGCACTATACACGGCAGCAGTACCTGCCCGACGAACTTAGCGATGCGCAGTTTTACGCTCCGCAAGACGTGGGGCAAGCCGAGCGTACGCTCAGCAACTACCTCAAGTTTATAGAGGAGGGAGAGTAGAGGTTAGAGGTTAGAGGTTAGAAATTAGAGATTAGAAGTTAGAGATTAGAAGTTAGAGCGAGACGTCACCCTGTAGGAACGCACGGCTCGTGCGTCCGTCCCCGTTAAAACTGCGACGCTGTAGCCTTTGATACAACGGACGCACGACCGAGCGTCCCTGCATTTCGCTACTCGATCGTGGGCCCCTACATTTTGCTACTCGATCATAAAGAGCTTGGCCGATATGCGCACCCACTCGTTGATCTTCTTCACCTGGACTACCCGAGCGTAGAACTCTTTGCCAGCGTCCATCAGACGTGATATGACTAGGTTGAGCTCTTGTGGCACATAGCCTATGCGGTGCTCCTCGTAATAGATGGCGATGGCGTTTTCGTCGTGTTCGTTTTGCGGCTGTCGTACCATACGTAGCACCGTGTCAGGTAGTAGCGTAGGGTAAATCTCCTGTACGATAGGACAGAAGGTGGTCCCAGCGACTACAATGTCTAGAAGAAAGATCTCCCGCTTGGGTAGTCCTAGTGCGTTGATGCCTTCAGTGCCAATGAGCGCTAGTAGCTCAGGGCTGACTGGTATGATCTCGTTACTCATAGGTTATGTGACTTGTACTCCTCCATCAGTGTGATGATCTTCTGCATCTCCTTCTGGCTCGCCTCTAGCTCCTGGATGATTGCTTGTAGCTCAGCTTGCTTCTCTAGTATCTTTACGGGGCTTGACAGTAACTCTTTCTGATCAAAAGGAAAGCTCTCCGACCGCTTGGCCATCCTAATCTCAAGGTTACTCTTCTTCTCTCGTAGTTTTTCGATTTCTGCCGAGAGAGCCTCAGGATCTGAGGGGAGTTCCTCTTTGTGCTTCTCCTTGTTGAGCAGATCCAGCACGGTTCGTAGCTGCGGTAGATCTCCGATCTGATAAGCCTTCACAGTGATCAGAAAGAGCCGCTTGTCATCCTCCGTGTAGTGCGGGTTGAGGTCTGGGTGGAGTCGCTTGACGAGGGTCTTGTAGATCTCCTTGAGCTCTTTGGTCTCCTCGGGAGACAGGCGCGGTCTGTCCCAATACTCCTTGGCGGCTTTGAGCTGAGCCAGCTTTCGCTCGAGGAGCTGATGAAACTCTAGCCGTTGCTGCGCCATCTGCTTGTCGATCTTGACGAGGTCGGGCGCTTCGTCTCGATTGATGTAAGCCTGCAGGAGCGAGCGCCTCAAGCGGAGCGTGGCTAAGGAAAGCCCTAGACGCAACTGATTGTATAGTAGCTTGCCAAAGTAGTGCATGTAGAGCGCAGACAGGTGAGGCGCCTCGTGATCCGTCATCTCCTGATACTGAGAGACGAGTGCCGTGTAGTCCGCGACGAGCGTCTCGTACTGCTCCCGAAGCCTCTGATACTCTGGAGAGCATGCAAGCGGGTTCATATCTGTCATTCCATTCCGTCTGTTAGGGCTAATCTGTGGACTAAGATAACGCTTTTAGCGCAAAGGGCTTAGCATTCGATCTGCTGCCAGAAAGGTGTCTGCGCGACTTGGCTTGCCAAGGCCTCTGGCGTGGAGGCTAGCTCCTCTGCGATGTGAGCGTAGGTTGCCTCTATAGCCTTTCGATGCGTAAGTCCGTTGGGGATCTCATCGGTCTCGACGAGGAGTGCCTTCGCTTCATAGGCTAAGTGCAAAGCCTCAGCATCGTAGCGACGGCCGAAGGAGAGCGCAAAGCCCTTGCTCAGCATCATCTGCGCCACCTCTCCTCTAGCTCGAAAGCCATGCAGCACCATCGGAGGGAGCTGCGCAAACTCTTGCGCCATCTGACTACGCACTTCAATCATCTCAGCCCATGCACGTACAGTGTGTAGGAGGATAGGGCGCTGTAGCTGACAGGCTAAGCGCATCTGCGCCTCTAGCCAGACTAATTGCTGTGAGAGCGTTGCGTTGCTACGCACCTTGTCGATGCCACACTCACCGATAGCGACGATCTGAGGTGCCGATGCTAGGCGGCGCTGCATCTGATCAATGAGTGGTGTCAAGCTCTTCTCTGGAGGCAGTGACCACGGGTGATAGCCTATCGAGTAGAGCTGGCCCTCCTCGATCGTTGCGTCATCGCCCCACTCTGCATAAGTAAGCGAGCGAATCGCTTGGCAGCACAGCTCCTGGCTATGTGTGTGGCAGTCTAGGAGTTTTGGACGGCTGGCGCATCGCTTACCTGTGCCTTGCTCTGCTGCTCTGATCTCCTGGCTCATTGTCGTGGTGGCACGGGGTCGTAACCTACATGTCGGTTGAAGGGGTTACATCGTAAGAGTCTCCATATAGTTAGCCAGCTTCCCTTCAGAGCTCCATGCACCCGCAGAGCCTCTAATGCGTACTGCGAGCAGGTCGGCGTAAAGCGACAGCTGGGTGGCAGTAGTGGCGAGATGAAGTGACGATAAAACTTGACAGGGTAGCTCAGCAAGCGTACCGCTAATGAGAGCTGCTGCGAGTCGTCTTGCTTAGCTTGCTCAGCAGAGGCTTTTGTGGTCTGCTCCTGACGATCGGTTGAGGATGCAGCGTCGGGAGGGGTCTGGTTCCCCTTTTCTATCTCCTTGACGATGCGTGCCACAGCACGCTCTACCGCTTGCTCTATCTCTGGATAGGTCGGCATCGTCTTAGCGACAGACTGTAGCGCTAGTCGCACCGTACAGTGGTGCTGGGTAGCTGCCTGCCAAAGCGGATCCTTGTGGAGGCGATAGGCAGCGCGGGTCATGCGCTTGATGCGGTTGCGATCTACTGCGTGCTTGAAGCGACGCTTAGCGACCGAAGTCATAACCGCCACCTGCGCCTGATCTCCTGGGGTCTGCGTGGCAATAGGCTCAGTGAGCCAAACAATGCGGATGGGGTAAGAGACGAACGAACGCCCACGGTCATGAAGGCGCTCTATCTCCTCACGCAGATAGAGTCGCTCACCCTTGAGTAGACGTTGATTCTGGTGGGAGTGAAGAGAGTCTTCCTCCGTAGTCATCCCTCCTGCTCGGCAAGGAAGTTGTGGAGCAACTCAGGCATCGGCGGATCTTGACGACTGCCCGTAGACTTGATATCTACTCTGAGCCCTAGCTCCTCAGCTTTCTGTGCGGTCTTAGGACCTACGGTAGCGATGATCATATCCTCCTGCTTGAAGTCAGGGACATTCTCAAAGAGCGAGGTGATCCCTACGGGACTGAAGAAGATGATCATATCGTAAGGTAGTGGCTTCTCAAGCTCTAACTCACGAGGTATGGTGCGATACATGATCGACTTGGTATAGTCTATCCCCGCCTCTGTCAGCAGGTCGGAGAGCTTAGCACTGTGCTCCTCTGCGACGGGGAGGAGATACTTCTCACCCTTATGTTTTACAATCACCTTGACAAGATCTTCAGTACGTCCTGTCGGTGAAAAGAAGACCTTGCGCTTGCGGTAGTTGACAAACTTCTGTAGGTATGGCGCGGACATCTCTGAGCTGCAGTAATACTTCATCGTATCTGGCATCGTGATGCGCATCTCTTTCATCAGCGTGAAGAAGTGCAGGATGGCGGTACGAGAGGTAAAGATGATGGCTGTGTAATCTAAAGGATTGATGCGCTGCTGGCGAAACTCTTTCGTTGCAACCGTCTCGACACGAATGAACTGCTTGTAATCAAGCTCCACTTGATACTTTTCAGCGACTTCGGTGTAGGGGTTGGCCATCAGTGGAGCGGGCTGAGAAATAAGTATTTTTTTTATCCGTGACATACGCACAGGCAGGGTGCTAATGGTATACGATAGATTCTTTCATAGGATCAGCATTCCAAAGCCTATGAGATAGGCAAGAGGAGCCATTTCCTGGCTGCAAAGGTACAAAGAAATAAGCAAAGGAGTCACCCCAGCCTCCCCTAGCCATCGGGCCGTAGGTAGGATGATCGCTAGACGCCACAAGAGAATTACAGCGATCGTCAGCCAGAGTGCGACGCCCTGCCAGACGCCTGCCAGCAGCAGCAAGGAGCTCAAGTAGAGAGGCAACGGCCACAGCCACTCCAAGATGCTATAGTGACGCACCCAGTGTAGATAAAATTCGGAGTCAAGATAGATCCCCGCCAGCAGACGGTTGACCCCTAGATAAAGTCCGCTCAAGACAAGACTACCGAGAGCTAGGAGCCCTACCTGTGAGAGGGTCGTCCAGAGCTCGCCTGAAGGAAGGTCGGCATAGTAACGTAGGAGCAGATAACTAGTCACACCGACCAGCAAGTGTCGCTGCAACCCTCCGAGGAGCGCATAAGTACCGACAGATACCCGATGCACTAAGTTGCGAAAGAAGATGTGTCCTCTATTATATAGTAGTGCATCGACCGAGCGAGACAGGAGAGAGCCAACCCACATCTGCATAAGTGCTGGGAGTAAGAGTAGCACGAGGAGCAGTAGTAAAATGATATCCTCAGCTCCACGATCTACCCCAAAGGGAGTCAACGTCCATAACCCGACCGAGCTATCCATACACGCTAGTCTATCTACAGAGCGGCTAGAGAAGAGAGCAGCTGCGCCACTTGCCCCTCCAGCTCCTGCACCCCATCATTGTTGATCTGGTAGATAGGTAGCTCGGGGTGCGCCTGCTGCAGAGCTGTGAAAGCGTACGATGCTTGACGATCAATCCGTGCCTGCACTTGCTCACGGGAGGCTTTGTCACGCTCCTGGACACGAGACACCCGTACCGACTCAGGAGCCGTCACGACGGCCACGGCGTCGCAGAGACGATAGAAGCCTGACTGCCACAAGATAGCACTCTCTAGGACGACCCACCCCTCGGGGGCATGCTGAGCCTTAGCCCAAGTTTCTAGTCTGTCAGATACATAGGGGTGAATAATCTGCTCCAAGCGGTGCAATAGCGACTTCCCTTCATCAGACGGAGCGAAAACTTTACGAGCGATCTCATCATAGCGAGGCTTTCCCTCTGCGTCATAAACCTCTGCACCCAGCAGCGCGATCACTTGCTGACGCACCAGTGAACTCTCGGTGTAAGCCCCTCGAGCCACCGCATCACTATCCATGAGTGGTAGCCCTGCCTCGACAAGCATCCGGCCAACGAAGCTTTTTCCCGCACCTATTCCTCCTGTCAATCCTAAGATACGAGGGGGTATTGCGGAGGATGTGAGCTGCTTTTCGGTCATGACACGGTAGCCAGCACGGCTCACGGCTCGGCAGTCTCTAGGATATACTGTACCGCCTTGGGCGCAGCGCTGGCACGCACCACCCAGTCGGGTAGTCCCTCGATTCTTACGGGCAGCATTTCTGGTCGTTTTTCGCCTTTTTGCTCAGCTTCTGAGAGCGACTGTAGATCGACCACTACTGAGATCTTGTCTCCGATAGGTTTATTGTAGTCTGTGATCGGCATCGTCAGGGTCAGAGAGACACGAGCTGGGAGCAGCTTAGCGACAAAGCCAGAGGGTGTGTTAAGCGCCTCGATGGGTAGCTCGATGCGTCTCTCCGTAAGCTCGACGACAGAGATCTGTAGCTGGGCACTATCGGGGGAAATATAGACGTGGGGGATTTCTTCGAACGGCACGTGCGCCACTTTGTCTTGAGACAAGTCCTTGTAGACCTGCTCTTTGGTGTGCACCTCGCTAATCCCCTCTAGTGCTTCACGGCTGCCATACAGCTTGACCGTGGTAGGAGTTATCGTCAGCGGGAGAACCATATAGCCATCCTTAGCAGAGGCCGACACATGATTTACGACCGGCACCTCTTTCCTCTGGAGAGGGAATGCGCGCAGCGAAATCTGATTAGGATAGATATCACGGATCTGTATAGAACTTCCGAGGCTCTCACGCACCTTCTGCGTCAAGACCGCATTGCTAAAGAGAATGCGCCCATTCTGAGGCACCCGCTGTGGCATAGATAGGGAGATCGGCGGTACGCCCTTCATCCAGCGGAAGAGGAGCTGAGAGCCTTTTGCTGAGACGCTGACATCCAGCGTCTTCGGCTGCTCTCCCTCTAGGCCGATCTCTCTGGGCATATCCTCATATACGATGGGGACATGGACGATCGAGGTCGTGCCATGGGAGAGCGTCTGCATGAACCATAAGACGGTCGCTAGAAGCACCCACACAGCAATCCCCAGCAGTCGTCTCAAGCGAGGCATACGCTGCTTACGCACCACAGGTTCTCCACCTGTGCGAGGCTTAGGGGTCAGATTGAGTCGCACCGCTCCCGTCTCAACAGTTCGAAGAGTCTATTAGCGAGCGTTGGGATCCGTGCCGAGTGGATATACCGAGCTCTTGGCAATCTCTACGCAGACATCCCGAGCTATCTCCACCTCAAAGGTCTGCTCGTGCACCTTACGGATCACGCCATGCACACCGCCTGCCGTCATGACTGCATCGCCTACAGCGAGTGCATCACGCTCCTGCTGTAGCTTCTTCTGCCGCTTGCTCTGAGGACGGATGAAGAAAAGCCAAAAGATCAAGATGATGACTACAAAGAAGATAAGCGAAGTCCACGCAGGAGCACCCTGCTGTGCTGCTTGTAGAAGGAACATATTCATAGGTATCTATAGTTGATGAATTCAATTACTTCTGCAAACTTACAAAAAACCGACCGCATAGCGCAGTCTTGCCCCTCCTCTCCGTCAATTCTGCAGATCTCACGAGTGACGATGTCGCGGCGTTGAGTATATAGAAGCTTCTTGCATCTAGCAAGGGGCTTTTTTTATTTAAAGTCTTCGGAGTCATCAGAGGAGACGAGTAACCCGCTGTAGGGACGCTCGGTCGAGCGTCCGTCCCCGTTAAGACCAACGGATGCTGTAACCTTTGACACAACGGACAACGTAACTTTTGATACAACGGACGCACGACCGTGCGTCCCTACAAAGGGTTACACGTCGGAGCATTGCTACACGTCTCGCTCTAACTTCTAACCTCTAGTTTCTAACCTCTAACTTCTAATCTCTAACACCTCCGATTGTCGCATAAAAGGACCTCGTGAGAGGTCCGACGCATCGTAGCCGTCGGTCGGAGGGGCAAAAGCCCCGAACGACCGATGGATAGGCGGACGTGGTAGGTGATCGACCCCTTGTGGGTCGGACTAGACGAAGCTCACCCAGTCAGAACGCTCTTATTTTAGAACTTTCCAGTTTTTCCTCCTTGCAGTAGTTACATCAGCAGCGCTACACCTGTTTTTATTCCTTTTCTTAGAGGAGCGATCTACTAGAAGAATCAAACCACGACTCTTTCCCCTTCGATTGGGAAGACTATTCACCAACTTGGTCATAGCCTTGCCATTGATATAATTACTGGAACAATCAATAGTCGTCAATCTAGCACACCCAGACACGTTCAAGTTAGTTAGTTGATTGTCATAGCAGTAAAGCTTTGTCAAGGCGGTGTTCTTTGACACGTTCAAACTGGTCAGTTTATTGAAAGAGCAGTCAAGCCATGTCAAGGTGGTGTTCTTTGGCAAGTCCAATCGGGTCAGTTGATTGTTGTAGCAGCCAAGATTTGTCAAGGCGGTGTTCTTTGACACGTCCAAGCTGGTCAGTTTATTGAAGGAGCACAAAAGCGTTGTCAAGGCGGTGTTCTGTGACAGATCCAAGCTGGTCAGCTGATTGCTGGAGCAGGAAAGCTCTGTCAAGGCGGTATTCTTTGACACGTTCAAGCTGGTCAGCTGATTGTATCGGCAGCCCAGCCTTGTCAAGACGGTATTCTTTGACACGTTCAAGCTGGTCAGCTGATTGTTGGAGCAGACAAGCATTATCAAGGCGGTGTTCTTTGACACATCCAAGCTGGTCAGTTGATTGTATCGGCAGTCCAGCACTGTTACATCGCCACGGATGGTGATCGTTTGGCTAGTGAGTCTGTAGGACTTGCGATCGAGATTGTCCGTTTTTCCAGGATATTGGGCTCCATCAATGATGATGTTGCCATTGGCCTTGATAATCAGACCGATTTCCTCACCGACAACTTTTGAGGTGGTCATGGTGATGACTCCTTGGGCGAGGAGGGTGGTGGACGCTAGCAGCGTGCCGAGGAAGACGAAGAGCCAGATGCGTAGATGTTTGCTCATAATGTAGCTAGAGATTAGAAGTGACGGGTAGCTGTGATGTCTCGGCCGTGTGAGTTCTGTTTTCTGCGAAGTTATACATTTGTTTTGAGTTGTGCAAGAGGGGGGAGAGATTAGAGATTAGAGGGGAGAGATTAGAGGAGAGAGCGAAGCGGTCGGAGGGGTCGGAGCCATCGGACGAGAAACGGCTGGCTTGACAACGGACGCACGACCGTGCGTCCCTACATTTCGCTACACGTCAAATGGGTTACGAGTCTCTCCTCCCGAGGAAATCGGAAAGCGTCAGGGAGGAAACGAAATTTTTCCACGGAGGGGCGAAATAAAAGTTCGGAAGAATCAAATGAAACTTCGGAAGAATGGTTTGATACTTCGGAAGAATTTTCCGTTTCCTCCGTGGAGATTTTTTATTTCCCAGCGAGCTATTTGGGAATTTCCTCCGAGAAAATTAGATTCGTCGGGGGGAGTAGCGAGTTGTCAGGAGCGTTACGACAGACTAGCGGCCCGAGCGGATCGGGGCGCTGCCCCAGCAGAGCTGATGCTGAGGATCGTAGATGGTGGCAAACTGTCCGGCCGCAATACCCTGTATCGGCACGCTACTGATCAGCTGATAGCCGCCTGAGGGGAGATGCTCGAGGCGGCCGGCAGTGAAGTCGGGTGTGTGACGGATCTTGAAGGTGACCTCTAGCGCACTGTCCGACGGGGTCTCCGTCCAGATCCACGGATCGACCGTGAGCCAGTGCATCTCTTCGGTCTCGATGATCGTGCCGTACTGCGTCTTGGGGTCGTAGCCTCGTGAGGCGTAGAGGACGTTGTGCTCCACATCCTTTGCCACCACATACCATGGACCGCCCGAGAGCCCGAGCCCTTTGCGCTGGCCGATGGTGTGAAACCAGTAGCCTCGATGCTCGCCGATCTTCTCGCCCGTCTCATGGTCGATGATATCGCCCGTCTGGGTGCCTAAGTAGCGCTCGATGAAGTCGTTGTAGTTGATCTGTCCTAGGAAGCAGATGCCTTGGCTGTCTTTGCGCTGCGCATTGACCAGATGCGCCTCAAGGGCGATGCGACGTACCTCCTCCTTGGGAAGGTGCCCGATGGGAAAGAGGAGACGCTCCATCTGCCGAAAGCCGATCTGCGCCAAGAAGTCGGTCTGGTCCTTTACCGGGTCGGGAGAGGTGCCGAGGAAGGTCAAGCCTTCCGCCGTCTTTCGTATCGTAGCGTAGTGCCCCGTGGCAATATAGTCGTACTCGGAGCCGCAACGCTCTTCGAAAGCCCCAAACTTGATCAACTTATTGCACATCACATCGGGGTTGGGCGTGAGTCCCCGCTTCACCGCCTCCATCGTATAAGTGACCACACGATCCCAATAGACTTGGTGCAGGTCGACGATCTCTAGGTGCAGGTCGTAGCGACGCGCCAGGAGCGTCACTAGCTCGATGTCCTCCTCAGCAGGACAGTCGAGGTAGCCCTCATCCTGCATGCCGATGCGTATATAGTAAAGGTCTGGACGAAAGCCTGCCTCGACGAGCAGGTGCATCGCCACACTGCTATCCACACCACCAGAGGCGAGCAGTGCGATGCGACTATCCCGTGGTAGTGCTGTGTAAAGAGCGGTCTCCATACACTTCATGAGTCAAGCCCTCAAAGCGGACTACATACGCTCGGGCAGTGCGATACCGAGAAGCCCCATAGCACTATGTGTCGTCTCGGCAACGGTCTTGCTGAGCTGCAGACGCATGCTGCGCAGCACTTCGTCCTCCTCACGCAGTACGGAGCACTCGTGGTAGAACTGATTATACCCCTTGACCAAGTCGTAGGTATAGTTGGCAATGCGTGCTGGCGAATAGCTCTCGGCAGCCTCCTGCACGACGCTAGGATAGTCGAGCAGCTGCTGGACGAGTGCGGTCTCATACGACGAGAGTGCTAGCTCACCGCCCTCGGGGAGCTGATGCTTGTAGCCCATCTCGTCAGCCTTCTGCAGGAGCGAGCAGATACGTGCGTAGGTGTACTGGATGAAGGGTCCCGTGTTGCCGTTGAAGTCGATAGACTCCTCGGGGTTGAACATCATATTCTTCCTCGGATCCACCTTGAGGATAAAGTACTTGAGCGCGCCTAGCCCGACCATCTCTGCGGTGCGTAGCTCTTCGGCTGTTGTCTCGGCAGCTAGCTCTACGCCCTTCGCCTGCTGAGCTGTTCGTGCCACCTCTAGAGCCGTGTCGCGCATAGCGTCCATCAGATCGTCCGCATCGACGACCGTACCCTCGCGACTCTTCATCTTACCGTGAGGGAGCTCGACCATACCGTAGCTAAAGTGCGTCAAGCTCTTGCCCCACTTATATCCCAAGCGGTCTAAAAGTAGCGATAGCACCTGAAAGTGGTACTCCTGCTCGTTGCCCACGACGTAGATCATCTGATCTATCGGGAAGTCTTGATAGCGGAGCTTGGCAGTACCTATGTCTTGGGTGATGTAGACAGAGGTGCCGTCACTGCGTAGGAGGATCTTCTTGTCGAGTCCCTCCGCCTCAAAGTCAGCCCATACGGAGCCATCCTCATGTCGCTCGAAGAGTCCTTCCTTCAGACCGCGCAAAACCTCTTCACGTCCTACGAGGTAGGTATCGCTCTCGTAGTAGATCTTGTCAAAGGAGACGCCCATACGCTTGTAAGTCTCGTCAAAGCCTTTGTAGACCCACTCATTCATCTGTCGCCACAGCGCACGCACCTCAGGGTCGCCCTGCTCCCACTGACGGAGCATTTGTCGTGCATCAGCCATCAGTTGAGATTTAGCCTCGACCTCCTCGTCGCTCCAGTCAGGATGCGCAGCACGTATCTGCGCCAGTTCGGCACGATACTCCTTGTCAAAGCGCACGTAGTAGTCACCGATGAGGTGGTCGCCCTTCTTGCCCGAAGATTCAGGCGTCTCGCCATTGCCCCAGCGTAGCCATGCCAGCATTGACTTGCATATGTGCACGCCACGGTCGTTGACGATATTCGTCTTGACCACACGATGCCCGCTCGCCTCTAGTATCTGAGCGAGGCTGTAGCCGAGTAGGTTGTTGCGAACGTGTCCCAGGTGCAGGGGCTTGTTGGTGTTTGGTGATGAATACTCGATCATCACGAGGGGCGACTGCTCTGTCGGCGTGATATGACCGTAATGCGGAGTCTCGGCAATCTCTCGCAGTGCTGCAAGCCACGCCGAGTCGGTCAGTGTGAGGTTGAGAAAGCCCTTGACCACGCCATAGGAGGCTATGAGGTCTGTCTGCTCTTGTAGCTTGGCACCGATCGTCTCGGCGGTCTCTTGGGGAGACTTGTGCGAAGCTTTGAGATAGGGGAAGACGACGAGCGTCACATGCCCCTCAAACTCAGGGCGCGTGGCGGTCAACGTGATCTCATCAGCGGTCGTGGTGAGATCGTAAAGGGTATGTAGTGTCGAGGCGATCGCCTCGCTAAGCTGTCTATAAAGGCTCATAGTATATCGTATAAAGAGTTAGAGTACTTTCATACGCCAGGTGACCCCCACGTTGATCTGCGTGCGCTGATCATGCAGCACGGCCTGCGGATTCGTGTTCGTGCCAAAGGCGTAGTTAGCGTGTGCATGCAGACGCACCTCGGGGATGGGTGAGTACTCGACACCGCCGCCGAGGCAAGCTATCTGCGTGCCATCGGTGACCCCGTAGTCTGCGTGAAAGCCACTCGTATTATGATCGTAGCTTCCCTTGAGGTAGAGCTTCGTTTGAATTGTCGGGTGGAAAGCTAGCTGACCGTAGATAGAGTAGTCGGCAAAGAGCTTCTTGCCATCTCCA
Organism: uncultured Porphyromonas sp.; assembly: GCA_900538385.1. Classification (GTDB taxonomy): domain Bacteria; phylum Bacteroidota; class Bacteroidia; order Bacteroidales; family Porphyromonadaceae; genus Porphyromonas. The sequence goes on from UWSO01000003.1 coordinate 50,203, forward strand.
TCAAGTGGCGCACGGTGCATCAAGTCTAGGTCGACGAAGGTGCGACGGGTTAGCTGGAAGCGGTTGCCCAGCGAAATATAGTTCATAAAGCGTCCAGGCGCATACTCCATAAAGTTGACACTCCACATCGGTACAAACCAGTTGTGGTGTGCTGTCCAGATGAGGTTGTATGCATACATGTCGGCTGACTGTCCGCTCCTGGTCTCGTAGTCTTTGCGATAGGGGCTCTGGATTACTTGCGCATGGAGATTGTCCTGCCCATTAGGCAAGGTGTAGCTCACGGTAGCGCCCCACTGATAGGCGGGCATGTGGTAGCAAAACTCTCCCAGCTGAAAAACATCTATCGGTGCTGGCTCAAACTCCCATCCACCGACGAAGACAATCCACTTGCCAAGCTTGACACTGAGCTGCTCGGTAGGGTTGTACTGCAGGTAGAGGAAGTCGATCGACTCAAAGAAGGTGCGATCTAGATTGGCCGAGCTAAGTCGCTGTCGGTATAGGTAGCTAAACTTTGGCGAGAAGGTGCCACTGAGTATAATGTTAGCGATATTTCCCTTAAAGCCTGAGCCCGCCTCGTCGGCTTGGCTTCCTAGATAGATGCGCTGGTAGTCACCGCGCGCCTCTAGCGAGAGCGACACCTTCTTATCATGCGGAGCCTCTAGCTCAGCGTCGGGCGTAGGCTCCTGCGCCATCAGCGAGCCGAGCGAGAGTGACAGTAGGAGTATGAGAGCCGAGAGCGACTTCGTGAGATGTGACATAGTTCTAGGTGAATCTGGTAATACTAAAAGGTGCTCTCATCAGGCGTCCCCGTCTCGACTGTGAGTTCCTCACGCTGGCTCTTCTTACGCCATAGACCATACACCTCGCTGACAGGGTCTGAGGTGATAAAGGGCTCCATACGCTCGGCACGCAGATGATCTAGTAGCTTGCCAAACTCATCCCTCGTCAAGATGCACTCCAGCTGCTTGTGATCCTCGCCTGAGTAACCACCCGTCACGGGATGGATCGTCACCCCACGATTGAGCGTATGGATCACATAGTCACGAATATGCTCCCAATCCTTGGAGATGACGTAGACACGTGTCCGCGAACTCATGCGGGTCATGAAGTAGTCGAGGATCAAGCCATTGAGCCACGTACCCACCAGACCCATGATCACAAGGCCCGTAGGACTAGTCAGGAATGCGGAGCAGCAGATTAGACCACCAGCGATCGTAACCGACACGCCTAGTGGCACATGGAGGAACTTATTGAAGATCTTCGCCAAGATATCCAGTCCACCCGTCGAGGCGTTGATGCTAAAGAGGATCGCCTGCGCTGCACTCATCACCAAGATGAAGCAGACCAAGTCAAACCCAGGATTAGCCACCGTAACGCCATGTACCTCCTGAGCAAACATCGACCCACTGACAGGGTCGATCCACCCCATCAAGTCGACAAACGGGCCTAAGATCAGTGCCGTGTAGCAAGTCTTAGCACCAAACTCGTTGCCGATCAGGATGAAAGAGAGGAGTAGCAGGATCGCATTGATGAGAAACATATAGGATCCCAGCGACATCACTGGGAGCAGTCGCTCCAGCACAATGCCTAATCCCGTCACCGAGCCGACGATCAGACCACTAGGTGCGAGGAAGTAGTGTACCGCCATGGCGCCAATAAACATGGCAACGGTCATCAAGACCAATTCGTACCAAAACTTACGACTAGTGAGTAGGTCAGCGGCCTGGCCAGGCAGAGCGGCTAGACGGGCACGAAGTTCATCCTTACTGGGGAGCTTGTATTTCATTAGATGCGTATTACGTAGTGAGCGATCCATCGTGAGGCTACTACGCTCTAGGCGACGCACTCCGATAGGATCTGACTGCAAAGATACAAAATAGCACATACCCGCCAGCTAAATCTTACGGCTCTTCAGGGTTGACGCATTACAATATAAACTGAGCGAGCTCATCTCAATCTCTCCCGATGAGTTTTCAAATATCTCGGGGGATATTTTTGTTTTTCTCCCGAGGAAATGGCGAAATTCTTCGGACTTATCATTTGATTCTTCCGAAGTTTCAGTTGATTCTTCCGAAGAATTTTTTCTTTCCTCCGAGGAAATCGGAATTTCGTCGGGAGCTATTTGGGAAATTCTTCGGGAGAAATCCGAATCATCGGAGAGGGAAGCGTAATCAGAGAGAGAGAGAGAGAGAGAGTTTGTAGCCACAGTGTAGCGATACCCGAACCGTGTATCCTATTTATCGTCATGTGCCACTCCTAGAAGGCTGGTTATAATGCGTCAGCCCTAGTTACTTACCATTTTCCTCGGAGGAATTTTTCGATTTCTTCGGGAGAAGTCAGATAAGCCGAGGAAATTGCCGAGAGGGTCTAAGACGATCTTCCATCTCTCAGCACCTTAAAATAAGAATTGGTCGAAGAAGTAAGCTCAGTCGGAGAGCTATTTGTATCGCTTATTTTGCTAACTTTGTCGCCAGAGTAGTAAGAGGATGAGAGACCTCATTTTCTAAGAGTTCTGACACTCCTCTATCGCTTGCACTTGTAGTACAGACGCTACATTTGCCCCGAAGCATCCCTACCTCATTTTGTGGAGGGTTGTAACGCAAACCATAAGCTTAAATCATGGCAGTAGAAATCAGACAAATAGATGGACGCAAGGAGCTGAAGAAGTTTGTTGAGTTCAACCTCGAGCTGTACAAAAACAACCCTTACCACGTCCCTGGCATCATCAAGGATGAGATAGACCTACTGGATAAGGACAAGAACCCCTCCTTCGATGTATGTGAGGCTGCCTACTTTCTAGCCTACAAGGATGGCAAAATCGTAGGGCGCATCGCTGGAATCATCAACCACAAGGCAAACGAGACCTGGAATCAGAATTACGCTCGCTTTGGTTTCGTTGACTTTATCAATGATGACGAGGTGGTCGACAAGCTCTTTGAGACTGTCGAGCAGTGGGGGCGCAATAAGGGTATGGACTATATGCACGGGCCGATGTCCTTCACCGATATGGATCAAGAGGCGATGCTCGTGGAGGGCTTCGACCAGATGGGTACGACCGTAGGTCTCTACAACTACGCTTACTACCCTAAGCAGCTAGAGCGACTAGGATATGTCAAGAGTACGGACTGGAAGGAGTACCTGATCAAGATCCCTAAGGAGATCCCTGAGAAGCATCAGCGTATCGCCAACCTAGTCAAGGAGAAGTATGGTCTCAAGGTGGTTAAGTACAAGAGCCGCAAGGAGATCATGTCTCACGCTGACGACATCTTTAACACACTCAATAAAGCGTACGCTCCGCTCTACGGCTTTAGCGAGTTATCGCCCGCACAGATGGAGTACTATGCTAATGCTTACTTACCTTTGCTGCGACTAGACTTCTTTACCGCTATTGTCAGAGAGCGTGACCAGCAGATGATTGCTTTCGCTATCACGATGCCTAACCTAAGCAAGGCGATGCGAGCCGCCAAGGGGCGACTCTACCCCTTCGGCTTCATACCGCTACTGAATGCGCTCAAGACTCCACCCAAAGTGGTCGACCTTTACCTCATAGGTATACTTCCCGAGTACCAAAACAAGGGGATCAATGCGCTCATCTTCGCCGACCTGATACCGATCTACAACAAGCTAGGTGTCGAGATGGCTGAGAGCAATCCTGAGCTAGAGACGAATATGGCGGTGCAGCTACAGTGGAGCTACTTCGAGCGTAAGCACCACAAGACGCGCCGTGTCTTCATCAAGGAGCTCTAACATAAGACTCTTCGAATAGCAAACACTATTTTCATTATCTACTAACTGACATCAATGCCTATACAAGAACCTCTTAATCAGCCTGAACTCTTAGACCAACCTACCGTAGCTGGATACACCGAAGATGACTTTCGGACGCTCTCCTGGAGCGAGCATATCCGCAAGCGTCCCGGTATGTATATCGGTAAAATCGGGGATGGTACGCAGGCGGACGACGGTATCTACATTCTCATCAAGGAGGTGATAGACAACTCCATCGATGAGTTTGTCATGGGCGTGGGCAGTGAGATACGTATCACGATAGACAGCGAGACAAACGAGGTGCAGATACGAGACTACGGTCGTGGCATCCCGCTCGGCAAGCTCGTCGATGCGACCTCTAAGATGAATACGGGTGCCAAGATCGACTCGCAAGCCTTCAAGAAGTCGGTCGGTCTGAATGGTGTCGGTCTCAAAGCGGTCAATGCGCTCTCCTCTATCTTTACTGTCCAGAGCTGGCGCGAGGGCGAAACCTCCTCAGTCACCTACGAGCAGGCTGAGATGATCGCTCATACACCAGCGGAGCCGTGGGAGGACAAGGAGGAGCACGGCACATTGGTCTCCTTCACGCCAGACGCTGAGGTCTTTCGTAACTCACACTACGACCTCCGCCATGTGGAGGCGCTCGTACGCAACTACTGCTACCTCAATACTGGACTGACGCTCTACCTCAACGATAAGAAATATGTAAGCCGTCACGGGCTACAGGACTTCCTCTCAGACACGATCACGGGCGACCCTCTCTACCCGATCGTACGTCTCACGGGTCCCGACATAGAGGTTGCTATCACACACATTGATCAGTACGGAGAGGAGTTTTACAGCTTCGTCAATGGTCAGTACACCACACAGGGAGGTACTCACTTGACCGCCTTTCGCGAGCAGGTAGCTCGTGTGATCAAGGAGTTCTCGGGCAAGGGCTTTGAGTATGGAGACATTCGCTCTGGCATGGCGGCAGCAATCAGCATTCGCATCATCGAGCCAGAGTTCGAGAGTCAGACGAAGATCAAGCTCGGCTCCAAAGAGATGGTTCCCCAGGACCCTATGTTTGAGCACGAACCGCTACGGGGCGTGACAGTACAGAAGTTTGTCGGTGACTTCCTCAAGGAGAAGCTCGACAACTATCTTCACATGCACCCTGAAATCTCCGAGGTGATGCTCCAGACGATCCAAGCCAACGAGCGTGAGCGCAAAGCGATGAGCGGCGTGACCAAGCTGGCGCGTGAGCGTGCTAAGAAAGCTAGCCTGCACAATAAGAAGCTGCGTGACTGCACCGAGCACTACAACGATCCGAAGGCTAAGAACCCTGAGCTGACCAGTATCTTTATCACGGAAGGTAACTCGGCTAGTGGGTCGATCACACAGAGTAGAGACGCACGCTACCAAGCGGTCTTTAGCTTGCGAGGCAAACCACTCAACAGCTACGGGCTGAGTAAAAAGGTGGTCTATGAGAACGAAGAGTTTAACCTCCTCCAGGCTGCGCTCAACATCGAAGACGGTCTCGACGGCTTGCGCTACAACCGTGTGATCATCGCTACCGATGCCGATGACGACGGTATGCACATACGACTCCTGACGCTGACCTTCTTCTTGCAGTTCTTCCCCGAGCTGGTGCGGCGTGGACACGTATATATATTGGAGACACCGCTCTATCGTGTCTCGCTACCAGCCAAGCGTAAGAAGAGTATCACGGCACGTGTTGCATCAGGGGGTAAGAAGAAGAGTGGCAAGAAGGCGACCAATGAGCCAGCATCTGAGACTGAGACCTCTGCTTACTGTTACAGTGATCAGGAACTCAATGCGGCTGTAGAGCGGATGGGCGCTTCGGCTCAGATCACTCGCTTCAAGGGTTTGGGAGAGATCAGCGCCAATGAGTTTAAGGAGCTGATCACGGAGGAAAACATCAAGCTCCGTCAGGTGACACTGCGCAAGGAAGACAACCTGAAGCGGATGCTACACTTCTACATGGGCAAGAACACGCCCGACCGTCAAGACTTTATCATAGACAATCTAGTCATCGACGAGGAGATTGTCTAAGTCTCCTCACCTAGCTTAGCAGACAGAAATGAAGCGTATCGGATTCTTTGCGGGTTCCTTTGACCCCTTTACACTAGGGCATGCAGACATTGTGGCACGTGCTCTCAAGATTTTCGACGAGGTGGTCATAGGCATCGGTACGCACCCGACGAAAAAGCCATTCTTCACCTCCGAGCAGCGCGCCCTACAGATAGAGACCGTCTATGCTCAGGAGCCTCGTGTTCGTGTCGTGAGCTATAGCGGTATGACCATCGAGGCGGCGAAGCAGTGTGGCGCACAGTTTCTCATACGTGGTGTACGCTCCACGAGCGACTTTGAGTACGAGCAGAGTATCTCCCAGATCAATGACCATCTGCACGGACCTATGACGGTACTACTCTTTGGGGCGCAAGGACTGCTCCACATCTCTAGCTCTATGGTACGGGAGCTGCTGAGCTGGAATCTAGATGTATCCGACTACGTACCCAGTGGCATGCCTTTGACTTTTGACTAATTAGCTATCTCCTATCCTCTTACTATGCGACAATCAGCTGACATCAATCATATCTACGACTTACTCCTCCAGAGTGACGGTATTTGCACTGACACGCGACATCTGCGTCCTGATTCGCTCTTCGTATCGCTACGAGGAGCACACTTCGACGGAAATCGCTTTGCGGTGGATGCGCTCAAGCAGGGCTGCAAGTATGCACTCGTTGACGACCTTAGCTATATAGATGAGGTCGAGGAGTCTGACGTCGATCTCCGTGAGCGACTTATTTATTATAGAGATGGGGGCTTTGAGGCACTCCACGAGCTAGCACTCCTACATAGGGCGAAGTCTGAGGCGACCTTCATAGCGATCACAGGAACCAATGGTAAGACAACCACCAAGGAGCTGGTCGCTACGGTCTTGTCCGCAAAGTATCGGGGGCATGCCACGCAGGGCAACTACAACAACGAGATAGGCGTCCCCCTTACCCTACTACAAGTTCGTCCCGAGCATCAGTTTGTCATCGTCGAGCTAGGAGCTTCGCACATCGGAGACATAGCTTCGCTCTGCAAGCTCGCACAGCCTCAGTATGGCATCATTACGAATGTGGGGCGTGCTCATCTCTCAGGCTTTGGCACGCCCGAGGGGGTGATCAAGGCTAAGAGCGAGCTTTACGCTTATCTGCGAGAGCATAGCGGACAAGCCTTCTGCAATGGAGAGGATAAGACGCTCATCAGCAATCTCAATGGACTACCCACGGTCTACTACAACGGCACCACGTCGCCACGCGTCACAGGCTCCGTGCTCCCCACCGATGAGTCTGGACTACTAAAGATAGAGTGGCGTGACCAGGAGACTGGCGAGAGCTACCAGCTAGCGACAAAGCTAGTCGGTGACTACAACCTCAACAACATACTGGCGGCGATCACCGTGGGGCTACACTTCGGCCTAGATCCTAAGACTATCAATGAGGCTGTGACCAATTATCAGCCACACAATGAGCGATCTCAAGTCCTCCCTCCGACAGCGCAGGGCAATCGTGTCATCCTCGACTGCTACAACGCCAATCCATCTAGCATGGAGGTGGCGCTCAGCAGCTACTTCACAATGGACTGTCAGGGTCTCAACCGCATGCTTATCCTCGGAGACATGAACGAGCTAGGCGATGCTGCCGAGAGCGAGCATATCACCGTCATCAGACAGATACAGAGCTATCTCCTACGCTATCCTAAGATGGTCACTTACTGTTGCGGGCCCAACTTCTTCGCCCTACAGGCTCGCTATGGGAGCGAGCACTTCATCTTCTTCCCCTCGGCGACCGCTCTCAAGCAATACTTCACTAGACACCAACCGCAGCACAGCTTTATCTTGATCAAAGGCTCTAACTCGCACCACCTCTCGTCTATTGCGGAGCTATGCTAAAGAATCGCCAGCAACAGCAGCTAGAGCAGCGACAGACCCTCACGGCACGACAGATACAGCAGATACAACTGCTGGAGCTACCTGTCACCGAGCTGGAGCAGCGCATCAGTGCTGAGATCGAGCGCAACCCCGCCCTCGAAGAGAGCTATACAGCTCGTGACGATTCCAATGAAAGCAACGCAACCAACGAGCAAGTCGACTCCTCCCTAAGTCAGTCCGACCAAGATCGGCTCGAAGCGCGCAACGAGTTTGGCAATGACGACGAGATCCCAGCTTATCGGCTCAGGATGATCGCCGAGAGAGAGCAGCAGCGCGAGGAGATACCTTTTGCTGCCCACGGTCTCTCTCTCACGGACTACCTCGACAACCAACTCTCCACCCTAGAGCTCACCGAGCGGCAGCAACTACTCGCACCTTATATAGTAGGTAACCTTCGAGAGGATGGCTACCTAGACCGCTCGCTCCCGCTCATTGCTCAGGATCTGCTCCTCAAAGAGGGCGTCGACGCCTCCGAGCAGGAGCTCACCGAGCTACTCCAGATCATTCAGAGCTTAGACCCTCCAGGCGTTGGTGCCAGGACGCTACAAGAGTGCTTACTACTACAACTGCACCGCATGGAGCAGAGCGAGACCGTCGTCAATGCGGAGAAGATCGTCTCTCGCTACTTCGATGACTTTGCTTACAAACGGTTCGAGCGACTTACCAAGCGAGGCTTTGATCAGAAGCAACTCGAAGAGGTTTCGGCACTTATTCACCAGCTCTCGCCTAAGCCGGGCAATGGCTTTGACTCCTCTGCAGAGACGCTCCTCTCGAAGGTGACACCCGACTTCATCATCACCGAGCATGAGGGCGAGCTCACCCTGACCCTTACCGACCAGCGCGAGATACCCGCCCTCACCGTATCGCCAAGCTACAAGCAGATGATCGCCGACTACCGTGATGCGTCAACTAGTGAACGAGCCAAGCTCAAGGAAACGATACAGTACACCCGTGACAGAGTCAAGGACGCCGAGTGGTTCATCTCCGCCCTGCAGCAGCGCTACGACACCCTACGCACCACCATGACCATCATCATGACGCTACAGCGAGACTTCTTCCTCTCGGGCGACATCGTAGACCTGCGCCCCATGATCCTCAAGGACGTTGCCGAGCTAGCCCGACTAGACATCAGCACCATATCACGTGTCAGCAATAGCAAGTACGTGCAGTGCCAGTGGGGCATCTACCCGGTCAAGTTCTTCTTTAGCGAAAGCATGCAAGCGAAGGACGGTAGTGACGTCTCCACCAAAGTGATCAAAGATTGCCTCAAGCAGATCATCGAAGGGGAAGATCCACGCCAGCCGCTCACGGACGACCAACTCACAGAGGCGCTCTCACAGCAGGGCTACGACATAGCGCGCCGCACCACCGCCAAGTATAGACAACAGCTCGGTCTCCCCACGGCTCGCCTGCGTCGCAAGCTGACTAAGTAATCGCTTATGCAAACGAAGCGTAGCTTCCTGATCCTACTCTGGAGCTTTCTTTACCTGCTCCCCACCCTCCTCGTTGGACAAGTCTCTAGTAGCACCACCATCTCGGGCATCCTATACGACCAGCAGACAGGAGAACCGATCCCCTACGCCACCATATCTACCGAGACACGCCAGAGCGTCACAGGCACAGCCAGCGACGACAAGGGATCCTTTACGATAAAGCTACAGTACGACGTCATAGCCCAAGACTCCATCGTGCTACAGATCAGCTGTATAGGCTATGAAATGCGGATATTACGTTTGGACAAATACCAAAATCACGAATTAGGACGCATCCCGCTCACCCGAAAAGCGACAGACATGGAGACAGTCGTCGTCAAGCCCAAGAAAGAGCGCTACCGACGCAAAGGCAACCCCGCCGTAACCATCATGCGCCAAGTGATGCAGCATAAAGAGCGCAACCAACTATCCTCCCTACCCGACTACTCCTACCAACTTTACCAGAAGACCCTCCTCGCTCAGGGAGACATCACACGAGGCAAGGGCTACTGGGGCATCCCCAAGTGGCGCATGAAGAGCTTCGTTGATAGCTCCTCCCTCGCCAGGACACCCATCCTTCCCTTCTCACTGCGTGAGCGACACACCGTCTATGCGCAGAAGGACGGGCACTCTGAGAATCCGCTACTCCTCGGCACACGACACAAAGGAGTCGAGCAGGTGGTCGACGAGGGACTGCTCTCGAGCAATATAGATGCACTCCTCGCTCCTGTAGACATCTACGACAACGACCTGCCACTACTCTCCAAAGAGATCATCGGTCCACTACACTCGCAGCTCGGCATCACCTTCTACAAGTACTATCTCCTAGACACCATCCCAGACGCTTCGGGCAATGCCTGCTATCAGATACAGTTCGTACCGATAGAGATGCGTGACGCAGGCTTTTCGGGCACACTATTAGTAGACACCGTGGACTACAGCATCCACGGAGTAGAGATGCGCTTGCCCACCATCGCCAATGTCAACTGGGTAGACCGCCTAGAGATCACTATCGACTACGCCCCGCAGAGCATCACACGACCAGACGGACGGCGTGACACCCTATGGCTGCCCGAGCGGCAGCGGCTCGATGCACTCTTTCGTGTATCCAAGCGGCTAAACATATCCGCCTTAGCACGTGTCACCTCCATCTACAGCCACTACCAGACAGGAGCCACAGCGCTAAAACCTGAAACGCTCGATCCTCGTCTTCTCCTCTCCGCAGATACGCTCCAACAGCTCATGACACACGTTATCGACGACTACGGGCTGGTCGTACGCCCCGAACCGATCGACTCCACCGAGCAGCGCGCCACACAGCTCGTCGACTATATCCTCCACGACCCAGGGTACAAGTTCTTTTCGCTATGCGCTAGGATGGCTTCCGTAGGCTTTATTCCGATACCTGCCGAGCCACTACACCGCGAGCGCGTCTATGTAGATCTAGGTCCCCTGGAGACCCTCATCAGTGCCAACCTGATCGAGGGCGTACGGCTTCGCCTTGGAGGCATGACTACGGCCAGACTGCATAATCAGCTCTTTGCCGAGGGATATGTCACCTATGGCTTTAAGGACAAAAAGTGGAAGTACTACGCTCGTCTCACCTACGCCACTAAGCCAAAAGAACTACACCCGCATAGCTATCCACGCAACAACTTCGCACTCGCCATACGCAACGACCTCTTCTTCCCTGGAGAGGAGAGCTACGGACTTTACAAAGACGGCATCGCCTCTATCTTTGGCACCTGCGGCATCACACGGCGCTACTACGGACTAGACATAGAGGCTTCGCACGAGATAGACTGGTCGCCTAGCCTATACTCCAATGTATGGGTTGACTACCAGCGCCAGCAACCCACAGGCACGCTCCACTACTACACGCTAGATGCCGAAGGCAAGCAATACGAAGTCTACGAACTACGACAGACCGAAATCGGAGCTTCGCTCAGTTGGACGCCTGGACGCACTCCCTACTCAGGGCGCAAGCCTGGTAGCATCGTCTCGGCAGACATCTACAAGCCCTCCTTCACAATCTCTGGATCGGTCTACCCACAAGGTCTATGGGGCAATGCTCAGACTCACGGCGCGCTCCATCTCGCTTACAGCCAGAGGTTATACCTCAGCATACTAGGCGCACTAGACATAACCCTCCAGAGCGGTATCGCTCTAGGCAATACCCCACAGTCGCAGCTCTTCACACCCTACGGCAATCGTGCTTGGCTACTCGTCCCCGACGCCTTCCAGACCATACAACCGCTAGAGTTCATCGCTGACAAATACCTAGACTTCAAGCTCCTCTATCGTATGGAGGGCTTGCTCTTTAACCGCATCCCGCTCGTCAAGCGACTCGGACTGCGAGAGCTCGTCGGCATCCATGGCTACTGGGGCGACACATCGCCTCGACACATCACTCCTCGCCCAGGGCAAATCCTCCTACCCACCTACGCTGAGCCCATGCACAACGACCTACACCTAGAGTGCTCGGCCGGGTTGAGCAACATCTTCAAGGTGCTCTCCGTCCAATACTTCTACCGCATCACAGGCAAAGGGATCCCCCCTCTCCAGCGGCACTCCGTCCGCCTAGGTATCTCCGTCTCCTTCTGACGCATCGCTAAAGCCCTCTTAAATAACCGCTAAATGACTGTTGAATAACTCAAGAGTCTCCTTCGCTCGTGCTGTTTCCCTAGTGTCGCTCCAGTTTCATACGGGAGAAACTCTAGTTTCAAGGGGAAGAAACTCTAGTTTCATACGGGAGAAACTCTAGTTTCATACGGGAGAAACTCCAGTTTCATGGGGAAGAAACTCCAGTTTCATCGGATGAAACAAACTAGACTCCTTCGGAGAAAGTTGTTTTATGTCTAAGCTGAAGCAAGAAATCTTTAGCAGAAGAGCTTAACGAAAGGGATGTTTGAAGCCGGAGAGTCAACCAATTACGCAAGCATTGAACTATTTATCATGCAGGATAGTTTCCAAAAGGTTCAACTTTCAATTATAGAGCACACAGAGATAGACCTGTCTATGAGACAGTTACATTTTTGATTTAGACAACTTATCAACATGTAGGCACTTTCCGGTTGATTTATTTGCACACGTCAATTATTGGTTGTAATATTGCAAAAGATTTCGCGGAGTCAAATTTAGTCTCTCAACAATTTGACTTCTGAACAGACTTAATTCTATAACCCTTCATACATCTATTCAAGTGAAGCAAAAGACATATTCCTTTGATGAGGCTTATCAAGCCACGTTAGAGTACTTTGGTGGTGATGAGCTGGCCGCCAAAGTGTGGGTGACCAAGTACGCCCTCAAGGACAGCTACGGCAACATCTACGAGCAGACCCCTCGTGACATGCATCAGCGCATAGCACGAGAGCTGGTCCGCATAGAGCACAACTACCCCAACCCGCTCTCTGAGAATGAGCTGATGGATCTGATGGATCACTTCCGCTATATCGTGCCTCAGGGCAGCCCGATGACCGGCATTGGCAATAACTACCAGATTGCCTCCCTCTCAAACTGCTTTGTCATCGGCCTAGACGGTGAGCCAGACTCGTATGGTGGCATCATCCGCATCGATGAGGAGCAGGTACAGCTGATGAAGCGCCGTGGAGGCGTGGGGCACGACCTGTCGCATATCCGCCCTAAAGGTTCGCCTGTCAAGAATTCTGCACTCACCTCTACGGGCTTGGTACCCTTTATGGAGCGCTACTCCAACTCGACGCGTGAGGTAGCACAAGATGGTCGTCGCGGTGCGCTTATGCTCACGGTATCGATTAATCACCCAGACAGTGAGTCTTTCATCGACGCTAAGATGACTGAGGGCAAGGTGACGGGTGCCAATGTCTCAGTACGCATCGATGACGCCTTTATGCAGGCTGTCGTAGATGACAAAGAGTATGTACAGACCTACCCCGTTCACTCAAAGGAGCCTAAGTTTACCCGCACCATTCAGGCACGCCAGCTATGGGACAAGATCATCTACAACGCTTGGCGGAGTGCTGAGCCTGGAGTGCTCTTTTGGGACACCATCATCCGCGAGTCTGTACCTGACTGCTACGCTGATCTAGGCTTCAAGACTATCTCGACCAATCCTTGCGGAGAGATACCCCTCTGTCCGTACGATAGTTGCCGTCTACTGGCGATCAACCTATACAGCTACGTGCGCAATCCCTTTACAGCAAAGGCTTCGTTTGACTTTGATCTCTTCCGTGAGCATGTTGCCAAGGCGCTCCGCATCATGGATGACATCATTGACCTAGAGGCAGAGAAGATAGATGCAATCCTCATGAAGATCGCCGCAGATACAGAGACCGAAGAGGTCAAAGCTGCTGAGCGTGAGCTGTGGCGCAAGATCAAGCGCAAGACCCTCCTCGGACGTCGTACGGGTGTAGGTATTACCGCCGAGGGCGACATGCTCGCAGCTATGGGTCTGCGCTATGGCTCTGACGAGGCTATCAGCTTTGCAGAGGAGGTACAGAAGACGCTATGTCTATCTGCTTACGCTAGTTCTGTACAGTTGGCTAAGGAGCGCGGAGCCTTTGACCTCTATGACACAGAGCGTGAGAAGGACAATCCCTTTATCCAGCGCATTGCCAAAGCTGACCCGAAGCTCTATGAGGAGATGAAGCAGTTCGGTCGTCGCAACATAGCGATGCTCACCATCGCTCCTACGGGCTCGACGAGCCTTATGACGCAGACTTCGTCGGGTATCGAGCCTGTCTTTATGCCTGTATACAAGCGTAGACGCAAGGTCAATCCCAACGACAAGAACGTCAAGGTGGACTACACCGACGAGACGGGCGACACCTTCGAGGAGTACACAGTCTACCACCACAACTTCCTCACCTGGATGAAGGCCAACGGCTATGACATCGAGAAGAACTATTCGCACGAAGAGCTGCAAGAGCTGGTCGCTAAGTCGCCCTACCACAAGGCTACGGCCAACGATGTGGACTGGGTCGCCAAGGTCAAGATGCAAGGACGCATACAGCAATGGGTGGATCACAGCATCAGCGTGACGATCAACCTCCCCTCCGACATCTCTCAGGAGATGGTGGCTACGCTTTACATTGAGGCGTGGAAAGCTGGTTGCAAGGGTTGCACCGTTTACCGGGAGGGCTCTCGTTCTGGCGTGCTCATCTCGGAGGAGCAGCAGAAGAAGGAGAAGCAAGCAAAGGAGGAGCAAGAGGCCGCTGCGGAGATCCCCGTAGAACCCACACCTCTGTCTCAGACGGTACGCAAGCGCCCCAAGGTACTAGAGGCTGACATCGTGCGCTTCCAGAATAATAAAGAGAAGTGGATCGCCTTCGTCGGTTTGCTTGATGGCAAGCCTTACGAGGTCTTCACAGGTATCGCCGATGATGACGAGGGCATCATGCTTCCCAAGAGCGTGACGAAGGGTAAGATCATCCGCAGCTATGACGAGGACGGCACGAAGCACTACGACTTCCAGTTTCACAACAAGCGTGGCTTCAAGACTACGGTAGAGGGGCTAGACACGAAGTTCAACCCTGAGTACTGGAACTATGCCAAGCTCATCTCAGGTGTCCTACGCTACCAGATGCCGATAGATCAAGTCATCAACCTTGTCCAAGGCATGGAGCTCAACGATGAGAGTATCAACACCTGGAAGAACGGGGTGGCACGTGCTCTTAAGAGTTATCTTCCTAGTGGTACAGCAGTATCTGCAGCCTGCTCTAACTGCGGACAGCACACGCTGGTCTACCAAGAGGGTTGCCTCATCTGCACCAACTGCGGCTCCTCAAAGTGTGGCTAGTCACAGGTAAGTACTAGACAACGGGAAAACCCCACCATTGTACATTCACAATGGTGGGGTTTTGCTTTGGATTGCTGCAGCTTTCTCTAGAAGAAAGCGCTCTACTTATAATCGCTCGATGCGATGGGTGAAGGGGATGCCAGCACGATGAAAGAGTCGCCCTACGGGGCAGACCTTTTCGGTCAGCTCGAGGCACTTCTCCAGTTCTTTGTCAGAGGCGGTCGTCTTGATCCGTAGGGTGTAGTCGATCGCATCCATCTCTCCCTCTGTGGTCCGTGCCTCTAGATCTATCTCTAGGTGCTCGATGTTAAGGCGCTTCTTCTCAGCCATTGTGGTAAAGATCGTCGCGATGCAACCATTGAGCGACATGGCGAGTAACTCGAAGGCAGTGGGACCCTGATCTGTACCGCCAGAAGCGACTGGGAGGTCGACCGCGACGCTACTTCCTCGTTGATTATCTATTTGCGAGAGATAAGCTCCCTGCTTGACTAAGTGCGTTTTCATATCGTTTGTTCGTTTAGCTTGTTATTAAAGTGAGACTCCCTTAGGACTCAAAAGAGCATCTGCTCCTCAGCGACATACTCCGAGAGCGACTCACGAAGTATACCGATGTATCGTCCACTAGAGTCATAATGATGTCTATAGAGTAGCTGATTCGCCAGAAAGACACCGCCCTGCGCTGCTTGGCACAAGTAGCGGATAGCCTCTGTGCGGCGAGCGGGTTGTAGCGGATCTGTCAGAAGCATCCTCCCTATCTCATAGCACGCCTCGGGAATACCCGCCTCAGCGGCTCGCTTCCACAAGGAAACGACACGAGAGCTGTAGCAGTCTCCATCTTGGTGATACCACAGCTTGCCTAGCAGGTAGCACGCTTCGGGAGCATCTTGCCTATAGGCTGCCGTGAGCCAGTACTCAACACGCTCCATCTGAACGAAGAGACCATCCTGAGCATAAGCTCTAGCGAGTGCTATCTGCGCCTCCACAAGCCCCGCTTCGGCAGCTGCCTCTAGGTGATAAAGATACTGCTCGTGACTACGCACCACGCCCAAGCCTCGCTGATACATTTGCGCTAAGAGAAGATGAGACTTCGGATGCCCTAGCTGTATAGCCATGCGCAGGCAGTCGCTCGCCTCTCGGTAGTTCTTTCTCAGTCCCGTCTGCGGGCTTGTCAAGTGTAATGC
Source organism: uncultured Porphyromonas sp. (assembly GCA_900538385.1). Classification (GTDB taxonomy): domain Bacteria; phylum Bacteroidota; class Bacteroidia; order Bacteroidales; family Porphyromonadaceae; genus Porphyromonas. Next base: position 66,388 of record UWSO01000003.1, read on the forward strand.
CAGAGCATAGAGATCCTCCACATTTCCTCGCAGCACTACTCTCTGACGCAGATAGCGTCTCAGGCAAGTTTGCGCAACCCTATCGTAGTGTGGCTGATAGAGCTTAACCAAGTAGTCGATCGCTGGGAGCGAGTCGTGACGAGCCGCTCGGTGGAGCCAGTGTAGCCCCTCCGTCTGAAGGTACTTGAGATCGTCAGTTGGGGTCTCTAGAGCTTTCTGTAAAAGGCTATAAAGCTTGCCAGAGCGCCTTGTGTCGACGACAAGGTTGAGCTGTTGCGTCATCAAGGCAAAGAGCTGCTCGCAGTCGATACCACCAGCCACGGCACTGGTCGTCTGTGGCGAGAGTAGGTCTGAGGCGGGCTCTTTGGGCTTAGGCGACATGGATCAAGAGACATAGAGGAGCAATCCCTTGAGATACTCCCCCTCTGGGTAAAAGATGTTGATCGGATGACAGGGACTCTGTCCCAAACGCTTGAGGATGCGCACCTCTCGTCCCGCAAGTGTGGCTGCCGTCATCACGGCTAGGGTAAACTCCTCCATCGTGACGGCTTGCGAACAGCTAAAGGTGAAGAGCAGTCCACCACGGGCGATCGCTCTGAGTGCTAATTCGTTTAATCGTCGGTACCCTCCCAGCCCTTGCTGCTTATGGTTGCGCTGCTTGACAAAGGCGGGGGGATCTAGGATAATCAAGTCGTAGGCTCCCATCTCAATTGCAGATAGGTAGTCGAAAGCATCAGCCACGACCGCTTCGTGCCTCTGAAGCGTATCTAGATCAGAAGAAAAGTTGATCGCCACACTCTCCTCGCAGAGTGAGATAGCTCGTGCAGAGCTGTCTATCGAGACGACATGCTGGGCGCCACCTCCGAGAGCATAGACGGAGAAGCCACCCGAGTAGCAGCAGATGTTGAGGACGTTACGTCCCCGAGCGTACGACTCGACAAGCCGTCTGTTGTCACGCTGGTCCACGAAGAAGCCGGTCTTCTGTCCTCGCTCCCAGTCTGGCAAGAAGCTGTAACCATACTCCTGCACTGTTCGATCATATTCAGCCGAAGGAGCCTTCCCTAGATAGCCATTCGGCATAATCCACTCACTAGGTGTCTGTGCTGGGAGCGTCTCGACAGACTTGTCGTAGACGTAGTGCACACCTAGCTCTGGTAGTTCGCACAGCACCTCAGCGATCAACTGACGTAGCGGGTAGAGGCTCAGCGCATGTATCTGTATCACAGCCACCTCTCGGTAGATGTCTATGACCAGCCCTGGTATGAAGTCGCTCTCACCATAACACAAGCGCCAGCAGTCTGTCTGTCTACCATCTTGGCTCTGGAGGAGCGTCTTGCGTAACTGATGCGCTTGGCTCAGGCGTGTGGTAAAGAATGTGCGCCACTCCCCTATCTCCTCATCGCCAAAGGTCAGCATGCGGACGGCTATCGTCCCGCCCTCGTAGACTCCCTGCCCGAGTCGCTGCGAGCCATCGTGGTTGAGGATAGTCACTGTCGATCCTAGCGGTATGCTCTCCTTGGTGCGCTGCAGTGCGCCTGAGAAAACCCATGGATGATGTCTGAGGAGAGGCTCCTCACGGTGAGGCTTGAGGTATAACTGGTACATAGGAGTTGTGGTAGGTTGTAGCTCTTGTGGCAAAGTCTTAGGATGGCTGCTCAGGGCAGAGTCCGAAGTGGTGCAATAGTGGCATCGGCTCTGACTCTAGACGATGATAGATACGGAGACAAGCGTATGCATCTAGCGCTGCATAGCTCTGCTGTGCAGGCGTTAGAGTAGCCGCCTCCCAGTTGGTCAGTTGAGCACGCTTGCTAATCTTCTCCCCGAAGAGTATCGCATAGATCTTCTGCAGACCCAAGTCATGGATACCGTAAGCAGGTGTGAGACGCTGCAAGTCTACGAAGCCTTGTGGCTGTAACTCCTTCGAAAACCTTCTCAACTGTCTCCGATCCCCGCAGAGGTCTAGTCCCACTTTGAGTATGTCTTCACGCTCCAGTAGTCCTTGCAGCCGAGGCGGGATGCCTATTTTGTTGATTCTAAAGAGGTAGCAGCAACTCTCGCTCGATAGCTGAATAAGAGCTACAGACTGACGCTCATACTTCTTAAAGACAGGCTTAGACTCCGTGTCCATACCGATTATAGCACACTGCTCTAAATCTGCTACGGCAGACTCGACTTGCGGGAGCGAGTCCACGACAACGATTTCACCGGTGAAGGTCGCTTTGGCTAGTTTACCTATCTCCTCTTTAGTAATTGATGACAGCACGATTGTTTACTCTATTATTATTGTATGCTTTCTGTTGCCCAGCGGTCAGTATCCTCCTCTAGACCCTCGGCATGCTTGTGATAGTGTAGCACACGCAGGGCAGACAGGAGCGCATCACCCAGGTATGTGTCAAAAGCGTATTGCAGTATCGAGAGCGTCGCAACGAGTAGCTCGCCAGCATCTTCTCTAAGTACCAGCAACGGCGTACCCAGCTCACGGTAGATCAGCACCAAGAGACGTGAGAGTCTCTCCGGCTCTAGCTCGCCATCTTGCGCTATGCCCACAGGGTAGTGGAGGAAGAGATCTAGCTCCTCGCCCAGTAGCGCACGCACCTGCTCCTCGTAGTAGCTCACTGTCTCATCTGAGATCACCTGTGTGTAGCTAGTGAGCCAATCCTCCAGCTCCTCCGTAGGGGTCGCTGGCATCTGTGATAAGTAGCTAAAGATCTCTGGGAGGTAGCCGTAAGTACGCCGTACAAATTCCACCCGACTATACTCGGACGCATGCTCTATGAGCGCGCAATAGTCCTTGCACAGCGTAAGAAAGGCGACGAGTTCCTGCGGATTGCTCTCGGTCGTATGCTCCATACTCACTCTAGTGGATCAAGGCTTACTTAGCAAAAGCGCCCTCCTGAATCAGGTACTCCGCAATCTGAATAGCATTGAGCGCAGCACCCTTCATGATCTGGTCAGCCACACACCAGAAAGTGACACAACCCGGCTCTGCGAGATCAGCCCTCAGACGGCCCACATAGACAGGCTCCTGCATAGAGCAGTGTAGAGGCATCGGGTAGCTACGCTTGGCGGGGTCATCCATCAGGAGCAGTCCCTTCTGCTTTGACATTGCTTCGCGTACCGCCTCGACCGTAAGCGGATCAGCGCACTTAACCCAGATAGCTTCGCTATGAGCACGCAGCACAGGGACACGCACGCAGGTGGCACTGACGCGAATCTCATCGTTGTGCAGGATCTTGCAGGTCTCATTGTACATCTTCATCTCCTCCTTCGTATAGTCATTGTCCGTGAAGACGTCTATCTGAGGGATGAGATTATATAGGAGTTGATTGCCGAAAGCCTTCGTCTGCAGCGGTTTGCCCATCGCTTGATCACGTACCTGCCCCTCCAGCTCCAGCATCGCATCGTGACCAGCACCGCTAGCAGCTTGGTAGGTAGCCACATGCACCCGCTCTATAGGGCTCAGAGCGTGGATCGGAGCGAGTGCCACGATCATCTGGATCGTACTACAGTTCGGGTTGGCGATGATCCTCTTGGCAGGATGTAGCGCATCAGCTCCATTGACCTCGGGTACGACTAGTGGCACTTCGGGATCCATACGGAAAGCACTCGAATTGTCGATCATCAGAGCACCATGCTTCGTGATCGTACTGGCGAAGTCTAGTGCCGTCTGTCCCCCAGCAGAGACGAAAGCGATGTCAATATCCTTGAAATCATCGTTTTGAGCTAGGAGCTTTATCTTATGTTCCTCACCACGGAAAGTGATTACACTGCCCGCACTGCGAGACGAGCCAAAGAGTCGTAACTCATCTATCGGGAAGTCTCGATGCTCTAAGAGTCGTAGGAACTCACGCCCTACCGCTCCACTGGCACCTACTATAGCTATCTTCATATTATTATCGTTCTGTAGAGTTAGAATTAAGGTCTATACGATTGTAAGCTCAGAGAGTTGTCTCCAGCTCCAATGCAAAAGTACCCAATCTACACCAATCGGCAAAAAACACCCCACCACACATCATCTCACACAACCAAGCAAAATGAACCGTAGACACGACTTTTCCCATGTTACAAGCACTACAGCTGAGACAAAGATCACCCGTGGAATCAATCTCCACGGAGGAAATCGTAAATTCCTCGGTAGAGATTTTTCATTTCCTCGGAAGAAAGAAAAAACTCTTCGGAAGAATCAAATGAAACTTCGGAGGAATGAAATGATAAGTCCGAAGAATTTTCCAACGCTTCCCTGGGAAACGAAAAATATCCAGCGAGATATTTGAGATTTCCTCACTAGACATTGAAATGAGCTAGCTCATTCTATATTATGGTGCGTCAACCCTAATAGCCACAGATCGGTGCTTTGATATATTCGAAAGTTATTGTACCTTTGTGGCGGCTTTGTGCTGAGAGTGCTTCCATCCCTCGAGCAGGGTCCCGGAGTCCTCAAGGCTTAAAAGGGAATCAGGTGAAACTCCTGAACAGTCCCGCTGCTGTAATCCTCGCAAAGCAGGCATCATAACCACTGCACCTTGTGTAATTGGTGTGGGAAGGGATGTCTGTATGAGGTAAGTCAGAAGACCTGCAAGGCTTAAAGCGCTACGAGGTATAGCATAAGGAAATAACCGTCACTTTTCAGATCCTAGTCTGAGACTTCTATTCCCCCAGCTGTACGCTCCTCGCTACTCCGAGTCGAGCGCGACAGGAGATGTATGTTACAATGTGAGCGATGCATCTAGGCATCGCACCACGGTGAGTAATAAATGGGACATCTTGAGTGCCTACGGGCTTTCTCTACGAGCAGTAGCTGTGACACAATCTTCCGAGTCAAAAAGCTTTGATCACAGCGATGCACCTAGGAGACTCTTTGGATGCTCTACGAGACTAGATTAGGAGGACATTTACTTTAAATAGGGGAACGTTTTCGATAAAGTGATTGAGCAATGTCTTGCTGCTACGATCTCTGTGAGTACCATAAAGGTGTACGTACTACCATAGTACCCATACCACACGAGATCTATCAGGTGTCTGATCGTCACAACCAAGAGAAGCCTCGGAGCAGGCTCTCGTCTATGCCGTTGTCCCTATATGCACTACGCTAGTGCGTGCGAACTAGATCAGTCTGTGTCACCGCAGACTCCGAGCGGAGCGACCACTGTACATACTTATCACTTGAGGAGCAGCTGTAGGTTCTAGTCAGTCTACCGAAAGACTAGGAGATAGACCAATAGATCCTCTTGCCACCCCGAGCAAATCATGATGCGAGTCCCAAGCTGAGGTCACAGCCTCACACTCTCAAGTTGAGAGGATCCGCTACTAAGAGACAGGTATGGTGTGTACCTCTGGTCACAGGTTAAGTGTGTGTTGAAAAAGACCAGCGACTACCACCCTACTCTCCCACGAAGAGCGTCTCACCGTAGCCCAACACTCTCTTCATACCAGCATCATGGTCACTGTTCCGCTCTAGGAGAGCTTTGTTGACCAGTTCAACAGACTCTAAGGATGTCGCCGCAAGGCGTACTATCCCGCTAAAAGCTATTCCACACTTCTGTGATGGTATAGCGATCCAAAGAGCATTCGAATAGTTGAAGTCCACACGCAGTACGCTGAGTACCTGTCGTGTGGACTTCTCTTTTTTTATACTGACGTGTAGCATTGACGACTACATCTGCACAGCACGCTATCTCCACAAAAAAGGAGGATGACACCATATATAATATAGTACCATCCTCCCGTGGTGGAGCATATCGGACTCGAACCGATCACCTCGACACTGCCAGTGTCGCGCTCTAGCCAGATGAGCTAATGCCCCAAGAGTCAGATTCCCAAACCGGGGAGCTTTCTGCGAACCGCTACAAAGGTAGTGAAAACTTTTCTCTTGGTCCACCACAAGATCTTCCACGACACAGGGGGGGCGATAAGGCTAACTTCTCCTCGTTATCTCACAGAGAAAAAGAGCTTGTAAGTAACCATCGGCATAAAGCCCTGCGTGTACATCGTCGAGTACTCCCCATTGTCGAAGAGGATAGACATGACATTCTTACGATTCGTCACATTCTGCAGGTCCACTGCCCACTCCTGGGTGATGCGCTGACCTATCTGGCGAGCGCCTATCTTTAAATCTGCTCGGAGGTAATCCTTAGCTTGAAGAGCATTGACCTGTGTCTTGTCAAGCTCTATGCGACCGCTCTGCTTATATAGATCTTCTCGTATCGGTGTGTAGCGAATGCCCCCCGCATAGGAGGCCTTAAGATCGGTAAAAAGCGCCCAGTGCTTCGGCAACTGCCACTCATATCCACCCGTCATATTGACAAGATACCGGCCATCGAAGACGGTACTCCACCACTCTTTCTGAAATCCGGTCGTATAGGTCGAGCTGTAGAGTGACGCGTTAAAGAGCAGGTAGTAGTTGTTGCTATAAAACTTCTCCACCGTAAGCTCTACACCATAGTTTCTACCACGCCCCTTATTGACTAGATCGCTCTGACGCTCTATGTAGTTTTGTCCAGCGCCTCCTATCTCTAGGAGCGTCCATATAGAGTTCGGATCATTGACCACAGGCACTTTGTATAGCTCCTGATAGTATCCCTCTATCTTAGCATGCCAGTTGGGTGCAAAAGCCCAGTCGTAGTAGACATCCACCTGGGCACTACGTGTGAAGTCGACCTTCTTGTTGCGATACTCAATACCCTCTGGAGTATAATGACGAATGAAGTAGAAGGAGCGAGGGAGCATCTGACTATACATCCCCGCAGCAAGACCGATCGTGTGAGAGCGAGCTGGCTGATACTGTATGCCCATACGGGGCTCGATAGCATAGCGATCATTGATCGTAAGGTACATACTATGTAGTCCCACTGTGGCTGTCCAGTAGTCTCCTAGGCGATGACGATACTGTCCATAGGCTCGGATCATACCATAGAGCGGGCTCTCCTCAACAATCGTCCGCACACCTTGAGCAAACGTACCATCAGCCGTCTGCTCCAAGTAGTGCGCATCAAAAAGATCGCCTCTGACTCCCGCCACGAGTAGCCCCTCCCTACTGGGATGCCAAGTGAGATCCGAGTGAAGTGACCATCTATTCTCCTGTGCAGCCTCCGACCACATGAGATGCCACTGAGGATCCTGCTTGCCTCCTCGGAGGTTCATCGTATCAACAGGCATACTGGTATCAGAGCGTACGAAAGAGAGCTGCGTACGGAGTGACGTACGGGAGGAAAACTGTACGCTGTGTGTCAGCCCTGCAATGTAAGTTGTCGAATTGATTGCGATGCGCTGTGCGAAAGAAAGCTTACTAAAGTCGTAGTCGGCATATTCAAAATTGTCTCCCAGCTCGTTTGTGGCAAAGTGTATGTGACTCTTGCTAAATAGTCCGATGAAAGAGAGTGCATGCCCCTGCCCTAGGTCGAAGTGGAGCTTCGTCGTGAAGTCTTGATAGCGTGGCACCACTGGCATCTTAAAGCCTAGAGCATGCATGATGTCAGGGACAGAGTAGCGATAAGAAGCAAGGTAAGACGATTGACTCCCCTTGCGCAGGTACCCCTCAGCACCTAGCTCTAGTCCACCAAAGCCTGACTGTAGCCAGAACTCATGTCGCTCGAGATTGCCACGACGTAGGCGCAAGTCAAAGATACCCGAGAGCGCATTACCATAAGGGGCTGGCCAAGCACTCAGGTGAAAGTCCGAGTTCTTCAGCAGATTGGTATTCAGATAGCTTACCTGTCCACCAGTCATACCGACACCTGTATTGAAGTGATTGGGATTGCTGATCTCGATACCATCTAGGATCCACTGCACCCCAGAGGGTGAATTACCTCGTATGATGATATCGTTGCGAGAGTCGTTGACTGGCATGATACCAGCGAAGCTACGCACCATACGAGCTGGGTCGCCTAGAGAAGCGGCAAAGCGATACGCCTCATCAACGCTAAAGCTACGAGCCCCAGCTAGGCTGAGTCTATTCGTAGGAGTACTCTTGTCATACGGAGCTGTCACGACCACGGCATCGAGCTTAGTATCTGATGGTGTCAAGGCTATATGCAGCACGCTCTGCTTGCCCGCTACAACGAGGAGGTCTACCTCCTGAGAGTCATAGCCTATACAACTAATCTGCAAGGAGCAACGACCTACAGGTAACCGTAGAGAAAACTTCTGATCTGAGCCTGTCGTTGTCCCTACAAGTGGATCACTACCGACCAATACGATCGAGGCTCCAACGATCGTGTCATCAGGGAGTGCGGAGATGACCTCTCCGCGCACCTCTTGTGTAAATGGTTCCTGAGCATTTAACCGAGCATTTAGATAAGCGGTAAGTGCAAGGGTAATGATAAGTAAGACGAGCTTCGTGAGATGTCGCATACGAGTTTGAGATGATTGATTTCACCCGCAAAAGTACCACAAAAAAGTTACCAAAGTATGACACATACACCTCAGAAGTCTCTCTTCCTCTGTTTCATAGATCACATCCTTAGAGAGGGGTATGAGCGTAAAGAACTTCGTCTTCTAGGCATTTCGTGGTCTTTACACTACCTAGTTTTTTTGCTTCTAAAGGGTTGGTATCTCCATTTTCATTATCTTTGGGGAGCGAATGAGCTTAGCTCACTAAATTCAATACAGATCAATCTATAACATCATACCATTATGAAGACTACTCCATTTACAGAGCGTCACATAGCACTGGGTGCTAAGATGCACGACTTCGCAGGCTACAATATGCCTATCGAGTACCCTACGGGGATCCTTGAGGAGCACATGAATGTGATCAACGGCGTCGGTGTCTTTGACGTGTCACACATGGGAGAGTTTTGGGTCAAGGGACCGAAGGCTCTCGAATTTCTACAGAAAGTATCGAGCAACGATGCCTCCAAGCTGGAGGTGGGGCAGATACAGTACAGCTGCTTTACGACGGAGCAGGGCACACTACTAGACGACTTCCTCGTATATCGCTACGAGGAGGACAAGTACATGCTCGTCCCCAACGCTGCCAACGTGGTCAAGGACTGGGCGTGGTGCCTCAAGCAAAACGATATGGGTGCTGACCTAGAGGACGGCTCCGCCAAGATTGGACAGCTAGCCGTACAGGGCCCGAAGGCAACGCAAGTACTACAGCGTCTGACGGACATCGACCTACTCGACATCCCCTACTACCACTTTAAGGTGGGTACCTTCGCAGACTGCCCCAACGTGATTATCTCCAATACGGGCTACACGGGCTGCGGAGGCTTCGAGCTCTACTTCTTCCCTCAGTATGCCGACAAGATCTGGGACGCTATCTTTGAGGCTGGCAAGCCCGAGGGCATCATGCCAGCTGGTCTGGGTGCGCGTGATACGCTCCGTCTGGAGGCTGGTTTCTGCCTCTACGGCAACGACATCGACGATCAGCACACGGCGCTAGAGAGCGGTCTAGGCTGGATCACCAAGCTCACGGACAATAAGCCCGACCTCGTAGGTCGTGAGGCACTGCTCAAGCAGAAGGCTGAGGGCTTGACGCGCAAGCTCGTCGCCTTCGAGATGGTCGACAAGGGTATCCCCCGTCAGCACTACGACATAGTCAACGAGGCTGGCGAGAAGATCGGTGTCGTCACCTCTGGTACCATGTCTCCCGCACTCAAGGTGGGCATTGGTATGGGTTACGTCTCTACGGAGTACAGCAAGCTGGAGAGCAAGATCTACATCGCCGTCCGCAAGCGCAACCTAGAGGCTAAGGTGGTCAAGCCACCCTTCCGCAAGTAATCACACGCTGCACTAAGCGACAAGCAGCACGCTAAGCAAAGCCCTCCACTGAGCATCTCAGCCTCACTCGTGGAGGGCTTTGACAATACAACCTACCTTTCTCAAACAGATACTCCATCCTATGAAAACTTCTAATTCATCAATCTTTGAAGCTCTAAGCCTTAATAACACTTCATTTTTCATTCCTCCGTATCAGCGAGCATACTCGTGGGGCAGAGAACAAATAAATCGCTTCTTTGATGATGTCATGAGATTAGTTCACTCTGAACAAGATCCGATGCAAAAAGATAAACAGCAGCATTTCTTTGGGACCCTAGTATACAAGTGGGAAGGACAAGGTTCATTTGCTAAGCGACAAGTGATCATCGACGGACAGCAACGTCTGACCACTACTTTGATCTTTTGCATTGCATTACGAGACCTCTCTACAGACCAAGAAGAAAAACAAAACATCACTAACACATTACTCATTAACGAGAAGTCTACGTTCAAGGATAAAATCAAGCTCAAGCAGGTAACTTCCGACTGGGATGCTTATGGTGCATTGGTTATGGGAAAAGAATCAGTCCCAGGGAAAATCACAGATGCGTATAACTTATTCATACGACTGCTAAGGAAACAACTGGAAAACGAAGGCATAACTGCGGAACACTTCATAACTGCTCTTCAACGAATAAATGTAGCTATAATAGAGCTGTCAGAAGAGCCATACAAAGGAGAAGACCCACAGGTTATCTTTGAGACGCTCAATTCGCTCGGCAAGCCCCTCACCCTGTCGGACCTTATCCGCAACTACATCTTACTCGGGATGCCTAGTGATCAGCAAACAACAATCTACGATGGGGTATGGCAGCCCAAGATAGAGCAGCCTTTGTGCGAAGTGGGAGAGGAGTACACATCTAAATTCTTCCGCGACTATCTCCAGTGCAAAAACAAGAAATCCTATAAAGTAGTCAGTGACAACAACACCAAAGAGCTGTACTATCAGTTCAAAGAATTCGTTGAGCGTACATTTGATAGCAAGAAAGATTTCATCAGAGATATAGAGTCTTACGTTCCTTGTTACTTAAACATTGTAGAGCCTAAATACTACACTCCCGTGTCTCCTAACAAGGAGGATGATCAAACCATTAAGGAACTCCTACACAATATATTTCACGACATATCGAGTGAAGCTTTTAAGCCTTTTGTGCTAGAGTTGCTTCATATGCGACAGTCTTCGAACCCTAATACGACAATCTGCGACACCTTACTTATAGAGTCTCTAGAGTCCATTCGCACCTATCTGATACGTAGGCGTGTAGTTAAATTAACACAAGCAGAGAATAAGAACATCCCTACACTGACCTTTTATCTTCCAGCAATAGCAAGCGGAGAGACTTCACTGATAAAGATTCTATCCAATCTCTTTTATAGACTACGCTTACCAAACGATAAAGAAATTCGAGAGACTTTAGAGCGACTAGCTTTCTACAAAGATGTGAGTAGCTATAGTAAGTTCATCCTAGGTAAAATGGAGAAACATCAGGCTAAAGTTTCCGTAGATTTTCACGATCCACTTGTCACTATCGAGCACATTATGCCACAGACGCTCAACGAAGTGTGGCGCTCCGAGTTGGGCGAGGAGAAGGCTGAGGAGATACACCAGCACTACTTGCACAACATCGGCAACCTGATACTTACTGAGTTCAATGGTGAAATGGGCAATAAATCTTTTGCTGACAAGAAGGCACGATTGGCTACCTCGAACATAGGATACAGCCATGACATCTGTCAGTATGAGCAATGGCGTGAAGAAAGCATCCTCGACCATCAAGATCGTATGATTAGTCTCTTCCTAGACACCTTCTCGCTACCCGATGAATACAAGCAGACCAATAATTGGAAAGATGATTCAGATCAAAAGACAGAAAGTGTTATATATCCGTTTGATGGCAGTTTAGAGTGGGCAAAAGGAACTAAGCCCAAGCAGCTTAGGATATATCAGCAAACGTACGAGGTCAAGAACTGGTCTGGAACATTACTCCAGTTTGTCAAGTACTTCAAATATCAAGAACCAGCAGCGTTGGAAGAGCTCATGCTTAATCAACAAGAAGTATTTAGTCGAAAGGACTCTATCGTGAACTGGAGTAGGTTTAGTCAACTTTTGTTGAAGCGACCAGACTACCAGACACGATACAAAAACCTTGAAGATAAATTCTGTACTCAACTTTCAGATATTAAGCCTGAAGAGCTCTTCGTACATTGTGACGCAACTATCAATATGATATTGGATCGCATGTCTAAAGCCATGCTATTACTAGGAATGGATCGTAAAGATGTTGTTATTGAGCTTAGAAGGACGGCAAAGTCCAGCATAACGATCGAGGAAGACGAAGAATAAGCAAGAGTACACATTCTATGGCACATCTAACTTTTGATATTTGTCCGTGCCCTGCGCTCTACCCTTACTACCATCAGGAGGACAGCGTGGTGGTCGTTGTGGACATACTGCGTGCTGGCACCTCGATGGTGGCGGCCTTTGACCATGGCGCTAAGGAGATCATTCCCGTGGCGACGACCGATGAGGCGGAGAGCTTTCTCGGTAAGGGCTACGTGGTAGCTGCCGAGCGCAATGCGATGCGTTGCCCGTGGGCTGACCTAGGCAACGACCCCTCCGAGTTTACCGCTGAGCGGATCGGCGGACGTAGCATCGTCTTCACGACGACCAACGGCACCCAAGCCATTCACGCAGCTAGGGAGGCTGGCGCAGCAGAGATTATCGTAGGCGCTTTTAGCAATCTCACCGCCGTGGCGCGCCACTGCCAAGCTTCGGGGCGTGCCGTGACAGTACTCGCTTCTGGTTGGCAAAACAGCTTCTGCATCGAGGACACGCTCTACGGTGCTGCGCTCCTAGACAAGCTTGAGGAGCTGGGCACAACCTACCGACTCACCGACAGCAGCCGCACGGCGCTAGAGCTTTACCGCCAGCACCGTGCTCGCCTCTACGACTACCTCTACAATTGCGATCACAACCAGCGTCTGATACAGCGTGGCTACCCCGAGAGCTTACGTCTCTGCCTCGAGCAAGACTGCTCAATACACATTCCCACGCTCAACAAAGCTGGGCAGCTATATGTCTAAACCGCTGCCCTCAACACTAAATTCCGTACATTTGCACGTAAGTAGTTTCAGACCCATTATACACAACCCGCTATGATTAGTTACTTTGTCCTTGGTGATACGATTTATGCAGTCTCACACACCTCAGCTCTCAGCGAGGAGACCTGCGAGCGTCTCTCGTGGCTCTTTGGCGGAGCGCAGCTGGCTCCCGAGTCTCATCTCGAGGGGACTTATGTGGGACCTCGTCCTACGCAGGTGACTCCATGGAGTACCAACGCTGTGGAGATAACGCAAAACATGCGCATCTCTGGCATCGATCGTATCGAGCAGCTCACACGTACTCACGAAGCGAAGCCGCACTACGACCCGATGCTCCAAGCGATCTACAAGGGGCTGGGTCAGGATAGCTTCGCCATGACCGCTGAGCCTCAGCCGATCCGTGAGATCACGGACCTAGAGGCGTACAATGAGGAGGAGGGACTAGCCCTAAGCGAGGAGGAGATAGCCTATCTAGAGAGCGTCTCGGCACGCATCGGTCGTCCGCTGACAGACTCTGAGGTCTTCGGCTTCTCACAGGTCAACTCGGAGCACTGCCGCCATAAGATATTCAACGGCACCTTCATCATCGACGGCTTGCGACAAAACGATTCGCTCTTTGCGATGATCAAGCAAACCTCCAAGGAGAACCCCAACGGCATCGTATCGGCTTACAAGGACAATGTAGCTTTTGTCAAGGGCCCCCGCGTCTGGCAGTTTGCGCCAACGAGCGCGACGGAGCCCTCGCTCTTTACACTACGGGAGCGCAATACAGTCTTGGCACTAAAGGCTGAGACGCACAACTTCCCCACGACGGTCGAGCCCTTCAACGGCGCAGCTACCGGCTCGGGCGGTGAGATCCGTGACCGCATGTGCGGTGGCAAGGGATCGCTACCACTCTCTGGTAGTGCCGTCTACATCACCTCCTACCCACGCCTAGAGAAGGATCAGAAGCTTAGCCCCGCCAAGTTAGACCCACGTCCTTGGCTTTACCAGTCTCCGCAAGAGATTCTGACGAAAGCGAGCGACGGCGCTAGTGACTTTGGTAATAAGTTTGGACAGCCACTGATCAATGGTTCGCTGCTCACCTTCGAGCATCAGGAGGGTGCCGACAGTACGCTCTACGGCTACGACAAGGTGATCATGCTGGCGGGCGGTATGGGTTACGCGCCTCAAGAGGATGCTAAGAAGGAGACACCACAACCTGGCGAAACGGTCGTGCTACTCGGTGGCGACAACTACCGCATCGGTATGGGTGGCGGTGCCGTCAGCTCTGTCGCTACGGGCGAGTACAGTAGCGGTATCGAGCTTAATGCGGTGCAGCGTGCCAATCCTGAGATGCAGAAGCGTGTCCTCAACGTGGTCCGCGCCATCAGCGAGCAGGGCGACAACCCGATCGTGAGCATCCACGACCATGGTGCTGGCGGACACCTGAACTGTCTCACCGAGCTGATCGAGGAGACTGGGGGGCGCATCGACATTGACGCACTACCCGTGGGCGACCCGACGCTCTCCGCTAGAGAGATCATCGGCAATGAGAGCCAAGAGCGTGTCGGTCTGCTCATCCAGGAGCGTGAGTATGCGCAGATAGAGCAGATAGCACGTCGTGAGGGTAGTCCTATATATAAGGTAGGCGAGACGACCGACGATGAGCGTCTCCTCTTTAGCACAGAGCGGGAGGGACGCGCAGCCATCGACCTAGCCGTGTCCGACCTGCTGGGACAGTCGCCCAAGACGGTTATGGAGGACGAGACGCTCGCTCACCAGTTTGCCCCAGTCAGCTATGACAAAGAGCAGTGGCGCGAATATCTAGACAAAGTCTTGACCCTCGAAGCGGTCGCCTCTAAGGATTGGTTGACCAACAAAGTGGACCGCTCCGTTACGGGTCGTGTGGCACAGCAGCAATGCGTTGGCGCGCTTCAGCTACCACTCTCCGATCTTGGTGCTATGGCACTAGACTACGACGGCAAGAGCGGTATGGCGACTGCCGTAGGACATGCGCCTCAGGTGGCACTCATCGATGCTGGGGATGGCTCTCGGATGGCTATCGCAGAGGCTCTGACGAACATTGTCTTTGCCCCCATCGAAGGCGGCATACGTGGCATCTCGCTCAGTGCTAACTGGATGTGGCCTTGTCGCAACAAGGGCGAGGACGCACGTCTCTATCAGGCGGTGCAGGCTTGTAGCGAGTTTGCCATAGATCTAGGGATCAACATCCCGACGGGCAAGGATTCGCTCTCCATGACGCAGAAGTATCCCGACGGAAAGCAGGTGATGAGCCCAGGCACACTGATCATCACCGCAGCAGCTCCCGTGAGCAACGTCAGGGGCATCGTAACGCCTGAGCTCAAGGCTGTTAAGCAGAGCCGTCTGCTCTACATAGACTTTAGCTTTGCTCCGATGGCGCTCGGTGGCTCAGCTCTGGCACAAGCATTGGGACAGCTGGGCGACAGCTTCCCCACAGTCGGCGACACCGACTACTTCGCCACCGCCTTTGAGGCCGTTCAGGTGTTGATTCACAAGGGCTTAGTCCTCGCTGGTCACGACATCTCGGCAGGCGGTATGGTCACGACGCTCTTGGAGATGTGCTTCGCCAATACGCAGGGTGGCGCTGAGATCAGCCTCGATGAGCTCTCCCATGTGGACCTCGTCACGGCGCTCTATAGCGAGAACCCCGGCGTCATCCTACAGGTTTCTAAGGCAGAGCAGGCGAAGCGTATCCTCGAGGAGTACGAGATTGCTTATGCCGACCTCGGTGCACCCACCGAGTCTCGCCTACTGATGATCCATCAGGAGGGCAAGACGTACGAGATCGACATCGATGCTGCACGCAAGTGCTGGGCAAACAAATCTTACCTACTGGACTGCTTCCAGAGTGGCGAAGCACTAGCAACAAGTCGCTACGAGAATCTGGGCAAGCAACCCGTACAGTGGCGCTTCCCGCACGCTTTCGCTGGCACCTATGCTGGTCTTGGTCTAGAGCCTCATCGCACGAAGGCCTCAGGTATCAAAGCGGCTATCCTACGTGACAACGGAACCAACGGTGAGCGTGAGATGGCTTACGCACTGCACCTCGCAGGCTTTGACGTGGAGGACATCCATCTGACCGACCTCATCGAGGGGCGCACCGACCTGTCCGACATACGTATGCTCGTCTACTGCGGAGGCTTCTCGCACTCCGATGTCTTAGGCTCTGCCAAGGGCTGGGCTGCGGGTATCCTTTACAATGAGCGTGCTCGCAAGGCTATCGAAGCTTTCTACGCTCGTCCCGACACACTCTCACTCGGCATCTGCAACGGCTGTCAGCTCATGGCTCAGCTCGGGCTCCTCGGCAAGGATGCTCAGGGCGAAAGCCTCTTCAAGCTGGAGCACAACGCCTCGCACAAGTTTGAGTCCAACTTCCTAACCGTAGACATCGCCGACACGGGCGCTATCTTGACACAAGGTCTCGAGGGCTGTCAGCTCGGTGTCTGGGTGGCTCACGGCGAGGGTCGCTTCGTCTGCCCCACGATACCCGATGAGCAGATCGCAGCACGCTACCATTACGACACCTACCCCGGCAATCCTAATGGCTCCGAGCGTGGCATAGCAGCACTCTGCAGTAGCGATGGCCGTCACCTAGCTATGATGCCTCACCCAGAGCGTGCTACACTCACCTGGCAGTGTGGCTTCTATCCCGAGGAGCGTCGCCAGGAGGATCAGGTCTCTCCGTGGATACAGTTCTTCCGCAACGGCTACGAGTGGCTCGCTAAGCAGTAATCCCCACCGCCTAGCCAATGCCTGAGATAAGCCGCGAGCATCTGTGTATCTACGCCTTGACACAGCTCAAGGGCGTATCGCTACAGCTTGCTCGCCATCTGATAGAGTTTGCCGGATCAGCCACAGCACTATGGGCTGATCCACAAGCTCTGGCAAGGCTCAACGGCCACGTCTACACGCATCTCTACCCGCTCCTACGGGATCGGGCTAAGCTTGAGGAAACGCAAGCGCAGCTACAGCGTACCGCCGATCTAGGCATTCGAATGGTCAGCATTTACGATGCCGACTACCCTCCCCTACTCCTCCAGTGTGCCGATGCGCCACTGATACTCTTTTATCTAGGCGACCTAGCATCACTTCATGCGGAACAGACGCTCAGCGTCGTCGGCACGCGCAAGCCTTCGCAGCATGGTGTCGAGGATCTGCAGTCGATCATCAGTCACCTGCCCTACGTGACCGACAGCGTGACCATCGTCAGCGGACTGGCACTCGGTCTAGACGCTATCGCACACAAAGCGGCGCTACAGGCGGGCTTGCCCACCGTTGCCGTGCTGGCGCACGGACTTCACATGATCTACCCGAGCAATCACCGCAACCTCGCTCGCAGCATCGTAGCCTACAGCGGAGCGTTACTCTCCGAGTACCCAGCGGGTGTCAAGCCCCAGCGACATCAGTTTGTCTTGCGCAATCGTATCGTGGCGGGGCTCACGCAGGCGACCCTCGTCGGTCAGTCTGCCGAGCGTGGCGGGTCGCTCATCACGGCTCACCAAGCCTTTGACTACGACCGCTCCGTCTACGCCCTTCCAGGTCGCCCCTCAGATCGTGAAAACGAAGGGTGCAACAACCTTATCTACAACAATATCGCCAAGCTCATCTCCTCAGCTACTCACCTCTGCGAAGACCTCGAGTGGAAGAAGCCCGACCATAAGGCGCGCAGTGCCGGTAGCTCCATGTCTCACGAGAGCAAGCTCAACGCTCTGCGTGCTCGCCTAGAGCCTGAGACACGCCCCCTCCTCGATCTGATCGTAGAGAGCGGTGATGGCCTCTCGATCGATGCTCTCTGTGACCAGACGCTCATGGGGGTCGACGAGGTAAGCTTCCGACTCTTCCTCCTCGAGAGCGAAGGCGCCGTCTCGCTCCAGCCCGACGGGCGCTACAAGCTACAGATCTAGCCACATTCCCCCTCACAGACAGCGATGCGTCTCGGTACGAACTAGCCCTCTTGCCGAGACGCATCGTTATTTGTCGTGCGATCAGACCCGAGACAGCCGTGAGGATCCAACCGTTTTGTCAACTTTCCAAAAACGTTCCTCCGTTGGAAAATTAAATTTCCAACGGAGGAAAAGAAGTTTTTGTCCTCTCCTGAAATAGTACACAGTTGGGGAGCCAACCCCAACAACAATGAAAGAAGAAAAAAGTAACCGAGGACGAAAGGGATATCCCCTAGATTTCAAGTGGAGAGTCATTGATGACCTCCTAGCCACTGGCGAGAGCATCGCCACGACCAGCCAGCGCTACGGCATTACCGCACGCACCATTCGAAATTGGTTGCGTACCTTTGGTGTAGAGTTACCCAACCAAAGCACTATGAGCAAGACAAACAAGAACAAAGCCGTAGATCCAGATTATGCAGAACTCAAGCGCGAAAACGCTCGCCTCAAAGCAGCCCTCTTCCAGGCTGAGAGCAAGGCCTTAGTCAACAAGACACTACTCGAAGTGGTCTTGAATCGCTACCACATTGATCTAAAAAAAAAGACCGATTTGCAGCCGTGAGACAGCTTGAATGCGCCAAAGTGAGAGATCAAAAGCTCTCCATAACCTACCTTTGTCAGCTGTTAGAAGTCAGCCGCAAAGGCTACTACAAGCACACCTTCACCGAGCAAGACGA